>NZ_ANBD01000087.1 GCF_000341005.1 Nocardiopsis alkaliphila YIM 80379 | reverse complement strand
TGGGAATCGGTGGGCGCGTCCCCGTGGGCGTCGGCAAAGCAACGAAGTGCCCGCACCGGGTTTCGGACCGGGTGGGGGAAGGCCCACCGGTCCGGCGGCCCTGATTCGGGCCTGTTTCGTTCGTGATCTTGCTCCCAGGGTCACGGAAAACGTTTTCTTTGGCTCTGGGAGCAAGATCGATTTCTTGCCCGTGTTGCGGGTGGCGCGTAACCGTGTTTTCGGGTGTGGGGTACCCAGGGGAATCGGGGCCTTGGGCTGTGGCCTGTGGCTCACCCCTCACCGCCGGTTTCGGTCACCTGGTCGGGAAGGGGTGGGAAAACGAGGGTGTCACCAGGGCCATGGTCAGGGCCTGAATGTGGTCCTGGTGGCACCCTCGATTGATTCCGGATCCGGATTCGGGTTAAGGACACACCGGCAGGCGGGGTGAGGGCCAGGTCAGACGGGGTTGGAGACAGGGTGGGGTGAGAGCCAGGTCAGGGGTAGGGGCGGAATCGGCCCGTACCGGACCAGGGGCAGACGTGCCGGGCCAGAGCCGGCCACCGCAGGGACGCGCCCGGCCCCGCGACCACCGCCCCGGGCCCTTCGTTGCTTTGCCGACGCCCACGGGGACGCGCCCACCGATTCCCACCAGAGGGTCGGGCAGGCATCCGGCCGCCCAACGGCCGGAAAGGGGTTCCGGGCGAAGCCCGGGGCCCGAAGGGACCGGGCCAAGCCCGGGACCCGAGGCCCGAGGGGCCTCAAGGCCCCCGACCACACCTC
>NZ_ANBD01000086.1 GCF_000341005.1 Nocardiopsis alkaliphila YIM 80379 | reverse complement strand
CCCCCAACCCCTGGCCCCACCACCAGAGCACCCACAAGCGGACACCTCCCAAAAACCACGAAAGCCGAAGGCGCCCAAGCCGGCGCGGGGAGCAAGATCATCCGGGATGAGAACCCACTGGTCACACCGGCAACGTTGCCGGCCGGCCCACTAGCCTGAGGGAATGACCGAACCCGAACCCGCCTACTCGGCCCCGCTCCCGCCCGAGCTGGTGGCGGCGATCCTGAACCTGGACCTGCCCCAGCACCTCCTCGATGATCTGGCCCAGACCCCCGACGCGACAGGGGACATCCTCCTGAACGCCGCGGCCGAGCTGCGCCAAAGTCGCCCTGCTCTGGCCCGACAGGTCCTGGACCTGTTGCGCGAACACGCCCCTGAACCCGACTACCGCCAGTACGCCACCCACATGCTCGCGGAAATGCTCAGGGAACAGGGGCGGGAACGGGAGGCGGAGCGGCTCATCGATGAACTCATGCGCCCCGGGGTGCTGGGACGGCCGATGGCGGCGGTACTCGCCGACGAGTTCGCCGAGGCCGGGGACCTGGACCGTGCCCTGTACTGCTACAACGTCGCCTGCCGTAGCATCCTCGCCCAGCCGGTGGAACTGCTGGAAGGCATGGACCCGGTGGGCCTGTTGCCACTGATGGGACGAGCCCGGACACGAGAACGGCTCGGTCTTCCCGCCGACGAACACGACCGGGCGGTGTGGGAGGCGGAGCAGGCACGTCCCTCCCTGGAGGAGGAGATGGGGCTGCTCGACGAACGAACCGGTGGAGTCGGCGCCGCGAGCGAGGCCCCCATACGGGTGGAACTCACCGGGCGGGACCAGGAGCACTACCACGAGGTCGAGCGCGAACTCAGGGGAGGGCCCGAGGAACGCCTGATTCTGGTGCTGGCCGATCCGGAGGAGATCGCCGCCCACGCATCGGCGCACGGGCTCGACTCGCGGGCCGAGGACGCCCGACGCGCGTGGGCGCTGACCCTGCCCGTGGACTCACCTCGGCTCGTGACCTGGCCACCGGAGCGCAACCGGCCCTGCTGGTGCGGTTCAAGGCGCAAGTACAAGAAGTGCTGCGGTTCCCCCTCGGTGCGCTGAAGACCTCCCGGCGGGGTCAGCGAAGGCGCGGCATGGGTGGGATGGGACGTTCGGGGCGGGAACCACGTCCCACCTGACGAGGCGCCCGCCCTTGGCGGACACACTCCAGGACCTCACCGGCGGCGATCCGCCCCGCCTGCTCGAACCCCGACCGGTTGGAGTCGACGTCGTGCCACAGGGCGTCACGCAACAGGACGCGCACGGTGTACGGGGGTGTCCCGTCTCCACGCAGCCGCCATCCCTGCCGGAATCCGTTCTCCAACGCCGTGACGAACTCGGCGGGGAGGGGGGCCTTGGCACGCCGGCGGACTTCGTGGCACTGGGTGGGCAGAGCGTCGACGAACTCCACGGCCTCGTGAGCCGAGACACCTTCGGGCGGGGGTAGGGCGTCCAGCCACACCACGGCGAAATGCCCCGGACAGGCGGTCTGGATGATCTGTCGGACGAACACACCGGTGACCGGTCGGGGCAGTGGGGGCTGTCCAACGGACACGCGTTGCTCCTTCGCGGCGTTGAGCGGGGGGGAACGTGATCCAAGCGTGCCCGAAATCCGGTGGTGGAGACGGCTTCGGCCTGGCTAGGTTCACTTTTGCCCCAAAGTGGACATAAGTGAACGAAAGCATCCCTCATGATCACACGCGCCTCCGCTATCCCCGGAATGGCCGTCCTGCTGACCCTCACCCTCACCGGGTGCGCCCTCGTGCCCGACACCCTTGAAGACCTCGCCGGCTCCGCGAGCGCCCCCATCGACTCGCTCAACCCCTACGATGAGGTCGACCGGGACGCCCCCTTCGCCGGTAGTCCGGCCGAGGAGTACGGGGTGGGCTTCCCCGACCCCCCCGAGGCCGAGGCGGTCGGGCCCTACGACGCCGATCAGGTCGCCGACGCCTACGAGCGGACCCAGGAGTTCTTGGACGCCACCTACCTGAACCAGGACGCGGTCTTCAAGGAGGACAACGGCGCGTTCGTGGAACTGCTCGAAGGCCAGGCGCTCGACTGGTACCTGGAAGAGTTCGACAACCCCGACCCCGAACTCAACGCCCGCTCCCTGAACTACAACCTCACCCCCGGGACCGCCGAACCCATCGGTGACCAGGTCCGAGTGAACGGTCGGATGTGGGCCCAGGAGAGTACGGACGAGTACGACCAGGACTACCTGTCGGTGACCACCGAGTTCACCATCGTGCACCCCGTCGCCCGTCCAGGAGAGCCGGTCTCCACCCGTATCGTCGTCTCCCACCTCGGCGAGGTGGCCTTCTACGACGTCGGCACGGACGAACTGGAGGCTTGGCCGGCGTGGTACCGAGCAGTGGCGCCGGCGCACTGCCTGGAGGACCAGATCACCTTCACACCGGCCTTCGGTGACGAACTACCCGAAGGCGAACGGCCCAAGGGCGGCAAGCAGGACGCCTACGACCTCGAAGACGCTCGTGAAATGGACGAATGCGTCTCCGTCAAGGGCACCTGAGCCCGGAGTGGTGTTCGGGTGTGGCCCCGCCCTCGGCCGGGGCCACTCCTCCACCCCGGGACGGCCCCCGACGGGGGTGGTCACCACGCTTCAGAGCCGGCCACGGAGGGTTTTCCGAGTCAGGGACCCACGCACTCTCCGTACCGACTACACTCACCCCTATGCGAATCGATCCCACCAACGGACAGTGGTGGCGCCGCACCTAGGCGGCGCCCCGATCAGTTCGCGTACCCGAACAGCGACCGCCCGGACCGGCGGTCGTTTCGTGCTTTCGGAGCAGCCCCCGGCCGGTGATGACCACCCGACCGTCAGATGCGCCCCGAAGGACCGGCCGTGAAGCCCAGTGACGCCCAGACCAGCACCTATCGCACCCCCGGTGGCGTGACCGTCCACCGCAGCGCCACCCCCTGTGACCCCGAGGTCCTCACCGAACTCGTCACCGCCGTCGAATACCGTCGCGGCGGGGTGCTCTCCTCGGGGATGGAGTACCCCGGCCGCTACGACCGCTGGCACCTGGGCTACGTCGACCCTTGCCTGGAGATCGCCACCCGGGGCCGAGAGGTCACCGCCACCGTCCTCAACGAGCGTGGACGCGTCCTCCTCCCGGTCCTGGTCGAGGCACTGGCCACCGCCGGGCGGATCACCGACACCGGCGCGGACCATGTCACCGTGACCGTCCCCGAGCCCGACCCCGACGCGTTCTTCACCGAGGAGGAACGCAGTCGCCGTCCCAGCGTCTTCACCGCCCTGCGTGCCCTCCTGGCCGCCCTGCGCAGCCCCGAGGACCCCAACCTGGGTCTGTACGGCGCCTTCGGGTACGACCTCGCCTTCCAGTTCGAGCACGTCGAACGGCACATCGAGCGTGATCCGAGCGACCGTGATCTGGTCCTGCACCTGCCCGACGCCATCGTCGTCCGCGACCGCAAGCGCGAGACCTGTGTGCGCTACACCTACGAGTTCACCGTTCCCGCCACCGGTGATCGGCCCGAGGCCACCACCGAGGGGTTGCCCAGGCAAACCGCACCCACCCCGCCCGTGGTCGCCACCGAGGTCCCCGCCGGTCCCGAACCCGGCTCCTACGCGCGGATCGTGGCCGAGGCCAAGAAGCGCTTCCGTCGTGGCGACCTGTTCGAGGTAGTCCCCGGCCACCGCACCTACGCGCGTTGTTCCTCCCCGGCCCGCTTCTATGAACTCCTGCGCGAACGCAACCCCGCCCCCTACGAGTTCTTCTTCAACCTCGGCGAGGGTGAGTACCTGGTGGGCGCTTCCCCGGAGATGTTCGTGAGGGTCAGCGGTGAACCCGGAACGGGGCAACGGGTGGAGACCTGTCCCATCTCCGGCACCATCCGACGCGGCGAGGACGCCTTGGGCGACGCCGAGAACATCCAGGAGCTGCTCTCCTCGGTCAAGGAGAAGTCCGAGCTCACCATGTGCACCGACGTGGACCGCAACGACAAGTCCCGGGTGTGCGAACCCGGCACCGTCCGCGTCATCGGCCGCCGACAGATCGAGATGTACTCGCGCCTCATCCACACCGTCGACCACATCGAGGGCACGCTGCGCAGCGAGTTCGACGCCCTGGACGCCTTCCTCACCCACATGTGGGCGGTCACCGTGACGGGCGCGCCCAAGACCTGGGCGATGCGCTTCATCGAGCAGCACGAGACCAGCCCTCGGCGCTGGTACGGCGGCGCCGTCGGCGTGCTCAACTTCGACGGGTCGATGAACACCGGATTGACCCTGCGTACCGCCCACATCCGTGATGGCGTGGCCGCGGTGCGAGCGGGAGCCACCCTGCTCTATGACTCCGACCCCGAGGCCGAGGAACGCGAGACCTTCCTCAAGGCCCGCGCGCTCTTGGAGACCCTGGCCCTGGGCGAGGAACAGGGCGCTCGGGAACGGCGGGTCGAAGAGGGCGATCCCCAGGAGAGCGTGGAAGAGGCCGCCCCGACCCCGCTGCCCGGTGAGGGCATGAGGGTGTTGCTGGTGGACCACGAGGACTCCTTCGTCAACACCCTGGCCGACTACGTGCGCCGGCACGGCGCAAAGGTCACCACCATCCGTTACGGGTTCGACCACGCCCTGTTGGACCGATGGGAACCCGACCTGGTGGTCCTTTCACCTGGACCGGGGTTGCCCCGGGACTTCGCGATGGCCGACCTGCTGGACGCCTTGGCCGCCCGTGACCTTCCGGTGTTCGGGGTGTGCCTGGGGCTCCAGGGCATGGTCGAGCACGCCGGCGGCGAGTTGCGCACCCTGGACCATCCCGTGCACGGCAAGCCTGGAGGGGTCCGGGTGCTGGGCGGACGGCTGCTGGAAGGCCAAGGTGAACAGGGCCACTTCCAGGCCGCGCGTTACCACTCGACCTACACCGTGCCCGAGGCGGTGAAGGGCTTCGAGGTGACCGCCGTCCTGGACGAGGAACCGGACCAGGAGCGGGTCGTCATGGCGATCGAGGACCCGGCGGCGCGGTGGTACGCGGTCCAGTTCCACCCGGAGTCGATTCTCACCGCGACCGTCGGTGAAGGCATCGTCGCCAAGGTCTTGGAGCTCGCCCGAGGCTGAGACGAGAGGGACGCATGTGAGAATCGTTGCGCGTATACCCCCCTTCACCTGCGACGTAAAGGTTTTCTACAAAACCTTTACCGGTGACGTGTTTGATCAATTCGTTACCGGTTAGTGGTTGCGTATGGGTATTTTGCTTACGATCCTCGGAATCATCCTCATTGTCGGCGGCGTCCTGGGCGTGCTGCGCGGGCAGCTCCTCTGGGGCATCATCGCCATCGTCGTCGGCCTCTTCGTGGCCCCCGGCTACTTCTACGGCATCTAGCCAGTGGGGCGGCCACCGC
>NZ_ANBD01000085.1 GCF_000341005.1 Nocardiopsis alkaliphila YIM 80379 | reverse complement strand
GGGCGTTCGATCGAAGGAATCCGATCGAACGCCCGGCCCCTTCTTTCGTACGGGGGTACGGGATCGCGGCCCGCACGTCCCCGTCCGCCGGCGTGTAGGCTCGGGGAAGGTCAATCGGCCCAACCCCACACACGCCCCGTGACCCGCGGGACCCCCAGGTCACGGCGCTGCGGCGTGCCATGGGCCGGGGAGTCGCGAGAAGAGGGTGCTGTGAAGAAGGTCGAACCCCAGGTCCGCCTGGTCGCACGTCCACAGGTGGACTACGACGCCATCACCGACTACCTCGAGGAGGTCGGGGGGCAGGCGTGGATCGAGCGGTTCGACCGGGGGGAGCTCGACGCCCACCTCAATGATCCGCAGAACCTCGCCGAGTTCGCCGGACGGCTGTGCTACCGCTCCTGGGAACCGGGCCTGAACCCCAACGTCACCCGGGTGCGAAAGGACCAGGACCAGTACCTGGGAAACCTCCTGGCCAGCATGCACGGCTCGGTGTTGGAGCACATCAGCTTCAGCTTCGTGCTGCACAACGTGAGCCGTGTCCTGACTCATGAACTGATTCGGCATCGTCCCGGGGTGGCCGTCTCCCAGGAGTCGCTGCGCTTCGTGCGCCTGACCGATCTGCCGTTCTGGTTCCCCGACTGGGCCGAAGAGGACCCGGAGCTGATGGAGCGCGCCACGGAGATGCTCCAGAAGATGGAGGAGTTCCAGTACTGGATGGCCGAGCACTTCGGGCTGGACGACGAGGGCGTCAAGTTCGCGGAGAAGAAGCACAAGACCTCCTTCATGCGGCGCTTCGCCCCCGAGGGCGTGGCGACCGGGCTGGTGTGGACGGCCAACGTGCGCACCCTGCGCCACGCCTTGGAGGCCCGCACCGCACCCGGCGCGGAGGAGGAGATCCGCCTGCTGTTCGACCTCATCGGACAGACGTTGAAGGAGGAGGCGCCCGCCCTGTTCGGCGACTACGTGGTCGAGGACGGTGCGTGGGTGCCCAAGTGGCGCAAGGTCTGACCCCCGCCTGAAAGCGCGTCGACGAGCCCGCCCCGGACTTCCCAGGCGGGCTCGCCACTTCAGGAACCCAGAGTGCTCAGGCGTTCCTCGACCCGGGCGACGCGTGGGTCGCCGTGGTCCCGAAGACGGTCCAGCGCGGCGTTCCACGCCTGCCGGGCCTTTGCCACATCGCCCAGGGCCGCGTGTGCTTCACCCAGACCGAGCAGGGCCACCGAATGGCTGTCGGTGTCCTGGTGTTCGGTGAACGTTTCGATGGCGCTCCGGTACACGGGTACCGCTTCGGCGGCCCTGTTCATTCCGGTCAGGACGCGCCCCAGGGTGCAGCCGGCCCACGCCACGCTCCACTTCGCGCCGATGTCGGTGAAGACGTCGATGGCGGCCCGGCAGTGGTCGAGGGCCTTCTCCCATCGACCCAGGTCCGCGTGGAAGTCGGCCAGACTGAGCGAACCCATGGCCTCACCCCGCCGTTCGCCCGAACCCTGGAAGAGCGCGATGGCCCGCTCGACGTGCTCGATGGTGGTGTCGTCACGTTCACCGCGTTGCCAGAGCACCACGCCCAGCTGGCGGGAGGCGAACCCCTCCACCCAGGGGTCGGTGATGTCGCCGAGGACGGTCAACGCGGATTCGTAGTGTCGCACCGCCGCGTCCAGGTCGCCCAGGAGCCATTGGGCGTCGCCCATGCCCAGGTGGTTGCGGGCCAGGCCCCAGGGGTTCGCGGCGTTCTCGGCGGCACGCAGGCCCAGGGAGTGCAGGTCGCGCCACTGGTGCCAGTGGCGGTGCAGCTCGAAGAGGGGGTAGACGGTCGCCGGCAGGCGCCAGGCGGTGTCGTGGTGGCCGTGGTCCAGGGCCGCCGCCGTCACGGCGAGCAGGTTGGCGCGTTCGGCCTCGAACCAGGTCAGGGCCTCTTCCAGGGAGGCGAATTCTGGTAGTCCTTCGGGTGGTTCGGTTCCGGGGACGACGGGGAAGTGTGGGTGTTCGGTCAGTTGGGCTCGGGCTGCGGCGTGGGTGTACCAGCGTGCGGCCCGGCCGACGGCTTTGGCCGTGGCCTCCTGCCCGTCCTGGAGCCGAACACGCTCCACCGCGTACAGCCGGACCAGGTCGTGCAGGCGGTATCGGGTGGTTCGCGGGCGCTCCACGAGGTTGGCCCGGACCAGGCGGTCGAGCATCCGGCCGGCCTCGGCGGGGGTGGTGTCGGTGAGCGCCGCCGCCGCGAGCACGGAGAAGTCCGGCCCCGGGTGAGCTCCCAGGAGACGGAAGAAGCGGGCGGTGGCGGTGTCCAGGGCTTGGTAGGAGGTGGCCATCACGGCACGCAGGTCACTCAACTCGTCCTCCTCCGAGAGAGCATCGAGGCGGGACTCCTCAGCGGCCAGTTCGTTGACCAGGTCGCTCAGTTCGGCATCCGGTCGG
>NZ_ANBD01000084.1 GCF_000341005.1 Nocardiopsis alkaliphila YIM 80379 | reverse complement strand
ACCCTCAGAGCCAGAGGCAGGTGTGCACAGTGGCCGGCCAGGCTCCGGGCCGCCTGTGGCTGGGAGTCGACCCGAGCCCCGATCGTGTTTCGCAGCAGGTCCAGTGAATCGGACTGGGGTAGCACGCTCAGGGGTAGGCGTTGGGCCCCCTCTCGTGCCACCAGCCCGGACAGCGTGCTTCGGCTGGTGATCACGACCATGCATCCGAGCGATGAGGGCAGGAGAGGACGAGCCTGGGCCGCGTCGAACACGTCGTCGATGACGAGCAACAGATTTTTGCCGTGCACCTCGGAGCGGAAGAGGGCCGATCGAGCATCCACGTCCAAGGGGATGCGATCGGTGGGGACCCCCAGTGCCCGCAGGACCGTATCGAGGGCTTGGGAGGCTTGTGCGCGAGGTCCGGACGTATGGCCGTGCATGTTGACGTAGAGGTCGCCGTCTGGGAAATGGGGGCGTGCGTGATGGGCCCAGCGCACGGCCAACGCACTCTTGCCCACACCGGGTTGGCCGGCCAGGATCACGATCGGCACACTCGTGGCCGCATCCCTGGCCAGTTCGTCCAATCGCCGAAGTTGAGCCTTGCGGTCCACGAAACCGTTGGTGGGCAAAGGGAGCTGACGAGGCACGTTCGGGGACTGGGCCGGGCCCGAGGTGATGTGCACATCACCGTGCACGATCCCCGCCTGAACGAGGGTTTTGGGGGCGCCGTGCACCGTGTTGACGGTTCTGCGGTTGTCGGTGTCGGTCACAGGGGTCGCATGTCGGCGTCGAAGCGTTGCTCGTACTCGGGGAAGGTCGTGGCCATGTACAGGGCTCTGTCACGGATGACGTTGGCTCGCACGATCTCTTCGGGTTCGCAGATCAGTTCGGGGGCGAGCATGGTCCCGTCGGGCTCGTAGTTCATGCGAACCAGGACCTCGGAATCGAACAGCCAATAGTCGAACCGGGGGATGCCTTCGGGCCAAAATCCCGGTTCGGTGGGTATGACACGGACGTCCTCGCCCGCTTGGACGCTGGCGCGGTAGGCCGACACACATTCGAATCGCAGGTAGTCGGTGAGGGGTTCGGTGACCACGTGGACGCGGCGAAAGCTGCGCTTACCGCCGACGATACGGTTCCACTCCTGTTGGGAGTGGGTGGTGATCACCTCTCCGGTGGACAGGAAACGGTGGAACGCCTCCTGCTCATAGCCGACGTCGTAGACCTGGAGGGTTTCCAACCGAAAGGCGGTGTAGCGACATTCCTCGAAGAAACGATGGAACTCGCTCTCCTCGACCGGACGGGAAGCGATGTGCAGGGAGGTCACACGGTCCTCCGCCGATACCGTTCGAGGGCGGCGAACACGACCTTGGGAGAGATGCGTACGGCGGTCTCTCCAGGGAGGGGGTTGGCCAACTTCGCGAAGTCCGCTTCGGCGAGGCCGGTCCCCTGAACAACGAACTCGCCGGTGTCGGTGACGTAGACGGAGGGACAGCCCTTACCACCCGACTTGTCATCAGTGGCGAGCAGTTCCAGTTCCATGGCTCTCCGTTCGGGCCTGGGAGGAACGATCCTGGGCCTTGAAAATAACACGGAAGCCTTGCCCCATAAGGTTTTTGGCCACGTCTGGTCTAGTCGTCCACGTACCTTCTGCGGATCCGTTCCACTTCGTCCCCATCGTTCTCGCGTGACGCACGCACCAGCCGTTTGATGTCCACCGCCGCTAAGAAGTCTCCTAACGTGGTGAGAGGGGTGGGCCTCTCGCCGCTGATGTCGCTCTCTTCGCTCATGGGCTCCAGTCCACCATGCTCTTTCTCGAAAACCTCGTAGGACCACTCTCCTCCACGTGGAATCGGCCTCGATGAAATCGGGCGCCGCAGCCTGGGGAGGGCTGCGGCACCACGGGGTTCAGCGGGGTTCTAGTGGCGTGGTGGTGCGGTCGAGGTTGCGGCGACCACGCCGAGCAGTTCCTCGGCGCTGTCCGTGTAGACCAGGCGCATGCTTGGAGTGTGCGCGGCCCAGTACTGGCGGGTGTGCCGGCCGAACCAGATGGTCCAGCCCCGCTCACGCAGCGTCGCGAACCCGTTCGGACGTACCGTGCCGCTCTCGGGCACGGGACGAGGACGGGGAACGGTGGTGTGCCCAGGGTGACCGATGGGGCTTCGCCAACGGGGGAAGACCTCGGTGCGTGGCGTCCTGTCCAAGATGATCACTGCGCGCGCCTCCCCTCAGGGCTCAGGGCCCGACGCAGTTCGGCGAGGTCGGTGGCGGTGACCAGGTCGGCGGGGCAGGGGCAGCAGCGGCGGGCCAGGGTGGCGACGAACATCGGCCGTCCCGCATGGTCGTGGAGCCGGCAGATGAGGTGGTCGGGAAAGTCCGCGCGCAACTTCTGGAGCTCTTGGCTGGGGTAGAGGTGGTAACCGGCCACGGGTCACCACCCGCCCAGGTGGCGCAGGGGCCTGCGGGGCCGAGGGACGGTCGACGTTCGTTGGGTGGAGCCGAACGAGCCGTGTTCTCGCCGGTCCCAGTCCAGGGTGAAGAAGACGGCTTGGCCTTGGCGGGTGGGTTCGACGCCCCAGGTGGTGGACAGGGAGTCGACGAGGAAGAGACCCCGGCCGTGCTCGGCCTCCGGATCCGCCTGGACCGGCCGCAGGACCGGAACGCAGGTGTCACCGCCGCCGTGCACGGAGACGCGCAGGCAGTTCCTGGAGACGAAGACCGAGACGAAGAACGCCCTGGCGCGTGCTCCGGCGGGGGAGTGCAGCAGGGCGTTCGTGGCGAGCTCGCTCAGTATCAGCAGGGCGTCGTGGGTGGTGGACGCGGGCACGTGGGTCAGATTCAAGCGCCTGGACAGCCAGTCGCGCGCGTCCTTGACACAGGCCGGTTCGCCGGGGAAACGACCGAGGTAGCGCCGAAGCTCGGGCCGCCGAGAGGTTCGAGGCATAGGGGTACTACGCTCGTGCATTAGGTCCTCACCTGCTCCTAACAGGTTGTGGGCTCAGGCCCTGGTCAGGTGTGTCAGCACCCGGCCAGGGCCGTTTTGTGTCAGGGATCGCCCAACCTCGACTGGTTGCGCTGTGGAGGTGGGTGGCTCCCCGCAGTGACATAGTTCATCATGGATAGTCCATGTGCAAGGTGCATTTCAAAAAATAACGATGGTGGATAGGGCTGTTCTCGTTACGCTTCAGGCATGAAGAGTCCGACTGTGGGGCGTTGGCAGCTGGCCCAAGAGCTGGCGAAGCTTCGGAACGACAGGCCACGTGATCGGGTGGCCAAGGCCATCGATGTTGCGCCGAGCAGCATCACCAGGTGGGAGGACCCAAGTGGGGCGATCCCCCGGCGTCGGGACCTTCAGGCCCTGTTGCGGTACTACGAAGTTCCGGATGGTGAGGTCGGCCGCTACCTGGAACTGCGCGAACGCGCACGGGAGTCGGGCTGGTGGCAAAGGTATGGCATCAAGGGGGACTACGGCACCTTTATCGGCCTGGAGGGTGCCGCGCGTAAAATCCAGCGTTACGACGCCATCCACATCCCCGGGTTGTTCCAGACCGAGGACTATCAAAGGGCTCTGGCTGCTGGCCGCATGGCTGATGTCGATCAGGAAGAGATCGACCGGCTCATCGGTGTTCGGCAGGAGCGCCAACGAGTTTGGTCGAGTAATCGTTCGCAGACCTGGGTCATCATCGATGAGGCCGCCATCCATCGGTTGGTGGGAGGGGCGGCTGTTATGCGCACTCAGATCGAACACGTACTCGCGCTCATGGCAGAGCCTCACATCACTGTTCAACTGCTTCCCTATGAGGTGGGTGCCCACGCGGCAATGGAGATCGGTCCGTTCACCGTCTTTGATGTCGGAGCCCTCAGTGTTGTGCATGTGGAGCAGCACAAGAGCGTTCTGTTTCGGGACGATCCGCATGAAGTGGAGGAGCATCTGTGCGTACTGGATAAGCTGCGCATGGAAGCCCATGGGGACGCGAAGACCAAAGCTGGTCTGTACAATGCGCTGAGGTGAGATGTGAGAGTTCAGTGGTGCAAGAGTAGCTATTCCAAGGTGAGCGGAGATTGTGTGGAGGTCACTCACTTCACATCTGGGGAAGGCGGTATACGTGATTCCAAACAGCCTGAACTGGGATATCTGTCCTTCTCCTCTGCTGAGTGGAGCACCTTCGTTTCCGCCTTGAGTTCCAGAGGGTCTGTCAAGCTTGTGTAGACGGTGAAGTCGAGGCTTGAGGTGGGCAGCCCTGGTCGGAGACCTTGTGTTCCGGAAGTCGTCCTACAGCGACAACTGCGTCGAGGCGGCGCGCTGGCGTACCAGTAGCTATAGCGGTACAGGTAAAGAATGTGTCGAGGTGGCTGACGTCGACTCGGGTGCCTACGTGCGGGACTCCAAGCGGCCCGAACAGGGTCACCTCTTCTTCGCTTCCCCCGAATGGCACACCTTCGTCTCCTCCCTGAAGGCCGCCTGAGCCTGAAGCCTCACATCGAGCCCGCCCCGAACACCCGGGGTGGGCTCGGTCGTGTCCGCCCCGTCCGAACCAGAGGATCCAATCCCGACAGCGTATGTCAGCCAGGGTGGTCGGCTGCGGGCGTAGGTAGAGAGTTCATCGGTAGTCGAACAGGTGTGGGTGGTTTCCCCGTTTCCCGCCGCGTGATTGTGGCCGTCTCCACTACGCGCGTCAAAGCGATGTTGTGTCCTGATATTGCTTGGTTGGTGACCTTGACCCGTTTCGCTGCGACGGCGGTTCGGCGGCTGTTGGCAAAGGGGGAGGCGTAGTCGGGGCCTCAAGTCTTCGGGCTTCGCCCGAACCCCTCTGGGGTTCAAACCTCTTTCCGGCGGTGGCCGGCCGGATTCCTTCACCTCTGCCTGGTTTCCTCGGTGCGCGCGTCCCCGTGTGCGTGGGCAGAACAACGGAAAGACCTGCTACAGGTGGTCACGGGGTTGGGCGAGTCCCTGCGTGATACCGGCGTCGGTTGTAGTGACCGAACCCCCCCATGACCTTGGCGACCGGAGCCGGCCTCTTGGCTGTCTCCTGGGCAGGAGGGCCTGCTGGCTTTATCGTCACGGGATCAGTGATCACTGTGGGTGGGATTATTGCTAGTGGTTATTGTCTCTATCGAGACGCGAGTCAGTATGGAAGGTGAAGTTGGTGGCTAGAATGTTTGAACGGTGAGATCTTCGTGTTATCACTTGCCTCAGTTCAGTCCGCCCTGTATTGTCTTTTCTTGAGTTCAGCATTCGAGATGGGCCGCTGGTATTTGATTTATTAATCCTGCTTTGAGAAGAGATCATGTTGACTTTATTTCTCTATTCTATGTTTGTCCTGTCTTTTTCGTTGATGCTGGTGAGTTTTTTATCGAGGGAATTGGGAAAAGGACCCCAAGAAGTCTCCGTGTTGTTATATCAGTGATAGTTTTATTTACTTTTTCCCTTGCTTTTTTCGTATTGTATACGATGTGATATTGGTGTACGGCGTCAGCGGTTCTGGTTTGTGGCGATCTTAAAATAATCTGTTCGTGGGGCGGGGTGAAAATGCCATAGGGTTCGGCTTCTCGGTGCTGGTGCCTGTACGGGTCGAACCGTGGCCATGCGCGAGTCAGGGGGTGGGGACTGGGCGGCCGGGGTGAGCGGGTTCGGTGGCTCCAATGCCCCGGCCGTGCCCGCCCAGACGCCCGCCAGGCCACCTGTCCCGGCCGAAGGTCCGTTGCCGTTGCCGATGCCGTTGCCGGAAAGGGTGTTCGTCTCCGCGTACAGCGGGTCGCTTGGGATGGTATCGGGAAAGCCCTTTCCGTGCTAGCTTCCCGAACTCGGAGCGCTCCCTTGTCCCCGCTCGGCCCTTCGGGGCCAGTACAGGAGAAGCACCCATGCAGGACCCCCGACACGCCAGCCCCCGCCGTGAGAGGCGCACCCTCCACACCGCCCTGGTCGCCACCGCCGCCCTGGTCTTGGGCACCGGCCTGATCGCGACGATGAACCCCACGGGTACCGAAGCCGAACCCGTGNNCCCGTGGCCATCTCCGAGACCCCCGCCGCCGAGTGCGGCTCGGGCACCTACCACGCCGAAGCCGTCCAGGACGGATCCGGCTGGACCGTCCGCGCCGGTGGGCAGACCATCCACGAGGGCGGCGACATGCTCGCGGCCATGCGCGCCGCCGTCGACTCCCTGGATCCGAATCGCACCCGGCAGCAGGGCGTCGTGGTCCACGGCTCGGGCTCCATGCCCGCCAATACCTCACTGGACCTGCCCTCCCACACCCTGCTGGAGGTCTGCGGCACCATCGACGTCACCGGTCCGGTGGCCGCGAACCACGCCGCCGTGCGCATCCGCCACGTCCAGGACGTGGCCGTCCCCCACCTGTCCCTGACCGGGAGCCCCTACTTCGGGGTCTTCGTGCAAAGCGCCCAGAACGTCCACTTCGGCCAGATCGGCCTGCGCCTGTCCTCCGGGCTGGGCATGCGCGTGGACAGCCGCGACGACGATTCCGGGCGCATGGCCCGCGACATCAGCATCGACGACGTCTACGTCTCGGGTACCGACAACCACGGCGTGGAGACCTACGGGGTCGACGGGTTCACCGTGGGCACGGTCACCGCCCGGAACACCGGCTACTCGGGGTTGCTGCTCAACGACACCGAGAACGCCGACATCGGTCTGGTGGACGCCCAGAACGCCGGCACCGGCACCGGGTACGCCGCTTTGCGGATGGCCAACCGCAACGGCCGGGTCGCAGGCGCCTACCCCGCCAACATCAGGGTCGGCGAGGTCCGCGCCCGGGGCGGCGGACGCGGGATCTTCTGTGTGTCCGAGAGCGGCGGTGCCGTCATCGACCGGGTCGACATCGCCGATACCGGCAGCAACGCGGTACTCATCGAGAACTGCCACAACGTGACCATCGCCGCCCAGGGCGGAACGGTGCGGGGACCGGGCGACATCCGGATCGCCGCCCGGGACGAGTTCGCCAACACCTCGGGGGTCACCCTGTCCAACCTCACCGTGATCGACAGCGCGATCACCGAGCGGCCGTGCGCGATCAACACGATCGTGCGCGACGTGGTATTGGAGGGCAGCCGGGACGACACCTGCTGATCCGCAGGAGGTCAAAGGCGCTTCCATACGGACCCACTGTCCTTTCCATGGGTGTCAAGCCCGGGAATGGATTCGGTCCATATTCGTATAAGTCCTGTTCAAAGCAAGATAGCGGCCTCTGCCAGGGGTAGGGGGCGGGGGTGATCGGAGAAGGCGAACACCCCCGCCTCCCGCGAACCAGGAAGGGGTTGCGCAGTGGCCAGTGAACTCGTACCGGAAAACCTCATCGGACATCACGTGCTCGATTCGGAGGGAAGCAACGTCGGGAAGATCAAGCAGGTCTTCCTCGATGACAGGACGGGGGAACCGACGTGGGTCTCGGTCCACACCGGTCTGTTCGGGATGAAGGAGACCCTGGTGCCGCTCCAGGGCGCGCAGCCGGTGGAGGAGGACATCCAGGTCCCCTATGACAAGGCGACGGTCAAGGACGCCCCGCGGGTGGAGGCCGATCGGCACGTCTCACCCGAGGACGAGGCGATCGTGCGCGAGCACTTCGACCGACACGCTGAGGTGCCCCTCCAGGGCAGGGGAGAGAGCGACCGTTTCGCCGGGCCCCGCGAGGGTGAGGCGATGGGGACCGAACAGGAGGAATACCTGCGCGGGACCCCGGGTGGAATGGGCACCGACACCGCGGCGGGGGCCGGGTACGGGAGCGATGAACGGCTCAGGGGCCGGACCGGCGAGGACGAGGAAGAGATCTCGGTGGTCCGCCGCGAGGAGGAAGTGGACATCGGGGTCGAGCGTCGTGAGAGCGGCCAGGCTCGGATGCACAAGACCGTCGAGAGCGAGCGTTTCGACGAGACCGTTCCGCTGCACCACGACGAGTTGGAGGTGGAGCGTCGCCCGATCACCGATCCTTCCCAGGTGAGTGACGAGGGCTCGATGGAGGAGGACGAGGAGACCTTCACGCTCTACGAGGAGCGCCCCGTGGTCTCCAGGAAGCAGGTCCCGGTGGAACAGGTCCGTGTGCGCAAGCGTGACGTGGCCCATGAGGAGCACGTCGAGGGCGAGCGCCGCAAGGAACGGATCGAGTTCGACAAGGACGACGACGAGCCCACCAGCTGAGCGGGTCCGCCGTCGCGCGCCGGGTGCCCTCGGGCACCCGGCGCATCGCGCTGCCGTCCGGGCCGCCTTCCGAAGGGGACGAAAGGAAACCGAAAGCCTCGCGCGCTAGGTTTTCTGTTCGAGGGGCGCCGGAGGACGGACGGCGCCTCATGGTCAGTCCCTGCCCGTGGGCCCTCGGCCCGGGAAGGGAGCACCACCTGGGCGGTGGTCGGCGGAAGAGCGTCGACCACCGCCATCATTCTTTTCCACGCGCACGACGTACTCGTGTCCGATGCGGCCGTGATGCCCGGCCTTTTTCGAAGTCGTGTCCGAGCCGCCCTTGGTGTGTCGCCCCGGGGCCGGACGGGACGTGAGCTTAGGGTCGCATTGCTCGGCCGCCGACATGAGCAGGGGGAACGTGATGACCGAGGACGTGAACGGGAAGAACACCCGGGAAGAGGTCGGCGGCCAGGAGAGGGAGCCGCAGGAGACCACCGCGCCGCAGCCGCGTGGCCGCCGGGCCGAGGCCGGACGCGGTCACACCCTCGTCGTCGGGGCCGGTATGGCCGGCTTGGCCGCCGCGGACCTGCTCGCCGAACGGGGTGAGCGGGTCACCGTGGTGGAGGCCCGCGACCGCATCGGTGGACGGATCCACTCGGTGCCCGCCTGGGACGGGGTGACCTTGGACGTGGGCGCCTCTTGGATGCGGGGTTCGGAGAGCAACCCCCTGTCGCGCCTGGTCGAGAAGGTGGGGATCCGAACCGCCGCGTTCAACCGCTCCACCGAGACCGCCTACGACCCCAAGGGGCGCAGGCTACTGTTCGATCGGCACCGCCGCAACATGGAGGACGTCAACCTCCTCCAAGAGCACATGTTCTGGGCGACGGTCGGCGCCGGCCCCGAGGAATCCATGGAGCAGGGCATCGACCACGCCCTCTACGACGTCAACCTGGTCCGGGCCCGTGCCCGGGACGCCACCGAGATCGTCCACCGCATCGCCGAGGCCGACCACGGCGCCGCCGCCGAGGACATCGCCTTCTCCGCGGTCGGAAGCACCCACGAGTTCAGTGGTGACGACGTGGTCTTCCCCGATGGCATGGCCCGGCTCACCGACCATCTGGCCCGAGGGCTGGACGTGAGGTTGGAGCACGTGGTGCGGGCCGTCGCCCACGACGACGAGGGCGCGGCGGTACGCGTGGACACCCCGCGAGGCGAAGAGATCCTGACCGCCGATCGGGTCCTGGTCACCGTGCCCCTTGGAGTGTTGCAAAGCGGGCGGGTCGACTTCGATCCACCGCTTCCCCCCGACAAGCGCCAGTCCCTGGAACGTCTGGGCAACGGCCGACTGGAGAAACTCTTCCTACGCTTCGACGAGGTCTTTTGGGGGGACGCCGAGGTGATCGTGCACCTGGGCACCGAGAAGGGCACCTGGTTCCACTGGTACGCCGGCCAGAACGTGTTCGGGGTGCCGGTTCTGGTCAGCCGCAACGGTGGCGACGCCGCGCGACTCCTGGAAGGCATGGAGGACGGACAGGTGGTCGAGCACGCCATGGCCTCGCTGCGGAGCATGTTCAAGAAGGCGCCCGACCCGATCGACCACTACGTGACGCACTGGTCCGAGGATCCCTTCGCCCGGGGCGCCTTCTCCTTCACCGCGGTCGGTGCCAGGGACGAGGACCGCACGACTCTGGGCGAGCCCATCGGAGAGCGGGTCTTCTTCGCGGGGGAGGCCACCGACGTCGAGCACAGCGCGACCGTGCACGGGGCCATGATCTCGGGACTGCGTGAGGCCGAACGGATCCTGTCCTCGACCTGAGGTCGGACCGGCCCTCACCGCACGACCCGGAGAGCCTCCGTCCCCCTGGGGGGAGATTGTGCCCGGTGGCGGGCGGGTAGTGCGACCTCACGGAGCCCGCACCCCTGAACAGGAGCGTTGCGGGCGTGGGTCATGGAGCCACTGCCGAACAAGGAACGAGGGAACCATCATGAGGACCGAACACGGGGTCGAGGGTCTGAAGACGATTCTGGGCCAGGTGCCCTTTCCGGCCGACAAGGAACGGATCCTGGAGCGGGCGGCCTCCCTGGGCGCCGACGACGAGATCATGGGGGCGCTGAGGGCTATGCCCCCGGTCGACTACGACCGCCCCGACGACGTCCTGCGGTCGGTGCCCATGGACGAGTCCGATACGGACGCGCGCCCGGAGTCCCAGCGGGCTCAGCAGCGGCGGGAACACACCAAGCCCGGCTTGTCCGAGACGATGAAGGACACCGGGCCGGTGAACCCGATCGAGGAGGAGACCGGGGAGAACCGTAAGTCCTGAGCGGGTCGGGGCGGCGGCATCGGTGATCTCGCCTGGTGGTGTGCCCATGGGGTGGACGCACGAACCGGAAGATGGGTCCGTACGGGATACGATTGATCTGTGATCGTCCTGACGGGCCATAGGGGTACGACGGGGCGCGCGGCGGCGGGAATGACGGTCCCGCCGGCTAACGTGGGCGCCGTGGGGCGATTCGCGCGAGAAGGCAGACACGAGGCGGGGGGCGACTTGGCCGGCGCGGTGGTCAGTGACCGCATCTGGACGGTTCCCAACCTGTTGAGCATGCTCCGGTTGTTGGGCGTTCCGTTGTTCCTATGGCTCGTCCTGGGGCCCGAAGAGGACTGGTGGGCGCTGCTCGTGCTCGCGTTCGCCGGCCTTAGCGACTGGCTGGACGGCAAGATCGCCCGGGCCTGGAACCAGGCCTCCAGACTCGGTCAGATCCTCGACCCGGCGGCCGACCGCCTCTACATCTTCGCGGCCCTGCTGGGTTTGGTCGTCCGAGGAATCGTTCCCTGGTGGCTGATGGCCATCCTGGTCCTGCGCGACGTCCTCATCCTCGGTGCCCTGCCATTGCTGCGCTACTTCGGGTACGGCCCGCTGCCGGTGAACTTCGCGGGTAAGGCAGCCACGTTGTGTCTGCTGTACTCCTTCCCACTGCTCTTCGTCGCCGAATACGCCTCCATCGTGGCGGATGTGGCGAGAATTATAGGTTGGGCCTTCGCCCTCTGGGGAACGGCTCTGTATTGGTGGGCCGGATCGCTCTACGCCGTACAGGGACTACGCCTGATCGATCAGACCCGCCGCGCCGAACGCGCTGATTCCGCAGGTGCAGACACGGGAGCTCGGGACAGCGACGACGGACGCGGACCGTTCGCGGGACGGCACGATCCGACCACGACGGCGAGTGTCGATGGCAAGCCCGGCGCGGCACCACGGGGCTCGGACCGACCGGGCCACGAGAAGCAGGGCGACACCGGTTCCTGAGCCAGGGCACCGGCGATCCGGCTCACCAGAGTCCTGTCGGATCGAAAGGGAGTGTCATCTCCGTCATGAGAACATGTCCCACGGTGCGCGACGGCGCGTGCTCCGCACGTACGTCCCCCGCCGCCCCTGACGGTACATCCGTCCAGGGGGGCAGGCGATGAGCGCGCCCAACGAGAAGGCCACGCCCTCCGCACCCATGATGAAGGCCGTCGTGATGGCGGGTGGTGAGGGTACACGCCTGCGCCCCATGACCGCCAACCAGCCCAAACCCCTGCTGCCGGTGGTCAACAAGCCCATCATGGAGCACGTCCTGCGCCTGCTGCGCAAGCACGGCTTCACCGAGACCGTCGTCACCGTCCAGTTCCTGGCCACGCTCATCCGTAACTACTTCGGTGATGGCGAGGAGCTCGGAATGAAGCTCCACTACGTCGCCGAGGAGGTCCCCCTCGGAACCGCGGGCAGCGTCAAGAACGCGGAGGAACACCTACGGGGCGAGCCGTTCATCGTCATCTCCGGTGACGCGCTCACCGACATCGACCTCACCGACATGGTCCGCTTCCACAAGGAGCGCGGAGCCAAGGTGACCATCGGTCTCAAGCGGGTCCAGAACCCGCTGGAGTTCGGCATCATCATCGTCGATGAGCAGGGGCGCGTTCAGCGTTTCCTCGAAAAACCCACCTGGGGCCAGGTCTTCTCCGACACCGTCAACACCGGTATCTACATCATGGAGCCCGAGGTCCTCGAACGCGTCGCCGAGGGCGAGGTGGTCGACTGGTCCGGTGACGTCTTCCCGCAGCTGCTGGAGGAGGGCGAACCCCTCTACGGGTACGTCGCCGATGGCTACTGGGAGGACGTGGGCACCCACGAGAGCTACCTCAGCGCCCAGGCCGACGTGCTCTCCGGCAAGGTCGACGTCGAGATCGACGGTTTCGAGGTGTCCCCCGGGGTCTGGGTCGGCGAGGGCGCCGAGGTCAGCTCCGAGGCCATCCTCAAGGGCCCGCTCTACATCGGCGACTACGCCAAGGTCGAGCCCGGCGCCGAACTTCGCGAGTACACCGTGGTGGGCAGCAACGCGGTGGTGCGCGCGGAGGCCTTCGCCCACCGCACCGTGCTGCACGACAACGTGTTCATCGGCCGCGGCGCCAACCTGCGCGGTGCCGTGATCGGTAAGAACACCGACGTCATGGCCGCCGTGCGGGTCGAGGAGGGCGCGGTCATCGGCGAGGACTGCGTCATCGAGTCCGAGGCCTATCTGCACAACGACGTCAAGGTCTATCCGTTCAAGACCATCGAGGCCGGGGCGGTGGTCAGCACCAACGTCGTGTGGGAGTCGCGCGGCCAGCGCTCCCTGTTCGGGCCTCGCGGGGTCTCCGGCCTGATCAACGTCGAGATCACGCCCGAACTCGCGGTCCGTCTCGCCAACGCCTACGCCACCACCCTCAAAAAGGGTGCGATGGTCACCACCTCCCGTGACGTCTCGCGGGCGGCGCGCACGCTCAAACGAGCGATCATCAGCGCGCTCACCGCGGCCGCCATCGAGGTGCGCGATCTGGAGGTGGTGCCGTTGCCGGTGGCGCGTTTCCACACCTCTCAGAGCGGAATCAGCGGCGGTATCGTCGTGCGCACCAGTCCGGGTGATCCGGAGTCGGTGGACATCATCTTCCTGGACGGAGAGGGCGCGGACCTGTCGCCGGGCGCCCAACGCAAGCTCGACCGGGTCTTCTCCCGCGCCGAGTATCGCAGGGCCTTCCCAGGGGAGATCGGTGAACTCTCCTTCCTCGCCCGCAACGTGGAGAACTATTCGCACGACCTCCTACGCAACGTGGACACCTCCGGTGTGGCCGAGGCGGAGCTGAAGGTGGTCGTGGACTGCGCGGGCGGTACGGGCTCTCTCATCCTCCCCTCGTTGCTGGGGCGGATCGGTGTGGACGTGCTCACCGTCAACAACCGCCTGGACGAGGCCTCGCCCACCGACACGGTCGCCAAGAGGATGCGTGACCTGGAGCGGCTCGGAGAGTTGGTGTCCAACTCCAACGCCGACTTCGGGGTGCGTTTCGACCCGGTGGCCGAACGCCTGGCCATCGTGGACGAGAACGGCGAACTGATCGACGGCGACCGTGCGTTGCTGGTGGTGCTGGACCTGGTGGCCGCCGAACGGGGCGGGGGCACGGTGGCGCTGCCGGTGACCACTACCCGGGTGGCCGAGCAGGTGGCCCGCTCTCACGGTGTCGAGGTGCGCTGGACGGCCACCGCCACACACGAACTCACCAAGGCGGTGCGCGCCGAGAGCGACACGATCATCTTCGCCGGCGACGGTCGGGACGGATTCGTCGTTCCGGAGTTCAGCCCCACCAGTGACGGTATCGCCGCGTTCGTGCGGTTGTTGGGCCTGGTGGCCCGAGCCCGCCGGCCGATCGCCCAGGTCAACCGGGCGATCCCGAAGGCGCACCTGCTGCGCCGTTCGGTGCCCACGCCCTGGGCGATCAAGGGCAGCGTGATGCGCGCGGTGGTGGAGGCCGCGGAAGACCGTGAGCTGGACACCACCGACGGGGTCCGGGTGATCGAGTCGGACGGCAGCTGGGCCTTGGTTCTGCCGGACACGGCCGAAGCGGTCACACATCTTTGGGCAGAAGGTCCTGATTCGGACAGGGCGCAACGACTTCTGGACGAATGGGCCGCCGTCGTGGAACGAGCGGAGGGCTGAACGGAGCAGGCGTGGGTGCGGGGCGGTCTGGCCGTCCGCACCCACCCGGCCCGGGAGTGTCGGGCATGAACCTGCCCGAACCGCCAGGTCATCCCATGGTCTGGAAATTTGGGGGAATTCGCCCCGTACGCGACAGAACCAAACCCGCGGTCGTGGCATCTGTTCCCAAAGCAGGTGTTGGTTCCTCCCACGGGCTTCACCGGCGATACGGCGGCGCCCCGGGTGCCGACCCGATCGGCCCTCGTCGCAGATCCTCTCAAAGGGGTGCTCATGGCGGGCCCGGGGGGAGCGAAACCCTGTCTGGACAGGGATATGGTTTAAAGTCGAGTGTTCCCTGAAGCACCGCGTCACCGACCGCTTGGAGGATCCCGGCAACGGCGGATGCCCAACAAAGGGTGACAAGGAGTAAAACACGGGGGATGAGACCTAGCGACCGACCGTGTGGGGCGGTCCGCTGCAGCGACAGTGGAGCGTCCCGCCGTGTTCCGGGCCGTGGGCGGACACAGTGTCCGTCCTACGTCCGGAGCGCGCCACCGATCAGCCGAATCAAGCACCGCCCCGTGCGGTAGGAGGCCGAGCCGACCTATGTCGAGCGTTTACTGCACGCAGTGCGGTCACGCCGTTGCGGATGATGCCCGTTTCTGCTCCCACTGTGGAACTCCCATCCGTAGGGCCGAACAGCAGAGCCCTCGGCCCGACCCGGGCGGAGACTCCGCGGGAGATGTCACCTCGACCATCTCCATCTCCGGAATACAGGCCCTGGAGGAAGAGGACTCGGGTGAGGAGCTCGGCCGCGACGACCCGGCCGGCGCCGACGCTCTACCCCCGGGCACCGCCTTGCTCGTGGTCCGCCGTGGCCCCAACGCGGGGAGCCGTTTCCTGCTGGACAGCGACGTGACCACCGCGGGGCGCCACCCCAACAGCGACATCTTCCTCGACGACGTCACCGTCTCCCGGCGCCACGTGGAGTTCTTCCGTCGCGGTAACGGATTCGGTGTCCGTGACGTGGGCAGCCTCAACGGCACCTACGTCAA
This sequence comes from Nocardiopsis alkaliphila YIM 80379, assembly GCF_000341005.1. GTDB lineage: Bacteria > Actinomycetota > Actinomycetes > Streptosporangiales > Streptosporangiaceae > Nocardiopsis > Nocardiopsis alkaliphila. The sequence continues at coordinate 20,389 of NZ_ANBD01000084.1, read as the reverse complement.
CCGGGAACCGGTGGACGAGGCCGAGCTGGGCGGTGGGGACGAGATCCAGATCGGCAAGTTCCGCATGGTCCTGCTGACCAAGCCTCGCCGATGACGGATCGTTGACCACGGTCGATGGTGGTGGGAGGGCGCAGCAGGTTTGCGGCCTTCCACCACCGGAGAGTTTTGTAACGAAGGGTGCCGATTTCGCCCTCGGGTCCTGGTCCGCTTGGGAACAGGAACGAGCGCCCATCCGGCATGACGACTCGTGGGACGGAGACGCTGTGAAACACATGGAGGTCGTCGGCGTCCGGGTTGAGATGCCCTCGAACCAGCCGATTGTCCTACTCAAGGAATCCGAGGGTGACCGCTACCTGCCGATCTGGATCGGCGGTGTGGAGGCCACCGCCATCGCTTTGGCTCAGCAGGGAGTCGCACCGGCCCGCCCACTCACCCACGACCTGTTCCGGGACGTCCTCGAAGCCTTGGAGACGGGTCTGGAGACGGTGCGGATCACCGGGTTGAGCGATGGCATCTTCTACGCCGAACTCGTCTTCAGCAACGGGGTGGAGGTCAGCGCACGCCCCTCGGACTCCATCGCCTTGGCCCTGCGCACCGGAGCCCCGATCTACGCGGACGAGGACGTGATCGACGAGGCCGGCATGCCCATACCGGACGAGCAGGAGGACCAGGTCGAGGCGTTCCGGGAGTTCCTGGACAACATCTCGCCCGAGGACTTCGGCAGGCGTAGTACCTGATCACACGGACGGGGTCCGCGCCTGACGCGGGCCCCGATGGGCTGTTCGGGGTCGGAGTCGCCAGATACACGACCAAGGAAACGGCTGTGACCTGCGTCTTCATCGTGGGAGTCAGTGGTAGATTGGGCTAGGGAAATGGTCGTGGAGACCATAGCCGAAACCCTCGGTCCCCTCGAAACGCGAGAGGAGCCGCTCGGGTGGAGCCGTCACCGCGCGTACTTGGCGACGCGCCGGGCGGCTTCGTTGACGCTGCCCGGGTGCCGTCCTACCGTCAGTGCTGTGAAACCCACGGTGCGCCCTTTCCCTGAGTGGACTTTCCCCTGTCGATGCCGCCGTGGGACGAGAAGCCGGAGGTCGGCGTGGCGGTAGCGAGCAGCGAGCGGGATCCCCATGACAGGCGGTCCGCGCTGCGGCTGGCGGGGCAGCAGGGCCTACTGTGCGAAGAGGACGTGATGGCGCTGCCTATGGACGTCGGATACCGGGGCCCAGCGGCGTGTACGGCCGCAGGGATCACCTATCGACAGCTCGATTACTGGGCCAGGACCGGTCTGGTGGAGCCGAGCGTGCGCACGGGAGCCCACAATGCCCCTCTGTACAGTCTCCCGGACATCCTGTTGCTCAAGGTGGCCAAGCGGTTCCTGGACACCGGGATCTCCCTGCAACAGATCCGTACGGCAGTGGACCATCTTCGTGGCCGCCCCGCCGGGGAGTTGGCCCGTATCACCCTGATGAGCGATGGTGTGAGCGTCTACGAGTGCACTTCCCCCGAAGAGGTCGTGGACTTGATGCAACGTGGCCAGGGCATGTTCGGTCTGGCGTTGGCCAATGTGGCCCGTGAGTTGGAGGAGGTCCTGGGGATCGTTCCGGCGGAGGCCCGCACGGACCTGCCCGCCCCCGCCCCCCAACCGGTCGACGAACTGGCCCGCCGCCGCCGGGAACGCCGTACCGGCTGAGGGCCGTGTTCGTTCCAGGCCTTGGCTTCTCCCCTCGCCGCCCGAGCGTTCACCTTTCGACGCATCGGTGCGGCGGCCGGTGGAGACGCTTGAAACGTGTTGGGGCGCCCGAACGGAGACCTCCGTGTCCTCGGCTCCTTTCGCGCTTGGTGGAGCTCTGGAAGATCGGGGCAAAGGTGTGCCCTGACGCGGTGTTCGGGGGTCCGATCGAGTACGGTCGTATTCACAACAGGGATGAAACCCGACATTCTCCCTGCTTGCATACATGTACAGAGCGTCAGCAGGCTGTTGATACCGCGCGGGAGAGACCTCGGTAACGGGGCGCCGACGGGGCAATACTCCCCAGTAACCTCTCAGGCACCATGGACCGCGCGAAGGAGGCCGCTCTGAAGCCTGGGCGCGGTCGTGCCCGGTGACAGAGGGGGAGACCGTGAGGAACACCGCCGATCGAATCGGCCCTGTCACCAGGAGGTCTCCGTGACTGACCCGTCGCACGTCCCAGGCGCGGGAGCGCCGGCCCGGGCCTTCGCCGACCGTCATATCGGCCCCAGCCCCGCCGAGACGGCGGAGATGCTCAAGACCGTGGGTCATGGCTCCACCGCCGAGCTCATGGCCGCCGCCGTACCCGAGTCCATCCTGACCGGTCCCGGCCGCAGCGCTGCGCTGAATCTGCCCGAGGCCATCGGCGAGGCCGAGGCGCTGGCCGAACTACGCGCTCTGGCCGATCGCAACCGCCCGCACACCTCGCTGCTCGGACTGGGCTACTACGACACCCTCACTCCGCCGGTGATCCTGCGCAACATCATGGAGAACCCGGCCTGGTACACGGCCTACACGCCCTATCAGCCGGAGATCTCCCAGGGGCGCCTGGAGGCCCTCCTGAACTTCCAGACCGCGGTCTCGGACCTGACCGGCCTGCCCATCACCGGCGCTTCCCTGCTGGACGAGGCCACCGCCGCGGCCGAGGCCATGACCTTGGCCCGGCGCGCCTCCAAGGTCAAGGGCGACGTGTTCGTCGTCGACTCCGATGTCTTTCCGCAGACCCTTCAGGTCCTGCGCACCCGCGCCGAGCCCTTGGGCATCGAGGTCGTGGTCGCCGATCTGACCCAGGGAATGCCCGAGGGGGAGGCCTTCGGTGTTCTGGTGCAGTACCCGGCCTCCAGCGGTGTGGTGCGCGACCCGAGCGCCATCATCGCCCAAGCGCACGAGCGTGGTGCCTTGGCCGTGGTCGCCGCCGACGTCCTCGCCCTGACCCTGCTGCGCAGCCCTGGCGAACTGGGAGCCGACATCGCGGTGGGTTCCACCCAGCGCTTCGGTGTGCCGCTCGGTTTCGGCGGCCCGCACGCCGGCTACATGTCCGTGGGCGAGAAGCTGCGTCGCCAGTTGCCCGGCCGTCTGGTCGGTGTGTCCGTGGACAACGCCGGCAAGCCCGCCTACCGCTTGGCCCTGCAGACCCGCGAGCAGCACATTCGGCGGGAGAAGGCCACCAGCAACATCTGTACCGCCCAGGTGTTGCTGGCCATCATGGCCGGCATGTACGCCGTCTATCACGGACCCGAGGGTCTGCGCGCCATCGCCCGGCAGGTGCACACCCGTACCGTGGCCTTGGCCGACGCCCTCGGCAAGCGTGGCTTCGAAGTGGTCCACTCCGCCTACTTCGACACCCTGCGTGTGCGCGTGCCCAGCTCCGCTCGGGTGCTGGAGAGCGCCCTGGAGGCGGGGATCAACCTGCTCGCCGTCGATGATCGCACCGTCGGTGTGAGTGTGGACGAGACCACGAGCGTGGAGATCTTGGGCAAGGTCTTGGCCGCCTTCGGCGAGGCCGACCGTGGCTTTGACCGTGGCCCGGTGAGTGTGGACGAGGGCGCCGATCGCCTGCCCGCCGACCTGGTCCGTGGCGTCGACTACCTGACCCACCAGGTGTTCAACACCCACCGCAGCGAGACCTCTTTGCTGCGTTACATGCGTCGCCTGGCCGACCGCGACTTGGCGCTGGACCGCACGATGATCCCGCTGGGCTCGTGCACCATGAAGCTCAACGCCACCGCCGAGATGGAGTCCATCACCTGGCCGGAGTTCGCCGGACTGCACCCGTTCGCCCCGCTCGACCAGGCGGCCGGCAGCGTGGCCCTCATTCGTGACCTGGAGGCCTGGTTGGCCGAGGTCACCGGCTATGACGCGGTGTCCCTACAGCCCAACGCCGGTTCCCAGGGTGAGCTCGCCGGCCTGCTCGCCATTCGCGGCTACCACCGTTCACGCGGGCAGGGCCACCGTGACGTGTGCCTGATCCCCAGCTCCGCGCACGGCACCAACGCGGCGAGCGCGGTCATGGCGGGCATGCGAGTAGCCGTGGTGGCCTGTGCCGACGACGGCGACATCGAGCTCGACGACCTGCGCGCCAAGATCGATGAGCACCGCGAGGAGTTGGCGGCCATCATGGTCACCTATCCCTCCACCGCGGGTGTGTACGAGGACACCATCACCGACGTGTGCCGCTTGGTGCACGAGGCCGGTGGTCAGGTCTACGTGGACGGCGCCAACCTGAACGCCCTGGTGGGCTGGGCCAAGCCTGGGGAATTCGGTGCCGACGTCAGTCACCTGAACCTGCACAAGACCTTTTGCATCCCGCATGGCGGTGGCGGTCCTGGCGTGGGCCCGGTCGCGGTCCGCTCGCACTTGGCCGGTTTCCTGCCCAACCATCCCGGCCAGCCCGAGGCGGGCCCGCACACCGGGGTCGGTCCGGTCTCGGCGGCGCCGTTCGGCTCCGCGGGCATCCTGCAGATCTCCTGGGCGTACGTGCGGATGATGGGGGAGCCGGGACTGCGTTCGGCCACCGAGACCGCGGTGTTGTCGGCCAACTACATCGCCAAGCGTTTGGAGCCCTACTTCCCGGTGCTGTACACCGGTAAGGGCGGCCTGGTCGCGCACGAGTGCATCATCGACATCCGTCCGCTGCAAAAGACCAGCGGTATCAGCAACGAGGACGTGGCCAAACGCCTGATGGACTACGGGTTCCACGCGCCGACCATGTCCTTCCCGGTCAACGGCACGCTCATGGTGGAGCCCACCGAGAGCGAGAACCTGGCGGAGCTGGAGCGGTTCATCCAGGCGATGATCGCCATTCGTGGCGAGATCGACAAGGTCGCCAAGGGTGAGTGGGACGCCCAGGACAACCCGTTGCGGGGCGCTCCGCACACCGCCGAGGCGTTGACCGCCGACGAGTGGGGACGCGGCTACAGCCGTTCCGAGGCGGCCTACCCGCTGCCGTCGTTGCGTCAGGACAAGTACTGGCCGCCGGTGGGGCGGATCGATCAGGCCTACGGTGACCGTAACCTGGTCTGCTCTTGCCCGCCGCCGGAGGCCTTCGAGATCTGAGGGTCGAGGACCTTCGGGCCGCGGGCGTGAGCAGCGGGGTGTCGGATCGACCCGACACCCCGCTTATATCGGACATATATGAATCTACGTCGTAAAGATGTTGCTTTTGGTCGGCTGGAAATCCACATCCGCCACCGAGACGCCGATCGCGTCGAACAAGCGCGCGTTAGAGTTGCCAGCAGCCGATCCCCGCGCCCCCACAGCGCGGTCCTCGCCCCCATGGAAAGCGGAATCAGAAGGAGGTAGGGGCTCTCCCCGGCCGGAACGTCCGGGTGCTGCGCCCTGAGAACTCGATGACCCCGACGTCCGGACCTCCCGCACGCTCTGGCCCCGTGGATCCCCCTCCACAGGCCACCGATCCCGAGGACACGGAAGAGACGGTCGCTCACGGAGGTGACGCCGCCGGCCTGTGCGAGCAAGCCCGCGATCTGGCCGAGAGCGGTCATCTCCAACGCGCCGCCAAGCTCTACCGGAAGGCGGTGGACGCCGACCCCCACACCAGGGTGCGAGCCCGTGCCCTGATGGGCCTGGCCGTGGTTCAAGACCAACGCGGCGACCTGGCCGCCGCCCGCGAAGCCGCTCGTGAGGCCGTGGCCACCGGCGATCCCCGCTACGCGCCCCGTGCCGCCTACCACTTGGCACTCTCCCTGGAGCAGGAGGACGCCCACGGCGAGGCCGCCCGGGTGTGGCGACATCTGCTCGAACTGGGCGGACCCGCCTACACGGCGGTGGCCCGCTACGGGTTGGCCAGGGAGGCCGAGCTGCGTGGTGAGCACACCGAGGCGGAGGAACACTGGGAAGCGGCTCTGGAACTGCCGTCCGAAGACGAACCGATGAGTCGCCTGCACGCCACCACGGTGCAGGACGCCGCCCGGGACCTGGCCGAACGCCTGCTGGAACGGGGGCGGCCCGAGGCCGCCGCGGAAACACTCGAACGAGGGCTGGCCGTTGGCGACGACCCCGGGCTGAGGCTGCTGCGGGCCGCCACCCACCTGGAACACGCCATCGCCGACGTGGCGGCCATCGCCGACTCCGGAGCCCTGGAGACCGATGGTGCCTCTTGGAGACCGCGGCCGGGAACCGCGGGCGCCGCGGTGGAGTTGTTGGCCGGTCTGCTCACCCTGCGCGGGGAACCCGACGAGGCCGCGCGCGTGTGGCGCAGCGGGATCGACGATGATGACGCCGACATCGCCGAGGAGGTCAGGTGGCGGCTGCGTCGCCCCTTCGCTCGGCCCTGGGACGAGCACGGCGAGGAGATGCCCGAGCCCTGGTGGGAGGGTTACCTGGAGGAGGCCGTGGCCACCGCCAGCGCGCCCGCGCTCGCGGGAGAACTGTTCGCGGTCCTCACCCGTATGCACGGCCTCTTGGCGGTGCCGGTGGTGGAGGGAGAGTCACGTCCGGCCGCGTTGCGCGGTGCCATGGAACAGGCGCTGCGCACCCCCGGTGAACTGGTCTGGGGAGCGGACCTGCACACGGACTTCCGGCGTCGACTGAGCGAGGTCATGGGGGAGGACGTACTCCCCGAGGGATGGCCGGACGGGCCGTGACGAACGAGACTCAGGCGGCCACGCGAGGACGATGCGGGGCGACGATCACTCCGTCGGGGAGCAGTTCACCGGTGTCCTCGAAGAGGACGACACCGTTGCAGAGCAGACTCCACCCCTGTTCGGGATGGTTGGAGACGATTCGCGCGGCTTCGCGGTCGGTGTCCTCGAAGGACGGGCAGGGTGGCTGATGGTCGCACATGGACGGGACCCTTTCGATCGTGTGTGGATGGAAACCAACAATAGTGGCTCACGTCACATGCTGCTGCCGATTCGGCCCGACAAAGAAGCCACTCTCTCCTTGTCCGCCCTCGACAGGGGAGACTCCGGTTCCCGGTGTGCCGGTTCCGTCCGTTCCATGTCGGGCGTGGCCGCGTTCGGACACACCCGACCCCGGGTCAGTAACCGCCTCGGGTACGCCGTGCCGCCGGGCGGTTGCGCATTCCTCCGCCGGCCAGCCCGCCGCGTTGGAACGCGCGCACCAACTCGCCACCGAGGTTGACCCCGGCGCCCAACGCCAGCCCGACCATGATCGCCTCCGCCAGGCTGAGGAGCCCGGACACCGCCGAGCCCTGGGTGATCTCGATCAGGCCTCGATACAGGATGCTGCCGGGCAGCAACGGGGCGATCGAGGGGATCAGATAGGGCAACACCGGCCTTTGGGTGCGGCGGGCCAACCAGTGACCCACCACACCCACGGCCACCGCGCCCGCGACGGTCCCCACCACCGGGGGGACCTCCAACAGTGTTCGCAGGCCCGCGTAGATCAGCCAGATCATCACCCCCATGAGCCCGATGGCCGGCAGTATGCGCGGGGGTACCGCCAGGGAGATCGCGAACGCCATGGCGATCCCGGCCGCCCCCACCAGCACGGGAACGTCCAGGGAGGTGCCCGCCGAGGGAAGGTTGTCCAAGTCCATGTTCACACCCAGGCGTACCGCCGTGTAGGCCACCGCGCCCACACCCGAGACGATCGCCCCCAGGGTGAAGAAGGTCTCCAGCAGGCGCGCCGCCGCGGAGACGTAACTGCCGCTGATACCGTCCTGGAGGCTGGAGACCAAAGGGCGACCGGGCAACAGGGCCATGATGTTCCCGGTGATGATGGCGCCCGCTTGTAGCCCCAGGTCCAGGGTGGTGCTCACCCACAGCAGGGCCACGCCTATGGAGGAGGCGACCACCGCGGCCGCGACCATCTGGTAGAACTCCGCGACCCCCCGTACGGCGAGGAAGACCGCGGTGCGGTCGCCCAGCACGGTGGCCAAAAAGGCCACGGTCGCCACGATGAGGCCACCGCCCACCATGAGACTGGCGCTGGAGGCGATGAGCCCGAAACCCACCGCGATCAACCAGTTCGGATAGGGCATGCGGGCCCGACGAATCTGCTTCAACCGCGCGGCCGCGTCCTCCAACTCCAACAGTCCGAGGGCGACCTGTTGGACCAGGGTGTGGAGTTCGTTGACGCGGAAGTAGTCCAGGGTACGGCGGCGCACCACCCGTTCCCCGGTCACCGGTGGACTGTCTCCACCGGGGTGGGTCGACAACGAGATGGTGGTGAAGGTGACCGAGACCTCCGAGCGCGGCAGGTCGAAGGCGACCGACAGGCTCAGCATGGCCTCGCTGACCGCCTCGGTGCTCTCACCACTGGCCAGCATGAGTTCTCCCACGCGCAAAACCAGGTTGATGGCCCGCGCGTCGGGCAGCTTGAGGTCCTCGTCGTCGTCGAGGTTGTCCGGGGTCAGTTCACTCTCGTGCTCGGCGCGCCAGTCGCGCATCCGGCTGAGCATGAGCTCCTCGCTCGGCGGCCCCGACCGCCCCCGCTTGCTCGGCATGGCTGTACTCCGTTTCCTCCCCGTCGCCCGCGCCCCGCGGTGTTGTGGCCCGGACATCCGGTGGGAGACGCTCCGCCGGGGCCCGGGGTTCGCCTGCCTCGCGCCTTCGCTCCGGTGAGTTCGGTCACCGGAGCCATCCTGTCAACGCCCGACTACCTCACCACCGGCCGACGCGCCGTCCCCGAGAGGGCATGAGGGCCGACACGTCGCTCAAGCTCCGGCTCCGGGTGGGTTTCGACCAGGACGGACCAGGCCGTTCTCATATGCGTACACCACCGCTTGGACCCGGTCGCGCAGACCGAGTTTGGTGAGGATGTTACCCACGTGTGACTTGACGGTCGTCTCGCCCAGGACAAGGTGGGCGGCGATCTCAGAGTTGGACCAACCGCGCGCGACCAGGCGCAGGACCTCGCGTTCACGGTCGGAGAGGGGGTCCTGGGCGGCCTCGGGCGCGGGTTCGGGCAGGAGCGGGACGAAGTGGTCCAGGAGTCGACCGAGCACGGTGGGGGAGATCACGGCCGAGCCATCGGCGACCATGTCGATGGCGGCCACCAGTTCGCCGGGGGGTATGTCCTTGAGCAGGAAACCGGAGGCGCCCGCGCGCAAGGCCTCGATGGCGTACTCGTCCTGGTCGAAGGTGGTCAGGGCCAGAACGCGCACGTGGTGATCGAGGGAACGTGCCCAGGTGAGGATCTCCCGGGTGGCCTGGACGCCGTCGGTACCGGGCATGTGCAGGTCCATCAGGACGACGTCGGGAAGCAGACCGCGGACGGCGCGGACGGCCTCGCGGCCGTCGGAGGCCTCGCCCACCACCGACAGGTGGGAAAAGGACTCCAGGATCATACGAAAGCCTGCGCGAACGAGTGGCTGGTCATCGACCAGGAGTACTGAAACGGGCACGGGCCGATTCCGTCGTATCGATGGGGTGGTGAGGTCAGGCGGTGGGCAGCGGGGGCGGGGTCCCCCCGAACTCCGGACACAGGGCCTGGTGTTCGCACCAACCGCAGAGTTTGCTGGGTTTGGGGTCCCAGCGTCCGGCGCGGCCGGCGGCCTCGATGCGCGCCCAGATGTCACCGATCTCGGCCTCGGCGGCGGCGAGCTCGTCCTCGGTGGGATCGTACCAACGCACCGATCCGTCACCCAGGTAGATGAGTTGGAGACGGGTGGGGACCACGCCCAAGTCGCGCCAGATCATGACGGCGTAGAAGAAGATCTGGAACTTGGCCTTGTCCTCGAAACGGGGGTGGGGTGACTTTCCGGTCTTGTAGTCCACGACCCTGATCTGGCCGGAGGGTGCCACGTCCAGCCGGTCGACGTAGCCACGCAGACGAAGACCGGTGGGCAAGGACACCTCCAGGCGCATCTCGCGCTCGCGCGGTTCCAGGTGGGTGGGGTTCTCCAGTTCGAAGTAGCGCTGCACCAAGTCGCGGGCGGAGGAGAGCCATGCGTCCAGGCCCTCGTCATTGGGGAAGAGTTCTTCGGCGACCTGGGGCTTCTTCTTCCGGATCCTGCTCCACTGTGGTTCGACCAGGCTCAGCGCGGTGCGAGGGGTGCGGGTCTCCGCGGGTAGTTCGTAGAGGCGCTCCAGGCAGGCGTGGACCAGGGTGCCGCGCAGCGCGGCGGCGCTGGGGGCCTCGGGGAGCCGGTCGATGGCGCGGAAACGGAACAGCAGCGGGCACTGGAGGAAGTCGGAGGCTCGGGAGGGCGAGAGCGCGGTCGGCAGCGGCACGGTGGTCATACCTTGAGCCTATGACTCGTGGCCCGCGTGTGGTCCGTGCCCGTGGGGTCATAGTGTGGATTCCGTGACCAACGGCAGTGATCCTTTTGAGACCCGGCCCGTCGAGCGTTCCAAGAAACCGGGGTTACTGCTCGCTCGGCCCTTCGGGGTCCCCGTCTACGTGACCTCCTCGTGGTGGATCGTGGCGGTACTGATCACCTTGGTGTACGGGGGTATCGTCCAGGCGCGGCTGGCGTTGGGGCCCTCGGCGTACTTGTTGGCGTTCGTCTTCGCGATCCTGTTGTACGCGTCGGTGCTGGTGCACGAGTTGGCGCACTCGGTGGTGGCACGCTGGTACGGGCTGCCGGTACGTCGGATCGTGCTGTACGTGCTCGGTGGGGTGTCGGAGATCGACCGGGAGGCGCCCACCCCCGGACGGGAGTTCTGGATCGCCTTCGCCGGGCCACTGCTGTCGTTGCTGTTGGCGGTGGGCGCGTTCACGCTGGCGCGGTGGGCGGACCCGTTCACCGTCACCGGTGAACTGTTGTTCCAGTTGTGGGTCGCCAACCTGTTGGTGGGGGTGTTCAACCTGCTTCCGGGGCTGCCGTTGGACGGTGGCCGGTTGTTGCGGGCCGGGGTGTGGAGGCTGACCGGCAGGGCCTACGTCGGCAGCGTGGTGGCGGCCTGGGGCGGTCGGGTGCTGGCTCTGGGCGTGGTGGCGCTGCCGTTCCTGTTCGCGTGGAGCGCGGGTGATGCTCCGGGGCCGTGGGCCGTGGTGTGGGGGCTGGTGCTGGGCGGATTCATGTGGATGGGAGCCACCGAAGCGTTGAGCAACGCACGGGTACGGGCACGGGTACCGGGATTGCGCGCCCGTGAACTGGCCCGTCCGGCGGTGGTGGTGCCGGCGGATCTGCCGTTGGCGCAGGCGGACGTGCGGGCCCGTGAGGCGGGTGCGGAGGCGGTGGTGGTGGCCGACTCCCAAGGGACACCGATGTCGATCGTGCACCCTGCGGCGGCCGAGGCGATCGCCGGCGCGCGCCGGGCCTGGGTGCCGGTTTCGGACGTGGCTCGGGCGTTGACCACTCATGCGTGGGTGTCGGTGGAGTCGGAGGGCGAGGAATTGTTGGCCGAGCTCACACGCCATTCGTTGCCCGAATACCTGGTGCTGGCCGAGGATGGCGGGGTGTTCGGGGTGCTGCGGGCCATCGACGTCAACGCCGCTATGGCGGGACGTGGGAGACGGGCCTGAGCCCTCGGTCCGGGGCGGCGTCCTTCAACGCCGGGCACCCTGGGGCCACAGGGTGGTGACGGGACGGGCCAAGGCGTGGGCGTAGGCGACCACGTCGGCGGTGCCGCCGGGACCTCGCGCGGGCTGCCCGTCCCAGACGGCCAAGAGCCGGTCGCTTCGCTCGACCAACAGGCGGCCGGCGGTCATGTGGGCGTGCGGGTCGGATACGGCGTGCGGTAGTTCGTGGACGAGGGTGGCCTGGGCCAAGAGCCGATCGTAGACGGGGTGGTGGAGGGCGGGAAGCGCCTCGCGATACCCGGAGGCCGGGACGATGGCCTCCAGGGAGGCGCCGGCGGCCAGGATCGCCTCGGCGAAGAGGGTGTCGGCGCCGTCGGCGAGGCAGGACAGGCCCACCACGGCGTGTCCGTAGGGTTCCAGCCGGGCCTTGAGGAGTTCGGCGACGTGCCCGCTGACTCGGGGTGTGAGGTCGCGGTGCCCGGTGATGCCGATGCGGATCACACGATCTCCTGTTCGTTCTCCTTCGCGGGGTTCTACCCACCACGGGGGACATCGGTAACGAGGCCGGCGAATCGGCCGTCGAACTCTCGGACACAGTCGGCGATCGGGCCGTGGTAGCGCCTGCGGAAGGAGCGGACGCGACCCACGACGCGTTCGGAGGAGAAGCGCACCCCGGTGGTGAGGGCCTCTCGGGCCAGACGGAAGGCTTCATCGACGTCGCCGGCTTCGGCGTGCGCACCGGCCAGTTCGACTTTGAGCAGGGCGGATTGTTTGGCGTTGCGCGAGGGCGGATGCACGGCTTCGGCGAAGGCGGCGCGGGCCTCGTACGGACTGCGCAGACGTACGGCGGCCCGGGCCCGGTATCCGGCGACCTTGGCCTCATCGAAGGCGAACACCCAGGGCCAGGGCGGGTGGGCGTTGTCGGGGTCGGCTACCTCGCGTTCGGCTCGGCCAATGGCGCGGCCGGCCGCCACGCGGTCTCCGATGCCGGCGTGGGCGAGGGCACCGACGCAGGCCAGCCAGGCGCGTGCGGTGGGGTGGGAGTCGTGTCCCAGGACGTGTTCGGCCTCTTGGAGCAGGGCGAGGCCGAGCTCGGGGTCCTCGGCGGTTTCGATCTCGAAGGCGGCCAGGGAACCGAGCATGTAGACGTCGAGCAGGCGCATGCCGGCCTGGCGAGCCCGGATCACCGCGGTGCGGTAGTGCATGCGGGCCGAGCCCATGTCGCCGAGGTCGGCGTTGAGCCAGGCGGCGAACCCGGAGGCTTCGGCCGCGGCGGCGCAGAGTTCGGTGTGGAAGGGGGTACCACGCGCGTTCGTGAGCATTTGCTCGGCCAGATGCACGTGCGATATCGCGCCGGGCAGTAGGTGGCGTGCGGGTGAGGTGGCCTCCATGCGACGCTGACCGCCCGTGATGGCCCGTAGGGAGCCCGCGGTCGTGTGGTCGATGTCGTGGTGGGCCTCGTGATGGGTGAAGGCGTGCGGGGTCGAGGCGATGAGGCCGCCCGCGATGACGGCCTTGCCGAAGTCGCGACGTCTCGTGGGAGCCACCTCCTTCCGGTCGAGGCCCCCCGCGTGCGCGTGATCGCCGAAGCGGAGCAGGTGCAGGGGGATCTCGAGTCGTCGGGCCAGGTCTTGGACCTGGTCGATGGTCAGGGACTGTTGTCGGTTGACGACCCGGGAGACCCAGCTCTGGGAGTAGGCGAGTGCTCTGGCCAGGTCGCCTTGGGACCAGCCGCGCGCGGCGCGCACGCCTTCGATGACCGTCGGTATGTCGCAGGTGGCCAGCGCGGCGGCCATACGTGGTCGGGTCCACAGGTCCTGGGGAGGGCCGTCGGATTGAGGCATGAGCTTAGGTTAGGGAGTTCGACGTCTCCAGGTGGCCATGTGTGGAAAAGAAGACGTGATGCGTGATCCGCATAGTGGCTCTCGGTGGCTTCCGGCATGGGGCACAGTGAAGGAGTCGTCGGTCACCGAGTGTGGCCGTCACACGAACACGCGTGGGCCCCGGTCCACGTGCGCGACGGGCCGTGCACGGGCACGGTCTGCGGGTGTGGGGCGGTTTCGGATCAGGCCCGCAAGCCAGTCCCCCTCTGCGCGGGCCTCGAACCCGCCCGACACCCGAGAGCCGTCCCGGAGCGTGACCGGGGCGGTGGCCTCCACCCCCGGGCGCCTGGTGTGCCGTCCCCGCGTGAAGCCAGGCGCCCACCCCCTCTTCGAGGGCGGGAGTGTTCTTCGTCAATGCTCTGGTGCGTCCTGGACGGCGGCCAGTGCCGCACCGACCGCGCCCGCGGTGTTGAGCAGCTTGGCCGGCACGATCGGGGTACGAATGTCCAAGTGCGGAAGAAACTTGTCGGCCTTGCGGCTGACTCCGCCACCCACCACGATCAGGTCCGGCCACACCAGATCCTCGACCACCCGGTAGTAACGCTGTAGCCGTTCGACCGCCCACACGCGGTAGGACAAGTCGTCGCGCTTCCTGGCGCCGGAGGAGGCGCGTGTCTCGGCGTCGTATCCGTCGATCTCCAGGTGGCCGAACTCGGTGTTGGGCACCAACCGGCCGTCCACCACCAGGGCGCTGCCGATCCCGGTGCCCAAAGTGGTGAGCAGGACGCTGCCCCGTACTCCTTGGGCGGCGCCGTAACGGGTCTCGGCCACAGCGGCGGCGTCGGCGTCGTTGAGGACCCGTACGGGGCGGCCCAGGGCGCGGGAGAACAGGGTGGTCGCGTCGGTGCCCACCCACGACTCGTGCAGGTTCGCGGCGGTGTCCACCCTGCCCTCGCGCACCACTCCGGGGAAGGTGATGCCCACAGGAGTGCCGGCGGCCTCGGGGAAGTGGGAGACGATACGTGCGACGACGTGGGCCAGGGTCTGGGGATCGGAGTGCTCCGGAGTGGCGATCTTGAGTCGTTCCCGAAGGAACTCACCGGAGTCCAGGTCGACGGGGGCGCCCTTGATGCCGCTGCCGCCGATGTCGATTCCCAGGCCCGTGTTCGGCTGTGACATGGGTCCGTCCCCCGCTGGTCCTCGTGCGCCGGTCAGGTGTGTGGGGTCACCACACGCCTGATCCTGCCCGACCAGGCGGGATTTCGCACGCTTGGCGGGTGGTTCGGACACGTTCGTGGTGGTGTCGTGGGGCCGATACGCTGGACGACTGCTCAGCCCGAACGCGACGTGGGAAGACGAGAACGACGTTGACCGGTATCCATGGCCGCCGCGGCCCCTTCACCGATGGCGACACCGTGCAGTTGACCGACCCCAAGGGGCGGATGCACACCATCACCCTGCGTCAGGGCGGTGCCTTCCACTCGCACAAGGGCAAGGTCGAACACGATGACCTGATCGGTGAGCCCGAGGGCAGCGTGGTGCGCTCCAACACCGGTACGGCCTACGTGGCGTTGCGCCCCCTGCTCATCGACTACACGCTTTCGATGAAGCGTGGAGCCACCATCGTCTACCCCAAGGACGCCGCCCAGGTCCTGGTCGAGGCCGACATCTTCCCCGGTGCCAGGGTGGTGGAGGCCGGCGCGGGTTCGGGCGCCATGTCCAACTGGTTGCTGCGTGCGGTGGGGGAGAAGGGCATGGTGCACTCCTATGAGCGTCGTGCCGACTTCGCCGCGATCGCCCGCAAGAACGTGGAGAACTTCCATGGCGGGCCGCATCCGGCGTGGAAGCTCACCGTGGGAGACCTGGTCGAGGAGCTCGACGAGGTGGACGTGGACCGGGTTTTCCTGGACATGCTCGCGCCCTGGGAGTGCTTGGACGCGGTCGCCAAGGCGTTGATCCCCGGCGGACTGGTGTGCTGCTACGTGGCCACCACGACCCAGCTGTCCCGGGTGGTGGAGGAACTGCGTGAGGACGAACGTTTCTATGAACCGCGTTCGTGGGAGACGATGTTGCGCACCTGGCACGTGGAAGGGCTGGCGGTGCGCCCCGACCACCGCATGATCGGGCACACCGGGTTCTTGGTGGTGGCACGGCGGCTGGCCGACGGTGTGGAGGCCCCCGAACGGCGGCGCCGTCCGGCCAAGGGCGCCTACGGCAAGGACTACGAGGTGGCCCGGGCCGTGGCGGGGTCCGGCGGGGCCCGGTCCGGCGGAGACGAAGAAGAGGGGAAGGACGAGCGGAGCCCGCTCGCCCAGGAGGTGGAACGGCCGGCGGATTAGGGACCGAAAGGGCGAGTCGGCCCGCTCCGGAAGAGCTTTGCTTCGGGGCGGGCTTCGTCGTCCTCTAGGGAGGATCGGGCCGGAGAAACACGTGGACAAGGCTTGCCCCGACCCCGCCGCCGAGGTTACTTTCTCATTACGTCGAGCCCCTCGCCGCTCCTTTGACCTGCGGTGACGCAAGACGTGAGAATGAGGTCCACGACACCTCCCGGAGCCGAGGGGTTAGGAATCACGCAGGGTAGGTAGGACCTCGAGTAGTCGTCCTTCTCATAGGGAGGTGGCGGACGTGGCCGAGCGCGAAGACGAGCGTCAAAGTGATCGGGACCGTGAAGTCGCTGAACTCACGGCCCAGATCTCCTACATGGAAAAGGAACTCAGCTTGGTTCGGCGTAAGCTCGCCGACTCACCTCGACACGTACGTTTGCTGGAGGAACGGTTGCGGGAGGCCCAAGCCGACCTCGCCGCGGCCAACGGGCAGAACGAACGCCTCGTCTCCACACTCAAGGAGGCGCGTGAGCAGATCGTGGCGCTCAAAGAGGAGGTCGACCGGCTCGCACAGCCGCCGTCGGGCTTCGGCGTCTACCTAGGGTCTCGCGAAGACGAGACCGTCGAGATCTTCACCAACGGCCGCAAGATGCGGGTCAACGTCAGTCCTTCAGTGGATCTGGAGGCGTTGCGGCCGGGCCAGGAGGTCATGCTCAACGAGGCGTTCAACGTCGTCGAGGTGGAGTCCTTCGAGACCGTCGGTGAGGTCGTGATGCTCAAGGAGATCCTTGAGGACGGCGAGCGAGCCCTGGTCATCTCGCATCACGACGAGGAACGGATCGTTCGCCTGGCCGAACCACTGCGCGACGAGCCGATCCGTGCGGGGGACTCGCTGCTGCTCGAACCCCGGTCGGGGTACGTGTACGAGCGCATCCCCAAGTCCGAGGTCGAGGAATTGATCCTCGAAGAGGTCCCCGACATCGCCTACACCGACATCGGTGGGTTGTCGGGGCAGATCGAGATGATCCGCGACGCGGTCGAACTGCCCTACCTGTACAAGGAATTGTTCTACGAGCACCAGTTGCGCCCGCCCAAGGGCGTACTGCTCTACGGTCCGCCCGGGTGCGGTAAGACGCTCATCGCCAAGGCGGTGGCCAACTCTTTGGCCAAGCAGGTCGCCGAGCGCACCGGCAAGGACGTCGGCAAGAGTTTCTTCCTCAACATCAAGGGCCCGGAGCTGCTCAACAAGTACGTGGGTGAGACCGAGCGGCACATCCGCCTGGTCTTCCAGCGGGCTCGGGAGAAGGCCTCCGAGGGCACCCCGGTCATCGTGTTCTTCGACGAGATGGACTCGATCTTCCGCACCCGTGGTTCGGGTGTGTCCTCCGACGTGGAGAACACCATCGTTCCGCAGCTGCTCAGCGAGATCGACGGTGTCGAAGGGCTGGAGAACGTCATCGTCATCGGCGCCTCCAACCGTGAGGACATGATCGACCCGGCGATCCTGCGGCCCGGACGTTTGGACGTCAAGATCAAGATCGAGCGGCCCGACGCCGAGGCGGCCCGCGACATCTTCGCCAAGTACATCACCGACGACCTGCCGTTGCACGAGGAGGACCTGGCCGAGCACGGAGGATCCACCAAGGCCACGGTGGACGCCATGATCCAGCGGGTCGTGGAGCGGATGTACACCGAGGGTGAGGAGAACCGCTTCCTGGAGGTCACCTACGCCAATGGTGACAAGGAGGTCCTGTACTTCAAGGACTTCAACTCCGGTGCGATGATCGAGAACATCGTCTCGCGTGCCAAGAAGATGGCCATCAAGGACTTCATCGACAACCAGTCCAGGGGCATTCGGGTATCGCACCTGATGCAGGCCTGCGTCGATGAGTTCAGCGAGAACGAGGACCTTCCCAACACCACCAACCCGGACGACTGGGCACGTATCTCCGGTAAGAAGGGGGAGCGGATCGTCTACATCCGGACCCTGGTGACCGGCAAGAAGGGCGCCGACTCCGGTCGGTCCATCGACACCGTCGCCAACACCGGCCAGTACCTGTAGGTTTCTCTTCGCGAATACGGCCATTCGGGGCCCACCGGTAGGTACCGGTGGGCCCCGGTCGTGGGCGGACCGAATCGGTCCTTCGTATCGATGAATCCGTGTGAAGCGGCTGTGGTCTGCGATGACGTTCCGGTCGGAACCCATTCGAAACGCCCGGGAAGACGGCACTTGGGCCACAATTGGAGTGGAAGCGTTCAAGACGTCGCCTTGGGGGATAACCTCATGAGCATGAGTGTGCGGCGGATTATGGGTATCGAGACCGAATACGGGATCTCCGTGCCGGGAAACCCCGGGGCCAACGCGATGGTCACTTCCACCCAGGTGGTCAACGCCTACCTTGCCGCTTCGGCGGCCCGAGCACGGCGAGCCCGTTGGGATTTCGAGGAGGAGAACCCGTTGCGAGACGCGCGCGGGTTCGATCTGGCGCGTGAGGTGGCCGACCCCAGCCAGCTGACCGATGAGGACTTGGGGCTGGCCAACGTCATCCTCACCAACGGCGCGCGCCTGTACGTGGATCACGCCCATCCGGAGTACTCGGCCCCCGAGGTCACCGGCCCGCGGGACGCGGTGTTGTGGGACAAGGCCGGGGAACGGGTGATGGCCGACGCGGCGGCCCGGGCCGCCGCCACCCCCGGTATCGAGCCGATGCAACTGTACAAGAACAACACCGACAACAAGGGTGCCGCCTACGGCTGCCACGAGAACTACCTGATGAATCGGTCGACGCCCTTCGGGGACATCGTCCGGCACCTCATTCCGTTCTTCGTTTCTCGTCAGGTGGTCACCGGCGCGGGCAAGGTGGGCATCGGCTCCGACGGGCAGGGGACGGGCTTCCAACTCTCCCAACGGGCCGACTTCTTCGAGGTGGAGGTCGGGCTGGAGACCACGCTGAAGCGTCCCATCATCAACACACGGGACGAACCGCACGCCGATCCGGACCGGTATCGACGTCTGCACGTGATCATCGGTGACGCCAATCTGAGTGAGGTCTCCACCTACCTGAAGATGGGGACGACCGCGCTGGTGCTGTCGATGATCGAGGACGGTTTCTTGCGCGATGACCTGTCCTTGGAGACGTCCGTGGCGGACCTGCGGGCCATCTCCCATGACCCCGGACTCACCCACCGGGTACGGCTGCGGGACGGGCGACGGATGACCGCCCTGGAGTTGCAGGGCGAGTACCTGGACCAGGCCCGCAAGTACGTGGAGGATCGGTTCGGTACCGATGTGGACGCCGAGACCACCGATGTCCTGGACTTGTGGGAGTCGGTGTTGACTCGGCTGGGACGGGACCCGATGGACCTGGCCGAAGAACTGGACTGGGTGGCCAAACTCAAGGTCTTGGAGGGCTATCGCTCCCGGGATGGGTTGGAATGGTCCCACCCCCGTCTGCAACTGGTGGACCTGCAGTACTCCGATGTGCGTCAGGACAAGGGCATCTACAACCGGCTCGCCTCCCGTGGCCGGATCCGGCGCCTGGTGGAGGAAGCCGAGGTGACCCGGGCCATCACCGAACCGCCCGAGGACACCCGAGCCTACTTCCGAGGGCGCTGTCTGGCCCAGTACTCCGATGAGGTCACCGCGGCCTCCTGGGACTCGGTCATCTTCGATCTGCCCGGGTACGACTCGCTCCAGCGGGTACCGACCCTGGAACCGTTCCGTGGCACCAAGGAGCACGTGGGGGCGCTGCTGGACTCCTCGCCCACCGCCGCCGACCTGGTCGCGACGCTGGGTGGTGGGGAACGCAAGGGCTGACCCCTCGTGTGTCGGACGCGTGCCCACCCGATGAAGGTGGGCACGCATCCGATGCTCATGTTCTTCGTTCCATGCCTCGAACATGGGCGTCCCCGCCCGCGGATGCGGACGGGGACGTCGGGGGATGTTCGCGGTGGGGGGTCACCGCTGGTGGGGTCGGATCAGGTCAGGTGCGCAGACGCAGGCCCCAGCTGTTGAGCATGGGGTTGACCTCCTGGTAGTAGGTCGTGCCACCGGTGCGGCAGTTGCCCGAGCCACCGGAGGTGACGCCCTGGGCCTGGCTGCCGGAGATGAAGGAACCACCGGAGTCACCGGGCTCGGCGCACACGCTGGTGCGGGTCAGGGCCTGGACGGTGCCCTGCGGGTAGCGCACCGTCTGGTTGCGGGCCTGGATGGTGCCGCAGTGCCAGCCGGTGGTGGAGCCGGAGCGGCACACCTGGGAGCCGATCGGGGCCGCGGAGGACCCGGACACCGTGGCGTAGCCGCCGGAGTTGTAGCGGCTGACCAGGTTGGTCAGGGTGAAGTTGGACGTGCCACGGACGAAGGCGGCGTCGTTGCCCGGGAAGATGGAACGCTCGAAGACGCCCCGGCCGTTACCGATGGTGACGCCGGTGCCGACACTGCCGCAGTGGCCGGCGGTGACGAATCCGGGCTGGCCGGAGGAGTTGGTGGCGGCGAAGCCGACCGAGCAACGTCCGCCCATGGTGTAGGCCAGGCCACCGATGATGTCGGCGTAGAGCTCGGGCTGCTCGGTGGTGGTCTCCACCGTGACGTCGGCGGCGTCGACCCCGGTCTCGGCGAGCAGGGCGTCCACGTCGGCCTCGGAGCCTTCCATGACCTCCAGGACGACCGTGTCACCGGCCACGTCGGGGTACCAACCGACGACGCCCGACTTGGCGTTGGACTCGTTGAGTTCGTCGACGATCTCCTCGAGGCCCTCGATACCGTGGTCGACGACCTCGGCCTTGGCGCCGGTGGCCTCGACCGCGTCGACGGCGGCGCTGTCGGTGACCAGCACGGTCAG
>NZ_ANBD01000083.1:17454-22786 GCF_000341005.1 Nocardiopsis alkaliphila YIM 80379 | reverse complement strand
GGGCCCCGCCGTAGGCGTCGGCGGCGGCCTCGGTGGCGGCCTCGTCGACCTCGAACGCCTCGGCCTGTGCGGCGAGGAGTTCGGTGGCCTCGGAGGAGGACAGACCGAGATCGCGTTGGAGGGCTTCGGCCATGGTGACGGCCTCGGCCTGCGTTTCGGTGTCGGGGGACTGGGGGGCGGGGGCGGCGATGGCCGCGGGGGAAGTGCCCAGAGCCAGGCCGAAGGCCAAGGCTCCTGTACCTATGGCGGAGACAACGGGGGAGGGTCGCATTGGTCCCTACTCTCCAGGGGGATTAGCGGGGGAACCGGTGACCGAGGGATTCGGCCACCGTTGTTCACCGAGACACCCGGTAAACAACGCCCAACCATAGGTGCACGTTTTGGTGAGGGAAAGACCTTGATCGAGGAAAAGCATTCAAGGCGATATCCGGTCATCGGGCCATAGGTCTTATTTTCGTCGCTGTGTGTGGTGGACGGCGACTTTACCTTGTCATTACCGGCCGGAAAGATTACAGACCGAAGCGAGGCTTGCCGCGCAAGGGGGGCAAAGTGGCCACATGCGGACACTGGTGCCAGGTGCCAAACGTGTTCACTCGGATACACGGACGTAACACTGATGGTCAAAGGCGTGTGCTCAGGGCGTTCGGGAGCATGAAACGGCGCTTCCGCCGCCGAAAGGGACACAGGGGAGCCGTGGCCGGTTCCGGACGCGCTCGGTCCGATCCGGCTCGTTCAGGAGCCTGAGCACTCCCCGGCCCGGTGAACGGGGACGGCCACCACGTGCCGAACAGGGGGGCGACGCTTGGGAAGAAGGTGGGGCGAGAGTCGATGACAGGAGGCCGGCCGGAGTGACCACCAGAGCACTCGGCGACTTCGACGCGGGCCGGCGGAACCCAGGGACATGACCGCTCTCCTTGAGGGGGGAACGGGGCGGAGCGCCCGGGACGAGGGGCGGTAGGAGACCCTCGAGGACAGGGACGCCCCCGCTCGCTCCAAGGCGGGCGGGGGCGCGGTCGGAGGACCTACGGTGATCAGGTCACCAGGGTGAGGTTCCACGAGTTCAGCATCGGGTTGACCTCCTGGTAGTACGTCGTACCACCGGTGGAGCAGTTACCCGAGCCACCGGAGGTGACGCCCTGGGCCTGGTCGCCGCTGATGAACGAACCGCCCGAGTCGCCGGGCTCGGCGCACACGCTGGTCCGGGTCAGGTCTTGGACCGTGCCCTCGGGGTAGCTCACCGTCTGGCCGCGAGCCTGGATGGTGCCGCAGTGCCAACCGGTGGTGGAACCCGAACGACACACGGCGGAGCCGACCGGGGCCTGGGAGGAGCCGCCGACCGTCTGGGTGCCGCCGGCGCTGTACATGTTGACCAGGTTGGTGACGGTCCAGTTGGAGGTCGCCGAGACGAACGCCGCGTCGTTTCCGGGGAAGATCGACTGCTGGAACGTGCCGGAGCCGGAACCGTCGGCGCTCTGGGCCGTGGTACCGACGGTTCCGCAGTGCCCGGCGGTCACGAAGCCGCCGGTGACCGCGAATCCGATGGAGCAGCGGCCGCCACCCATGTGGTAGGCGTCGCCACCGACGATGTCGGCGTACAGCCGCGGCTGTTCGTCGGTGGTCTCCACCTCCACGGCGGAGGCGTCCACGCCCGCGCTCTCGATGAGGCTCTGGGCTCCGGTGGCGTCGGTGGCCTCGATGACGACCGTGTCGGTCTCGATGTCGGGGTACCAGCCGACCACGCCCGGCTGGGCGCCGACCGCGTCGAGTTCGGCCATGATCTCGGCCAGGCCTTCGGTGCCGTGGGTGACCATTTCGGCCTCGGCACCGGTCGCCTCGACCTTTGAGACCACGGAGGCGTCCGTCACCAGGACGGTCAGCTCCAGGGTGTCGGTGTCGAACACCGAGCCCGCGTAGGCCTCGCCCGCGACATCGGTCGCGGCTTCGTCCAGTTCGAACGCCTCGGCCTGGGCGTCGAGCAGTTCTTCGGCCTCGAACGGGGTGAGGCCGAAGTCGCGCTCGAGCGCCTCCTGCATGGTGGCGTCGTCTTGGGCGACGGGTTCGGTCGGCACGGTCGCGGCTCCGGCACTCGGAGCCACGGACAACGTCAGCCCGAAGGCCAAGGCTCCCGTGCCGATCGCGGAGATAACGGGGGAGGGTCGCATAGATCCCTGCTCTTCTAGGGGAATGGGGCGGGTTCGGGATGCTCGTCCGTTCAGGGGTGGACGGGTGGTTCCCGAGAAGTGGAGAACCTCCCATGGGGGCGAGGTCCTCGTTCGTTCACCGAGACGATCGGTAAACGATGCACCACCATAAGTGCACATCTTGGACATCGGAACCCCGTAAAGCTGCTGATTTAGAGGTGGGGCAAGAGGATGATCCGACGAAAGGATTCATTGAAGCCCTCACGTTGGGTGACGGGTTCGTCGACCTCCTCTTTTATTGGCGAGATGGCGCGCTGATCACAATCCAGTGGGTATGTCAAGGATTGAGGCTTGGCCGGATGCGGCCACTAAAACCGCGTACCATCCGCGATGTTTCGAACACGTAGAAGCAACCGGAATGGTCAGGGCTCCGAACCCCTCGAAGATCAAGTGCGATAGATGAACACATGTGCGTATGTCGCAGAAGTGTTCGCTCTGAGAGCCCCTCGCTCTGATCCTGGGACACACCCGAAAGCGGAGTCCAGGCGGCACCGGACCCGGCCGTCTCGCGCGTGCAGCGGGATGATTCCGAGGTAACTAGCGGGTATCGGGCCCCGGGAAGACGGTTGAGGTGGGGAGCGTTGGGCCAAGATAAGGGCGAGAGCCCCGAACGGGAGGTAGTAAACGATGGCGACGAAGGACACCGGCGGTCAGAAGCACACCTCGCGCCGCGACGAAGAGGTCGAGGAGACCGAGGCCACCGCGCAGGCCCAGGAACGCAACGAGGAACTGGACGAGGACGTCGATGACATCCTCGACGAGATCGATGACGTACTGGAGAGCAACGCCGAGGACTTCGTGCGGCAGTTCGTACAAAAGGGCGGTCAGTGACCATCCCTCGAACGGTTCGCTGACAGCGCACACGGGAGCGTCCGTCCTCGGTGCGCGCAGCGTTAGGGTCGATTCATCGGCCTGGTCGGGCACGTGCTGCCCCGGCCGAAGCACCAGCCGAAACACAAACCGATGACAGCGCCCCACCCGCCCCCGAGACGGGGTGGGGCGCGAGTGGAGGGAGTCGCGTGTTCGAAGGGTTCGAGGGCGGACGGATGCCGGCCGCTTTCATGAGTGCGGGTACCTCGTCCTTCACCGAGTTCCTCCGGGCGGTCAACCCCGAGTTGCTGCCCGGACAGCACTTGGGTACCACCGGAGGGAGCGCCGACCACCTCACCCCGGACGCGACGACCATCGTCGCGCTGACCTTCCCCGGAGGCGTCCTGTTGGCCGGCGACCGGCGGGCCACCCAGGGCAACGTCATCGCCAACCGGGACATGGACAAGCTCTATCGGACCGACGAGTTCTCCGCGGTCGCCATCGCGGGCTCGGCCGGGATCGGTATCGAACTGGCCCGCCTGTACCAGGTGGAGTTGGAGCACTACGAGAAGTTGGAGGGCCGTTCCCTCTCCCTGGAGGGTAAGGCGAACAAGCTGGCCCAGATGGTTCGCGGCAACCTGGGCATGGCCATGCAGGGCTTCGTGGTGATCCCTCTGCTGGTCGGGTTCGACGAGGTCACCGAGCAAGGACGGGTCTTCAGCTACGACGCGGTGGGTGGACGCTATGAGGAGCAGCGCTACCACTCCATCGGGTCCGGTTCGGTCTTCGCCAAGGGTTCGATCAAGAAGCTCTACCGCGAGGACCTCGACGAGACCACCGCCATCAAGGTCGCGCTGGAATCTCTCTACGACGCCGCCGACGAGGACTCCGCCACCGGCGGGCCCGACCTGCACCGGCGGATCTTCCCCCTGATCGACGTCATCACCGAGGACGGCCACCGCCGTGTTCCCACCGAAGAGGTCGCCCGGCTGGCCACGGAGGTGGTCCAGGGGCGTGCCGAGAATCCCGACGGCCCCACGGCCAGGTTGGACTGATCCGGTCGCACCGACCGGGGCCACCGCCCCCCAGTACACGACCTCTCCCGACTAGGTAAGGAAACGATCCGCGGTGTCGATGCCGTTCTATGTCGCCCCCGAACAGCAGATGAAGGACAAAGCGGACTACGCGCGCAAGGGCATCGCGCGCGGCCGCAGCGCCGTCGTCCTGCAGTACGAGGGCGGAATCCTTCTGGTGGCGGACAACATGTCTCGCACCCTGCACAAGATCAGCGAACTCTACGACCGCATCGGTTTCGCCGCGGTCGGGCGCTACCCCGAGTTCGAGAACCTACGCCTGATGGGTGTTCGTTTCGCCGACGTGCGCGGATACCAGTTCGATCGTCGCGATGTCAGCGGCCGTCAACTCGCCAACATCTATGCCCAGACCCTGGGTACCGTCTTCAGTGAGAGTCTCAAACCGTGGGAGGTGGAGATCGTCGTCGCCGAGGTCGGTGACACCGCGGACGGGGACGAGATCTACCGCATCACCTTCGACGGCTCCATCGTGGACGAACAAGGCTTCGTCGCGGTGGGCGGTTCCTCCGAACAGGTCGGGGAGATCCTCAAGGACCGCTTCGTGGCCGACGCTCCGCTGAGCGCGGCCCTGAACGCCGCCACCCACGCACTGGCCCACGAAAACGGCGAGGCGCGTGAGTTGGAGGCCTCCAACCTGGAGGTCGCCGTGCTCGAACGTTCCAGGCATCACCGCAAGTTCCGCCGCATTCACGGCTCCCGCTTGATCTCCCTCATCGAGGAGGGCCAGCGGAACAACGCCGCGAACGCCTCCGGCGGCGCGAACACCACCGATGACGAGGCCGACCAGGACTGACGGACGAGAACGACGGTGCGGCGCCATCGGAGCGTCGCACCGGCCGGGCGGGTGTGGACGACGTGGCCCCGTCGCTCACACCCCGGTGACGGGAAGTTGGTGAGGCCACGTGGAACGACGGATCTTCGGGCTGGAGAACGAGTACGGGGTCACGTGCACCTTTCGGGGACAGCGTCGCCTGTCACCGGACGAGGTCGCCCGCTACCTCTTCCGACGGGTGGTCTCCTGGGGGCGCAGCAGCAACGTATTCCTGCGCAACGGTGCCCGCCTGTACCTGGACGTGGGAAGCCACCCCGAGTACGCCACCCCCGAGTGCGACAGCCTCCCGGACCTGGTGGCCCATGACAAGGCCGGCGAGCGCATCCTGGAAGGGTTGCAGATCGACGCCGAACAGCGTCTGCACGAGGAGGGCATCGCCGGCGACATCTACCTGT
>NZ_ANBD01000083.1:0-17447 GCF_000341005.1 Nocardiopsis alkaliphila YIM 80379 | reverse complement strand
GTAACTCCTACGGCTGCCACGAGAACTATCTCGTGGGCCGGCACGGAGAGTTCGGACGTCTGGCCGACGTCTTGATCCCCTTCCTCGTCACCCGCCAGATCATCAGCGGTGCCGGCAAGGTCCTACAGACTCCTCGGGGGGCCCTGTACTGCGTCAGCCAGCGGGCCGAACACATCTGGGAAGGCGTCTCCTCGGCCACCACCCGCTCACGCCCCATCATCAACACCCGTGATGAGCCGCACGCCGACGCCGAGCGGTTCCGGCGCCTGCACGTCATCGTGGGTGACTCCAACATGAGTGAGACCACCACCCTGCTCAAGTTGGGCTCCACCGACCTGGTGCTGCGCATGATCGAGGCCGGCGTGGTCATGCGCGACTACACCCTGGAGAACCCCATCCGGGCGATCCGCGAGATCAGCCACGACATGACCGGGCGGCGCAAGGTGCGCCTGGCCAACGGTCGTGAGGCCAGTGCCCTGGACATCCAGCGCGAGTACCTGGAGAAGGTACAGGGTTACGTGGACCGTCACGGCGTCGATGACGTGGGCAAGCGCGTTCTGGAGTTGTGGCAGCGCACCCTGGAGGCGGTGGAGACCCAGAACCTGGAGTTGGTGTCCCGAGAGATCGACTGGGTCGCCAAGTACCTGCTGCTGGAGCGTTACCGGGCCAAGCACGACCTGTCGCTGTCCTCTCCACGGGTGGCCCAGCTGGACCTGACCTACCACGACATCCATCGTGACCGTGGCCTGTTCTACCTGATGCAGAACCGTGGTCAGATGGACCGGGTGGTGGGTGACCTGAAGATCTTCGAGGCCAAGTCGGTGCCCCCGCAGACCACACGGGCACGCCTGCGCGGTGAGTTCATTCGCCGCGCTCAGGAGCAGCGCCGGGACTTCACCGTGGACTGGGTGCACCTCAAGCTCAACGACCAGGCTCAACGCACCGTGCTGTGCAAGGACCCGTTCAAGTCCGTGGACGAGCGGGTGGAGAAGTTGATCGCCGGTATGTGAACCGTGGCGACGCCGAACCCTTCGGCGTGGCCCCCGTCGGGTGGTGCGCGGTATGGCCGCGACCCGAACCGCCCGACGGGGGCTGTCGCTTTCGGGGGGTTCCAAGGGGTGGCCGAACGTGTGCTTTTCGGTAGTGTGACCATGTCCTGAGCCGGAAATCAAAGGTTGTGACCATGCACCGACGTGCCGCCGCCCTCGCGGTGCCACTGACCGCCATCGCGTTGGCGGTCTCAAGCTGCGGATCCATCCCCGAGGAGTGGAAGACTCCCGCCTTCCTGCGGATGAACTCGGAGGAGTTGGACCCGAGGCTTCCCGATGTCACCGGAGAGGTCGGTGAAGAACCCCAGATCACCTTCCCCGATGACGAGCCGCCGGACGAGGAGATCTCCGGCATCGTCAGCAAGGGATCCGGTGAAGACATCCTCTTGGGCGCGGACGACCTTCTGATCGCCAACGTCGTCCAGTACCAGTGGACGGGCCCGGGTGAGGGCGAGCAGATGGAGGGCCAGTCCAGTTACGAGGCGGGTGCCCCCGACCTGATCCCCATGGCCGAGATGCCGGAATACATCACCGACACCCTGGTCAGTCAGCCGTTGGGCAGCCGGGCCGTGTACGTGTTCCCGCCGCTGTCGCAGGAGGAACAGGAGCAGGCCCAGGCGATGGGCCAGGAGGCCCCCCAGGGTGCCAGTGTCCTGGTCATCGATTTGATGGAACGCTACAGCCAGGGCGCGGTCGTGCCGGGCGAACAGACCACCGACGGCGGTGACGGCCTGCCCACCGTCACCCAGGACGGGCACAGCCAACCCGAGATCGAGATTCCCGACACCGACGCACCCGAGGACCTGGAGGTCGTCCCCCTCATCGAGGGGAAGGGCGCCGAGGTCGAACAGGGACAACAGGTCATCGTCCAGTACACGGGTGTGCGCTGGGAGGCCGATGACAACGGAAACCGGGAGGTCTTCGACTCCACGTGGAGTCGTGGTGGCGCCCCGTTCGACACCGTCATCGGTGACGGAGCGGTGATCGAGGGCTGGGACGAGGGCATCGTCGGCTCCAAGGTCGGTGACCGTCTGTTGTTGGTCGTGCCCGGTGACATGGCCTATGGCCAGACCGAGGAGGAGGCGGGGGGCGGTCCCGTGGGCACCCTGGTCTTCGTGGTCGACGTCTTGGGTGCCTATGACAACCCGCCGCCGCCCGAACCCGAGGAGGCCGAAGAAGCCGAGGAGGCCGAGGAGGCCGAGGCTTCTGAGGACGAGGAGACCGAGGAGTAGTCCGCCTTCCGGAGCGGTTCCGGCTTCTTCGAGCTCGTGCTTCGCCCCCGTCACTTACTCGATAGGTGGTGGGGGCGAACGTATGCCCGGAGTACGCGGGCCGGGTGACACGCGCGAGAGACGACCCTGCGTCGGCGTGGCGCCCCGGGTGCGTAAAGTCGTCACCCAGGGTGATAAAGGGAGAGGGGGAGGCATGCCGGACCGACGGCGGTACTGCTACGTATCGGGTCTGCGCCTGGGGATCCCGGCGCTGGAGGAACTCTGTGCCCAGGGAAGACCACCGAGTCTGGTGATCTCCTACTCTCCGGAGTTGGCGCACTGCTGCGGCTACGTCGACTATGAGGAGATCACCCGCCGTCACGACCTGCCGCATCTACATGCCACCGACGTCAACGAGGACCAGGTCCGCGACGCCCTGGCCGCGCACCGCATCGACCTGATGGTCGTGGCCGGTTGGTCGCAGCCGATCCACGAACAGGTCCTGGCGTCGTTGCCGTTGGGCGGAGTGGGCCTGCATCCCGCTCCACTACCGGTGGGACGCGGTCGCTCCCCCATTCCTTGGACGATCCTGCGCGACATGCGCACCAGTGCCGTCAGCCTGTACCACCTGTCCCGCACGCCCCAGGCCGGGGACATCGTGGATCGGCTCCGCTTCGACCTGCCCCCCGACATCACCGCCACCGGCCTGTACGAACAGGTGTCCCACCTACAGTCCGAACTGATCGTGCGTAACCTGGACGCCCTGCTGGAGGGGCGGGCCCCCCGGAGCCCTCAGACCGGTCACGTCTCGGTCTGGCCCCGACGCCGCCCCAGTGACGGGCACCTGGACCTGACCGCGGCCGGACGCGACGTGGACCGTATGGTGCGTGCCCTGGCCGCTCCCTACCCGGGCGCGTTCGCGATGTTCGGCGGGGCGCGCATCACCTTCCGTTCCGGAACGTTGTCGACGGAGATCGAGGGGGGTGCCCCCGGGCAGATCGTCGCCGCCGGTTCTGGTCGTGAATGGGGCGTGACCTGTGGGGACGGCAGCGTGTTCGTTCCCGACGCGGTGAGCGTGGACGAGGGGGTGGCGGCCGCTCCCGCTTCCCTGGCCATGTTCCGTCCGGGCCGGTACTTCGACGAACCCTCCGAACACATGCTCGCCGCCACTCGACGCGCTCCCATCCCCGGTAACGGCGACGCCGAACATCGGCGTCCCGCCTCCCGGTTGCAGGGCGGCGTCGAACTCTGAGTGGCCGCCGACGCCCGGCTCAGAGGCACATGAGGGTGGCGGCGTGGCGCCCGGCCGCGGTCGAACTCGAAACGCCGCGGGTTCCTCCTTCGACCCCTGGGCCCCAATCTCCGCCAGGGTGTGGCCAGAGCCCGGCGGCCAGTCCTGGTCGCGTACCCGTTCACCGAACGAGCGAGCACCCAACGCCGCGGGTGGTGCGCCACCGTCGAGCATCAGCGGGTGGGCGATCGGGCACGGCCACCACCAGCGCGTATCCACCGGTGCCCGGATCAAGGCCCAAGGCGCCCGTGTTGAGCAGTACGCTGTCATCCACCTCGGGTGTTCCGGCCAGGTCCGTCATGGGCCAACGCACGACAGGTCGAAAGGGTGCGGTTCGTCCACGCCGTCTCCGGCCAGAGCGATCGAACACAGACGCACCCCTGGCCGCGAAGACCGAAGTCGACGGACTTCATCGTGACGCCACCGGATCATGGTCGGGGCGGTACCGTCGGATTCGAACCGAAGGTGGGAGGACGCGCCATCGCGGCCCCGCCCGGTCGACCATCACAGGGCGAAGGAGTGGCGACGATGTCGCGCAGGAAGACCGAACGGCAACTCAACCTGGTCATCTGCCTGTTGTCCACCCGGCGTCATCTGACGGCCCAAGAGATCCGGACGACGGTTCAGGGCTACGCGGAGGCCGAGACCGAGTCGGCGTTCAAGCGCATGTTCGAGAGGGACAAGCGTGAACTCCGTGATAGCGGTATCCCGATCCAGGTGGGCACGGGCGACGCCTTCAGTGGTGAGGAGGGCTATCGCATCTCACGTTCGGACTATGAGTTGGCCGAGATCGAGTTGCTGCCGGACGAGGCAGTGGTTCTGGGACTGGCCGCCCGCGCCTGGCGACACGCTTCCCTGGGAGAAGCGGCCGCCAACGCCCTGTTCAAGCTGCGTTCGGCCGGCGTGCCGGTGGACGCCGAGGCCGCGCCCGGGCTGACTCCGGCCATGCGTACCGACGAACCCGCCTTCGGTCCCGTTTGGCAGGCGGTTCGCGACCGTCGTCCCGTGGCCTTCGACTACCGTAAGCCGGGCCGATCCCGGGCCGAACGTCGTGAGGTCGAGCCCTGGGGCATCGTCAACCAGCGAGGCCACTGGTACCTGGTCGGACACGATCGACTGCGTGAGGCTCGGCGGGTCTTCCGGCTCGGCCGCATCCAGGGCCAGGTGACCGTGGTGCGCACCGGCCCCGAGATTCGCGTGCCCGAGGGGGTGGACCTGCGCTCGGTGGTCTCTCAGCAGCAGGCCGAACCCGAACACGCCGCCACGGTGCGGGTACTCACCGACTCCGCGCACGCCCTGCGGCGTAGCGCCCTGCGAGTGGTACCGGGCGAGCGTGAAGGCACCGAACAGGTGTGGGACACCCTCACCCTGCCCTACACCGATATCGCCGAACTGGTGGGACGGGTGGCCGCGCAGGGGGCACGCGCCGAGGTGGTCGAACCGGAGCGGGCGCGCGCCGCCGTGGTCGAGCATCTGGAGGGAGTGGTCCGGGCACCGGTGGATGAGGCCGCTCCGGTGGGTTCACCGGAGGAGGACGACGCTCCTGGGCGGGGGCCGCGTTCGGCCGACCAGCTACGCCGATTGCTCATGCTGGTCCCCTACGCGCTGGGCCGGGACGTGCGGGTGCCCGAGGTGGCCCGGCATTTCGGACTCAGTGAGAAGCAGGTGGTGTCGGACTTGAGCCTGCTGTGGATGTGCGGGCTGCCCGGCTACACACCCGGTGACCTCATCGACGTGGACTTGGACGCGGCCAAGGAGACCGGTGAGATCATCATCGGTAACGCCGACACCCTGGCCCAGCCGCTGCGGTTGACGGCGGACGAGGCGGCCAGCCTGGTGGTGGGGTTGTCTTTGCTGGAGGCACTGCCTCGGGCCCAAGGGGTGGAGGACGGTGCCCTCGAACGAGTGGGGGAGAAGCTGCGCGGCGCCGCGGGGACGGCCGTGGAAGCCTTGGCCGACGCGGTTCAGGTGCGGGTGGAGATGGACGACCAGGTGGCTCGGACCCACCGTCGTTGCTCGCAGGCCTTGGAGACCGGACAGCGGTTGCACCTGCGTTACCTATCGGGGTACCTGGATCAGGTGACCGAACGCGACGTGGATCCGATGGGGCTGGTGGTCCAGGACGGCAAGCCGTTCTTGGAGGGGTACTGTCACCTGCGCGAGGACGTGCGCCTGTTCCGGTTGGACCGAGTGCTGGAGTTGACGGTGTTGCCCTACGAGGCCCAAGTGCCCGAGGGGGTGGGGCGCCGTGACCTCTCCGAGGGGGTGTTCCAGCGTTCGGAGCGCGACGCCCTGATCACTTTGGACCTGGCGCCTTCGGCGCGCTGGGTCACCGAGGACTACGTGTGCGAGTCGGTCACCGAATTGGCCGATGGTGGGGTTCGTGCGACCTTGCGCACCCCGGCGCCGGCGTGGGTGGCCAGGCTCGTGTTGTCCCTGGGGCCGAAGGGACGGGTGGTCTCGCCCGCGAGCTTGGCCCAGGAGGTTCGTGCGGAGGCCGAGCGAGCGTTGAAGCGTTACGGGGCAGGCCAAACCTCTTCCGAATTGGTCGAGACCAATTCGACGCACGGGTGACGCCCAGCTGTTCATCGGGTCCGGAGTGTAGGTCGTCCGGAAAGGGATATGGTGAGAACGTGATCGCCCTCGCTGTCCTTTTCGGCATGATTCTGGCCGGACTGTACGTCGTCGGCTCCCTCACGGTGAGGGCCCGGCGTCAGGCCTGCGCGCTGTCCGAAAAGGTGACATGGGCGGTGGGCGGGTACCAGGCGTGTAGCGCTGACCTGCGTGAGCGTGTCCGAGGTGAGGATCCGCGGTGAAGGCCCTCCCAACGGAAGCGCGTACCATCGAAGGCGCTTGGCCGCGCCCCACAGAGAGGTAGAACCATGGGACCGTTCAACGGACCTACCATCGCCATCCTGGTGATCCTGGCCATTTTGCTGTTCGGAGCCAAGAAGCTCCCGGACCTGGCCCGTTCCCTGGGGCGTAGCGCTCGCATCCTCAAGGCCGAGAGCAAGGGCCTGGTCGACGAGGACGAGACCAAGGACGAGTCCGACGATCGGCAGCAGGCTCAGCAGCCTCAGCAGGGCGGTCAGTACGACTCCGCCCCGCAGCAGAACCAGCAGCAGGGGTACCCCCAGCTCCCCCCGGGCCAGCGCATCGTCAACGAGTCCGGTGAACCCAGCAACCAGACCTACAACCAGTAACCGGTGCTCCGGTGAGGTGGCGCGGCGCTCTCGGGTGCCGCGCCGGACGTCTGTGGCAGACGAGTCCGCGGGGCGGACCGGATGAGAAGAGAGTGACCACACGATGAGGTCCAGAAAGCGAGCGGACAACCCGGACGCCCGGATGCCGCTCATGGACCACCTGCGCGAATTGCGCAACCGGTTGGCCAAGGTACTGCTCATCCTCGGCCTGGGTGCCGTGCTCGGGTTCGTGTTCTATGACCAGATCTGGGACTTCCTCACCGAGCCCTACTGTTCCCTGCCCGCCTCCCAGGTGGTGGAGGGCGGTGGTTGCTCCCTCATCGTCACCGGCCCCTTCGACGCCTTCTTCGTCGCCTTCAAGATCTGGTTGTTCGTCGGCGCGCTGGCCACCGCTCCGCTCTGGCTCTACCAGTTGTGGGCCTTCGTCGCCCCGGCTCTGCACGGTCGCGAGAAGAAGTACGCCTACATCTTCGCCCCGGTGGCCGGGGTCCTGTTCGTGGCCGGTGCCGCGCTGGCCTACATGATCACCTCGCTGGCCTTGCAGATGCTCTTCGGGTTCCTGCCCGAGGAGGCCGACCCCTACCTGACCATCGGTGAGTACCTCGATTACATGCTCATCATGATGGGCATGTTCGGTCTCGGCTTCGTCATGCCCTTGCTGGTGGTCCTGCTCAACCTCGTCGGGATCCTCACCCACGAGGCCATCGCCAAGTGGCGTCGTGTCATCATCTTCTGTTCCTTCTTGATCGCCGCCATCGTCACCCCCGCCGAGCCCATCTCCATGCTGGCGTTGGCCCTGCCGCTGGTGATCCTCTTCGAAATCGCCGAACTGTTCTGCTTCCTCAACGATCGACGTCGCAAGCGACTCGATCCCACATCGGAACTGGACGACGACCAGATGTCCGAACTGGACGATCAGCCCTCCGAACTGGAGGAACTGGAAGACTCCGATTCGGGCAAGGGGAGCGGCAAGGGCGACTGAGCGCACTTCGCTCAAGTGGGTGTGAGTCCCGTCCCACGCACGCTAGGGTTCGGAACGCGGGGCGGGTCCGTCGCCCCTGTGGCCGAGGTGAGCGGTTTCCACACCGATCCCCACGGCCCCTCCACCGAGAAGCGGATACGGGAAAAGTACTGATGAGCGAGCAGACCGAGGCCAAGCGGGACCTTCCGCCCGAGGCCATGGGCAACGAGAAGTGGCACGACACCACCGACGCGGTGTGGATGCGTTCCTCCCTGTCCAATCCCGATTCGGAGGCGATCGTGGAGGTCGCCGAGTTCGACGACGGTTTTCGTGCGGTGCGTGACGGCAAGTCCCCCGAGAAGGGCACCCTGTTCTTCACTCCCGCCGAGTGGGAGGCCTTCGTCTTGGGCGCGCGCGATGGGGAGTTCGACATCCCCGAGGAGTACCTCACCGAAGAGGAGATCCGGATCCAGCGTGGCCAGAGCGAGGTCGAGGCCACCTGGGTGCCCTCCCCCCTGCTCACCCCCAAGGCCCTGGCGGAGTACCATCGCCGCAGGCAAGAGGAGACCGAGAAGGGCTCCACGGACGAGGACGTCTGAACCGGCCCGCCCCGGGCGCGAGGGGTGTGGAACCTTCCCTGACCCCGTTCGACCTCGCACTCTCAGTACTGGGTAGCTAAGGACCGGCTATGTCCCCTCATGTCTGTCTTCTGGTCAATCCGGCCTCCGGTCGGCGTCGCGCCGCCGTGATCGCGGTCCGACTCAAGGAGGCCCTACGCGCGGCCGGGGCTCGTGTACACGTCTACACGGGCCGCTCGGCGGCCGACAGCCGTCGCCTGGCCCGGCTGGCCGTCTCCGACCGCCCTGACGCCCTGGTGGCGGTGGGCGGTGACGGCCTGGTCCACCAAGCCCTGCAGGGGGTGGTGGGCAGCGGCGTGCCCTTGGCGGTGGTGCCCGCCGGCAGCGGCAACGACGTCGCTCGTGCGTTCGGAGCACCCAAGGCCTCCGTCCCACGTCTGGCCCAGGCCCTCTTGGCCGGCCGCTCCCGACCCAGTGATGTGGTCCGCCTGACCTTGGCCGATGGCAGCCGACGCTACTACATGAGTGTCCTGGCCTGCGGATTCGATGCCCGAGTCAACGAACGGGTGAACAACCTCCGGTTCGGCATGGGACGTGTCGGATACCTGTACGGCATCGTCGCCGAACTGCGGACCTTCGACCCCATCGACTTCGAGATCGAGATCGACGGGCGCACCATCCGTGAGCCCGGAATGCTCGTGGCGGTGGGCAACACCGACTCCTATGGGGGCGGACTGAGGGTGTGCGCCGGAGCGCTGCCCGACGACGGACGCCTGGACGTGGTCCTGATGCGCGAGGCCTCGCGCGGCCGGTTCATTCGGCACTTCCCCCGGCTGTTGAACGGAAGCCATCTGGGGTTGGATGAGGTCCGTGTCGAACATGGCGCCACCGTGACCATCCGTGGTGCGGCCGGGGTCGCCTATGCCGATGGTGAACGTATGGGGGAGCCGACACTGGTGTGCCAGGTGGTGCCTAAAGCGGTCGAGATGTTGGATCTGACCTCATAGTCTGAAGGTCTATGAGTAGTCACGCTGAGCGGTACGCCGCCTTCCGTCGGCGACAGGGCGCTTCCAGCGCCGCCATCGAGGCCTTCCAAGGGCTCTACGGCTTCGAGTTCGACCCTTTCCAGATCCGGGCCTGTAAGGCCTTGGAGAACGGACACGGGGTGCTGGTCGCCGCACCCACCGGTTCGGGCAAGACCGTGGTCGGGGAATTCGCCGTGCACCTGGCCCTGGCCGAGGGCACCAAGTGCTTCTACACCACTCCGATCAAGGCCCTGTCCAACCAGAAGTACAACGACCTGGTCAAGCGCTACGGCTCCGAACAGGTCGGATTGCTCACCGGTGACAACAGCGTCAACGGCGAGGCGCCCGTGGTCGTGATGACCACGGAGGTGCTTCGCAACATGCTCTACGAGTCCTCGGCCACCCTGGGGGGTCTCGCCTACGTGGTCATGGACGAGGTGCACTACCTCGCCGACCGTTTCCGTGGCGCGGTCTGGGAGGAAGTGATCATCCACCTGCCCGAGTCGGTGCGCATGGTCGCTCTGTCGGCGACGGTCAGCAACGCCGAGGAGTTCGGCGAGTGGCTCCAACAGGTGCGTGGGGACACCACCGTCATCGTCGACGAGCAGCGTCCCGTGCCACTGTGGCAGCACGTCATGGTGGGCAAGCGCCTGCACGACCTGTTCGTGGACCTGGACACCGAGTCCCCCGGGGCCGGCGAGCCGGAGGAGACCGGGGGCGGGCGTGCCAGACGTAAACGTGAACGTCGCCGATCCGGGCAGCATCGACCCCGCCAGATCAGCGTGGGCGGGCAGACCCTGCACATCAACCCCTTCTTGACCAGGGCCGCCGAGGAGGACGCGCGCGCCACTCAGTTGGCCGACCGGCGCCGTCACCCGCAGACACGGGCCCGGGGCAACGTACGCCCGCGCACCCGCTTCTTCCCGCCCAGCCGTCCCATGATCATCGAGGAGTTGGACACCGAAGGGCTGCTGCCGGCCATCACCTTCATCTTCAGCCGTGCCGGATGTGACGACGCGGTGCGTCAGTGCATGGCCTCTGGCCTGGTGCTCACCACCCCGGACGAGGCCGCCTACATCCGCGAGTACGCCGAGACCCGGTGCGCCGACATCCCGCGCGCCGATCTGACCGTCTTGGGATTCGACACGTGGCTGAGCGCCTTGGAGTCGGGCATCGCCGCCCACCACGCGGGCATGCTGCCCACCTTCAAGGAGGTCGTGGAGCAGCTGTTCTCCCAAGGGCTGATTCGGGCGGTGTTCGCCACCGAGACCCTGGCTCTGGGCATCAACATGCCCGCGCGCACCGTGGTCATCGAGAAGCTCGACAAGTGGAACGGCGAGACCCACGCGATGCTCACCCCAGGTGAGTACACCCAGCTCACCGGCCGGGCCGGGCGCCGTGGTATCGACGTGGAGGGCCACGCCGTGGTCGTCTGGCAGGCAGGCACCGACCCCGAGGCCGTAGCGGGATTGGCCGGCACCCGCACCTACCCGCTCAATTCCAGTTTCCAGCCGTCCTACAACATGGCGGTCAACCTGGTGGGACAGGTGGGGCGCCAACGCAGCCGGAACATGCTGGAGGCGTCCTTCGCCCAGTTCCAGGCCGACCGTGCGGTGGTGGGGCTGGTCAAGCAGCTGCGCAAACACGAGGAGGCCCTGAAGGGATACGCCGAGGCGGCCCAGTGCCACCTGGGCGACTTCATGGAGTACGCGGGACTGCGGCGCGCTCTCGGCGATCGTGAGTCCATGCTCGCCAAGAACCGGTCCGCCCGACGCCGGGACGAGGCCTTGGAGAGCCTGGAGATGCTGCGTGTGGGCGACATCATTCGCATCCCCTCGGGACGCTACTCCGGACACGCCGTGGTCTTGGACCCGGGGCTGCGTCACGACCTTCCCGCGCCCCTGGTGCTGACCGTGGACAAACAGGTCAAGCGGATCAACTCCAGCGACTTTCCGATCCCGGTCGAACCGTCGGGACGCATGCGCATCCCGAAGTCGTTCTCGGCCCGCTCCCCTCGGTCTCGTCAGGATCTGGCCTCGTCCCTGCGCAACAAGCTCAAGGAACAGGGGACGGCGCCCACCTACGAGCGCGGTCGCAACCGAGGTGACCAGGACGACCCCGAGATCAAGCGGTTGCGTGCGGCCCTCAAGGCGCACCCCTGCCATGGCTGCGCCGAGCGTGAGGATCACGCCCGTTGGGCCGAGCGTTACATGCGCACCAAGAAGGACACCGACGCGCTGCGCCGTCGTGTGGAAGGGCGTTCGCACGTCATCTCCCGCACCTTCGATCGGGTCTGCGGAGTGCTGGAGGATCTGGACTACCTGTCCGAGGACACCGTCTCCGACGAGGGCGGGCGACTGGCCAAGATCTACTCCGAACTGGATCTGTTGGTGGCCGAGTGCCTACGCCGCGGGGTGTGGCAGGAGCTGGGTCCGGAGGAACTGGCCGCATGCGCCGCCGCCCTGGTCTACGAGTCGCGTCGAGGTGACGACGTCTTCCCGCGTGTGCCCGAAGGGCGGGTGGACGAGGCGTTGGACGAGATGATGCGCCTGTGGGGCGAGCTCAGCGAGGTGGAGTCGCGACACCGGGTGTCGTTCCTGCGCCGGCCGGACCTGGGATTCGTGTGGACCGCCCACCGGTGGGCCCGGGGAGATCGGCTGGACTCGATCTTGCGCCAGTCCGACATGACCGCGGGTGACTTCGTACGCACCGCCAAGATGCTGGTGGACATGCTCGGGCAGATCGCCGGCGCGGCCGGGGACCAGCAGGTGCGCTCCAACGCCCGCAAGGCCTCCGATCTGGTGCGCCGGGGAGTCGTGGCCTATTCGTCGCTGAATTAGTGCCCCGACCGCCACGGCACCAGTGGCTCGGCGTCCCCATCGGTTCACGGAGGGACTGGTGGGGACGGAACAACGGTTCGAATGCGTGTGTTGGCGGACATAGTGGTGCCCCGGTGGTCGAAGTAGGTCATGGGGGGCGTCATCATGGGAGACGCACGGGACCCCACGGGGCCTGTAGACCGTAAGACACCCTGAAACGAGGCTCAAGCTGTGCTGCGCACCCTCATGAACGGCAAGATCCACCGCGCCACGGTCACCCAGGCCGACCTGCACTACGTGGGTTCGGTCACCATCGACGCCGACCTGATGGACGCCGCCGACATCGTCGACGGCGAGCAGGTCCACATCGTCGACATCGACAACGGAAACCGTCTGGTCACCTACGCCCTGGTGGGGGAGCGGGGCAGCGGCGTCATCGGGATCAACGGTGCGGCCGCGCGCCTGGTCAGCCCGGGTGACCTGGTCATCATCATCGGTTACGCCCAGGTCGATGAGAAGGAGCGCGCCGAGCACGTGCAGCACATCGTGCACGTGGACCGCGACAACAAGATCATCGCGCTGGGCAACGACCCGGCCGAGCCGGTTCCCGGTAGCGACCTGGTCGCCGGTCGCTGACCTCCTCTTCCTCTGAACGCCCGTGCCCTGGCACGGGCGTTCGTTCTTCGGATCTCCCCACAAACCCGTTTAAGTGGCCGGTTCCGGCCGGATCGGTAGAACTCGGTCCCGGGTATGCCCTGGGGCGGCATGGATGATCGGGATGAGGAACGGCGCCGGATCGCCGAGCACATCGAGTGGCAGAAGCAGGGCGCGTGGGTCGTCTTCTGGGGCGTGTACACACGTCGGTTCTGGGCGTTCGCGTGCTGGCCGGTCATCCCGGAGGGTGGCGTGATCGTCGACGCGCCCGAACCCGACCCGCTCTACGCGTTGATGCGTTACCGCGAGCGTGAGCACGACTTCCTGCGTTGGCGGTACGGGCGTGACTGAGGACATGGCCGGAGGTGGTGGGCAAGGACTACCATTCGTCCGTTGAACGGACGAATCAGGGGAGTTGACCACGTGTCCATGGGGAACGTCGGGGTGCTGCCGGACCGTGCCCGCCTTCAGCGGCGTACCGTCCTGGTCCTGATGGCGGCCCAGGTCGTCGGGGGTGTCGGTATGGGCGCGATGTTGGCGGTGGGTGCGCTCATCGCCCTGGAACTGAGCGGTTCGGACGCCTGGTCGGGGATGGCCACCACCATGATCACCCTGGGAGCCGCCATCTTCGCCCTGCCCCTGGCGGCGGCTGCGGCCCGTCGTGGTCGCCGTCCCGGCCTGAGCCTGGGGTGGCTCCTGGGTGCCTTGGGTGGGCTCGTGGTCATCGCCGCCACGGTCTGGGGGATGTTCTGGCTGTTCCTGGCCGGGATGGTGCTGGTCGGTGCCGGTACGGCCACCAACCTCCAGGCCCGGCACGCCGCCGCGGACCTGGCCGATGAGAACAGCCGTGGCCGTGATCTATCGATCGTGGTGTGGGCGACCACGGTGGGTGCGGTGGTGGGGCCCAACCTCATCGGACCCACCGGTGGTCTGGCGACCGCCCTGGGCCTGAGCGACCTGTTGGGCCCGGTGTTGCTCACCACCGCCGGTTTTTTGGGTGGTGCCCTGCTCATTACGGCGCTGCTGCGTCCGGACCCGCTGCTTTTGGCCATGGCCGAACGTGAGCAGGACACGGCAGGCGAGCCCGAGGCCACGATGGTCGACGGGCTGCGCGCGATCGTCCGTAGTCCGGTGGCGGCCCTGGCGGTGGTGGGGATCGTCTCCGGTCACATGGTGATGGTCGGGGTCATGACGATGACACCCGTGCACATGACCCACCACGGGTCGGCGCTCACGGTCGTCGGGTTGACGATCTCCCTGCACATCGCCGGTATGTACGCGCTCTCTCCGGTGGTGGGTTGGCTCGCCGACCGTTTCGGTCGGATTCCGATGTTGCTGGTGGGCCAAGGGGTGCTGGTGGCGGCCACCGCTCTGTCGGCCGTGGCCGGAGGCGACGAGTTCTTGGTGACCGTGGGCCTGGTCCTGTTGGGACTGGGTTGGTCCTTCGCACTGGTCTCGGGCAGTGCGCTGTTGGCCGAGTCACTTCAGACCGGGGTACGTGCGCGGGCCCAGGGGGTCAGCGATCTGGTGATGAATCTGGGCGGTGCGTCCGCCGGCGCCCTGTCCGGGGTGCTGCTGGCCATGGTCGGATTCGCCGGGCTCAACCTGTTCGCCGCCCTGTTCACGATTCCGGTGTTCGTACTCGCGATCCGGTCCCTGCTCACCAGGCGGAGCGTGGTCGGGTAAAGACAACCGCTCCTTTATCGTAAAACGCCCGGCGAACTTCCCGTCCGCGAGCCCGATCCCGGTTATGGTGCGATTCCGAGACAGCCACCGAAACGCGCCGGTGGGTCGGCCTTCGCGGGACGAAGAGGTGTTCTCAGTGAGTGAGCGGGAGCCCGAGAATGGGGCCGGGGAGCGACCAGGTCGGGACCCGGTGAACCACCACCCACCGGAGGAGTGGCGTCCCGGGGACCGGGGGGACCCGATGGAGGGCGGCCCCCGACCCCCAGGGGAGCCACCGCACGGGTCACCACCTGGCGGGACCGGTGATCCGCCGGCCTACGGTGGAGCGGCACCCGAACCGGAGCGCTCCTCGGAACGGCCCCCGAGGGAGGAAGAGCCCTCGATCGAGGGGACCGAGGCCGGGTCGACGGCTGTCGGTGGCACACCGAACGACAGGCCCTTCGGTGGTGAGGGGGAGCTCTCCGAGGGGCCCAGCGGGCCCGGAGGGGCGGGAGCCGAGAACACCGGGTACGCCCCGGGCTACGGTGACTATCCGAGTGGGCCCGTCCACTACGGTGGCCCCGGCGGCTACGCGGGCTCGGGTGGATACGGTGGCCCCGGGCACGCGCCGGAAGCCTCACCGGCGCCCAGGCCTACGCCTTGGGGCAAGATTCTCGGAATCGGTTGCGGTGTGCTGCTCCTACTGCTCTTGGTCCTGGGTGGGGTGGCGACGGTGATGTTCTTCATGGCCGGAACCGAGGCCACGGCGAGCGTTGGACCGATGCACACCCTGGTCGAGTGGTCCCGAGCGATCGAGTCCATGTGACCGTGCGCGCACAGAGGAGACCCCAGGAAGAGCA
Organism: Nocardiopsis alkaliphila YIM 80379; assembly: GCF_000341005.1. GTDB lineage: Bacteria > Actinomycetota > Actinomycetes > Streptosporangiales > Streptosporangiaceae > Nocardiopsis > Nocardiopsis alkaliphila. The sequence continues at coordinate 2,131 of NZ_ANBD01000083.1, read as the reverse complement.
AGGCCCGATTCCGGTGGACGGGAACAGGCGGTGGTTCCCGGGGTCGGTCAGGGCGCCAGCGCGGGGTCGCGGAGCCACTCCGACAGGTCCTCTTGGCGTTCGCTGTCGCACTTGAGCGGACAGGTCGTGCAGTATCCGTGTTCCGGGTCGCCCTTGTAGTCGAAGCAGCAGGTGCCTCGGACGGCCCAAGTGCCGCGGGGGTGTTTCGGGGCGAAGGGGAACAGACGTGGGCGTTTACGGGTGATGGCGCCCGCGGCGATCAGTGCGTCTCCCAGCCGGGTGGCCAGCCCCCAAGCCTCTTCGGCGTCCCGCCCCAGGTAACGGGCGGGGTTGAGCATGTAGAAGTGCAGGGTGTCCAGAACCCATCCCCACAGGGTGCGCTTGCCCGCTCGTGAGTGCGCGTGCAGGGCCTCGATGAGCGGTTCCAAGGTGGCGAACAGGGCTTGGGCCGTCAGTCTCAGCTGTTCGTCCTCATCAAAGGCCACCACGGTGTCGGGGTGCTCGGAAGCCGGGTCGTCGGCCAGGACCACGGTGCGGGCGTCGACCACGATCGGGGTGCCGAAGCGCGCTCGGACGGTGTCCCAGGGCAGCCGGAGCGTGTCCGGGGTGAGCAGTGGAGCGCGGCCGGTCAGGTACAGCGAGGAAGCCACCAGGAAGATGGGTTCGCGCAGAGTGACCCGGAGGAAGTTGGTGGCGGCCGGAAGCCGGTGTCCGGGACCGTGCTCGGTCTGGAGTTTGTCGAACAGGACGGGCAGCCAACCATCACCGCTCAGGGAGGTGACACTGTGACACTGGACGTCGCCGAAGGGGCGCCGACGAAGTTCGGCGGAACCGAGGAGTTCGGGCAGGGGTGCGAACTTGAGTTCCTCGCAGACGGCACGGAGCGCGTCGAGCGGATCTGGTGTCACCGTGGAACCTGCCCTTCGCTTGGGTGCCGTGCTCGGAGTGGTCGAGCCGGAGTGACCGAGGCTGTAGGGATCGTTGAGGAACGAGTGAACCCGCGCCTGTTAAGTGAGGCTACCCTAACGAACCTGGGAGGTGCAATCACCGGAGGTGCCGATTTCCCTTATGCCGGCTTTCTTCCCCCAGGTCAGAGGTCCGAATCCGAGCGGGTCGAGGACTGCCGGCTTCAGCGATGGAGAGCGCGAAGCGGTGCGGGGTCGGTGATGCGTACACGGCGAACAGAGTCACCGGGGTCGCCACGGTCAGGGCCTGACGACCTCGGCGCGTTCGGCGTCGGGCCGCGAAAAGGTGGCCGGCACACAGGCGGTGGTGGTCGTGTCGGTGCGGTCGGGGTCCCCTTCCGGAGGAGGACGTCGATTCCTGGAGCCCTGGCCTGGCGAGCTTCGCCGAAGAGCTCGATTTCGGCATCGATCGGGTTCTCGGCGGGAGCGAGGCCTACGTGTGCTCTCGCGACGGCACGGACGATCGAGCCTGTTGGCGGGGGAGCGCCGTGCTCGCCCCGAACACGGCGCTCCCTTGCCCGGGGATCAGCGCACCAGGACCAGGTGGTGACGGCTGAGCGCGGCCACGACCCGGGCACATACCTCCACTCCCACACCGGCGTGTTCGGCCAATTCCGCCACCGTCAGTGAACGGTGCTCGGCGATCGCACTCACCACCGGTTCGGTCATCGCCGGAAGTCGGTAGCGCTTGCCCGCCACCGTGATCGTCACCTTGTCGCCCTCGTGTTCGATGGGCGGGGGAAGGATCGGCACGAACTCCACTCGGGCCCCGGCCGGCGGTGTCGCATCCTCCACCGGCCAGGGAAGCGTGAACGAGGTACGGCGCGCGAAGCGCGCGTCACGTTCGGCCAAGAACGCGTCCAAATCCGCATCCTCGGCCGCCTCCACCAGCCGCGACACCAGTTCGTGCCAATGCTTGTGGCGCGTGTCCGCGTCGGCGAAACGTGGCAGGTCCCGCCGGAAGGACTCCTCCTCGAAGAGCCGGCGCACCAACGCCTCGGCCCAGTCGATGCCGGTCGCCCGGGTGAACCCGAACGTCAGGTGCATGCTCATCTCACCGTTGCCGGTAACCGTGTGCCACCACCCCCGGGGCACGTGGATCACCTGCCCCGGTCGCAACACGCCCTCCCACACCTGTCGTAGTCCGCCTTCGGTGTTCCGGGCGG
>NZ_ANBD01000082.1 GCF_000341005.1 Nocardiopsis alkaliphila YIM 80379 | reverse complement strand
CGGGCGGGGGCCCCGCCAGTGCTTGGACCCGGCCAGCTGAACGATCATCGTGTCGTGGTCGTCCCAGTGGGTGTCGAAACCGCGCGAATCACCCCAGATCAGATAAAGGTTGGCCTGCGCGCGTTCACGGACCAACCGCATGAGGTCGTCGGTGGCCGCGCCCACGGCCGGGTGCATCCGATCCACCCCGTCCAGGACCAGGCTCGCCCCGTCGCGCAATTCCTTGTACAAAGACTCCGGACGTACGATCCGTCGGGCCTCACGCGAGGCGGTCCCCGCCTCGGTGTAGTGCTCCAGCGGCACCGGGGCGCCTGCACGGTGCAGACGCAGCCGTGGCGGTTCGGGAGCACAGGTGGCCAACACGTGGTTGAGGTCCTCCAGGGTGAACAGCGTACGCACGGCGTCCTCGCCCAGGTCTGCGAAGACGAAGTCCTCCGACAGGTACGTGGTCAGGGCGTCATGGCCCACGGCGTCGCACAGGGCATGGCTGAACAGGCGGCCGGGCTCGATCACGGCGGTCCTTTCGATGTGGAGGGCGGCAGGGCGCGCGGACACCGCGGGGAAGGAGGAGGAAGGGCGAGGCCCCGCCCGACCCGGGCAGTGACGACCGGATCGGGCGGAACCGGATCAGATGAAGTCGGAACTGGAGTCGGTGCCGTCACTGTCGCCACCCGCCGTGATGTCGCGGGAGGTCACCTCCGCCAAGTCCTCGACCTCAACCTCGATGGGGTCCATACCGCACCTCGCTTTCTGTGCCAAAGAATCGATCCTCTTGACCAGGGCCGCCCCGGGTACGCTCACCCGGTCAACCCCGTTCTTCGCGCCGCGAACGCGTGCGCGTCCGCGGCCAGTCCGATGGCCCTGCTCACCGCACGCGGGCCGTGGCCGACCTCGTGCTCGTACCGCAGCAGGACGGGAGGGCGCTCTTGCTCCCCACCGGCCGCCGCGAGCAAGGCCGCGCACATCTTGCGCGGATGGGCGGCGTCGGTGCGGGTGTCCCCGTCGAACCCGGTGAGCAGCACGTGGGGATGGCGCGACCCCGGCGTGCGCAGGGCGTTCTCCAGGGCCCGGTGGTAAGGGGAGTAGGACAACAGGGCGAGGAAGTCCTCGGGGTCGGAGACACTGCCGAACTCGCGTGTCCACATCCGGCCCAACCCCAGGCGTTCGAACCGGACCATGTCCGCCAACGGGGCCGAGGCGATCACCGCCGCGCACAAATCGGGCCGGGCGGTCGCTGCGGCCAGTACCAGGAGTCCTCCGGCCGAACCACCCGACAGGCACAATCGGTCGCGTGCGCACCACCCGGAGGAGACCAACGTGTCGGCCGCCGCCACCAGGTCCTGGACGGCCCGGGGCTTTCGACGACCAGAACCCTCCAGGTGCCAGCGTCGCCCGGCATCGCCTCCGCCGCGCACGTGCGCCACCGCGTAGCGGCCGCCGCTGAGCAACCAGGCCAACACCGTGGCGCTGAATCCGAACTGGCGTGGCCGACCGAAACCGCCGTAGGCGTGCAGGAGTGTGGGCCGAGCGCCCGAGCCATCGGAGGCGTCGAAAACGGTGATCGGAATCCGGGTGCCGTCCGCCGAGCGAGCCCACACCACGGTCCGCTCCACACGGGGTGAGGACGAGGGCTCGGCGCCGTGCGAAGGCCAGTGGGAAGGAGCCGGTTCGCCCGGTTCCAAGCGCAACACTCGTTGCTGGGTGGACACATCGGCGTAGCCCAGGTAAACGGAACCATCGGGGGCGACGGAGGGGGTGGAGACCATGCCTTCTCCGGGCAACGCCACCCGGTACCGCAGCGCTCCGGTGGCGGCGTCGTGCACGGTGGCCTCACTGATCCCCAACCGGGTACGCACCACCAGCAGGGAGGCGCCCCCACCGCGTGGGTCGGGTTGGGGGCAGAACGCGTCCAGGGTGGCGCCGGCGTCCTCGGGCACCACCTCGCGCCAGTGCTCGGGGCCGGGTTCGTGGGGATCGGCCACACAGACACGGCGCCGGGACGCGCCCAGGGTGGTGCGCAGGTACAGCAGGCCGTCCGGACCCAGGCGTGCCTCCGTCTCGGCCTCGTGGCCC
>NZ_ANBD01000081.1 GCF_000341005.1 Nocardiopsis alkaliphila YIM 80379 | reverse complement strand
GGGAGCGGCCGTGAGGTCGGCCAGCCACAGGTCGGTACGATGGCCGGTGCCGTGGCTCTCGGTCACCAACAACCAGCGCCCGCCCAGGACCCTCACTCCGGGGACGGTGCCCGGGCCGGTGCAGGCGTGCACTAATGTCTCGGCGCCGTCGGTCGCCCGGCGCAGCCACACCCCGCGGACTCCCTGGACACCGTCGCGGCGTACGTAGAAGAAGGAACGGCCGTCCCCGGGCAGCCAGGCCACGTGCGAGTAGCGAACCCGTGGCACGGTAGGCCCCACGGGTGTGCCGTCGGCCACCCGAAGCACCCGTAGCCGGCCGTGCTCCACCCCGCCCGAGGATGTCTGCACGGCGACCAGCCCACCGTCGGGAGAAGGTTCCCAAGCGTCCAGGGTGGTGCGGCCCTCGGGGTCTTCGACACAGGGGTCGTACACGGTGCGCGCGCTGTGGGCGGCCAGGGGTGTTCCGGGTTCCGCGTCGGGCAGGATGACCAGGCGCGGGTGCTCGCCTCCGGCCGTGCGTACCGTGGCGAAGAGGGCTCCGGGGCGGTGGACCGGAACGGACCACAGGTCGGTGGCGAGGAGTTCCCGGATCCGGGTGGCCAGGTGCTCGCGCAGTGGCCAGTCGGAGGCCTCTCGTTCGTACTCGCGAGCGCGTTCCTCCAGCCAGCGCAGGGTCCGGGGCGAACGCGCCGACTCCAGCCATCGATAGGGGTCGGGAACGGGTCGGCCGTGCAAGGTGTCGACGACCGACGCGGGGTCGAGGGCGAGGGCGCCTCCGGGGGCTCGGTTACGCACGATCACATGCTTCAAGTGGCCCACCACGGTGGTCAAGGAATAGATGCCTGGCCCTGGGGAAGCCGGAATGTCACCCGTGGGAAAGGTTTGGTGAAAGGGCCTGCCGGGATCGTTCGGAGGCGGGTCGGAGTGGGTGGGTAGGAAAGACCTCACGAAGAGTCACATGAGCGATTTTCGGGGGAACTTATGGAACGCAGTACCGCTGTTGCGCCCCGCACACCGGGAGTGGGAAGGTCCGTGGTGGCCGCGATCTGCTTCGCGGCGGCGGTCCTGGCCACGGCCCTGGTCGGCGGTCTGGCCGCGTCCGGATCGGGAGGGGTCTACGCCGAACTCGAAGTCCCCACCTGGGCGCCGCCCTCATGGCTCTTCAGCCCGGTGTGGACCGCGCTCTACGTGTTGATCGCCGTGGCCGGTTGGCTGGTCTGGCGGGCCGCCGGCCTGGCCGGGGCCAAGACCTTCTTCGTGGTGTACGTCCTGCAGTTGGTCCTGAACGCCTTGTGGACCCCGCTGTTCTTCGCCTTGGGGCTCTACGGCACGGCCCTGATCGAAATCGTGTTCTTGGACGTCGCAGTGGCCACCGCGATCGTACTGGCCTGGCGGCATAGCAGGCTCGCGGCGTTGCTGCTCGCCCCCTACCTGGCCTGGTCCCTGTTCGCCACCGCCCTGAACCTGGCCATCTGGCTCCTGAACTGATCGGGAGCCGTGCCCGGGAGGGCGAGCACGGACGCGGCCGGTGGCCCCGGGGGAAGGGGACACCGGCCGCGCACGATACTCGTTCCGAAGGACTCGGAAGGGGCGGTCAGTCGTTGCCGTGGTGACCGATGGCCAGACCGCTCTGCTGGTCGAAGAAGTGCAGCTGGCTGACGTCCACCGACAGGCTGATGGTGCTGCCCGGCTTGACCTTGCTGCGCGGGCTCACCCGAGCGGTGAACAGCGAGCGGTCGCCGCCCAGGGCCAGGGCGCTATCGGCTTCGTCACCGGCGGCGTCCTTGGCCAGGGCGGTGGCGTCCTCGTGACGCACCGGTGGGGCGTCGATACCGAAGATGACGTTGATCTCGGTACCCAGTTCCTCGGTGACACCGGCGGTGACCTCGATGCGGGGGTCCCCGTTGCCGTCGAACTCGGCGTCGTTGAAGTCGGAGGGACGGATACCCAGGATCAGCGAACGGCCCAGGTAGTCCTCCAGTCCCGGACGGTCGTCGAGCAGGGAGGCCGGGACGGGCAGCTTGTGCCCGGCGAACTCCAGCACCGCCCCCTCCCCGTCACGCTTGAACTCGGCGTCCACGAAGTTCATCGCGGGGGAACCGATGAACCCGGCCACGAACAGGTTGACGGGGGAGTCGAACAGCCGTTTGGGGGTGTCGACCTGCTGAAGGCGGCCGTCCCGCAGCACCGCGACCCGGTCACCCAGGGTCATCGCCTCGATCTGGTCGTGGGTGACGTAGACGGTGGTCACCCCCAGGCGTTCGTGGAGCTGGTTCAGGGAGGCACGCATCTGCACACGCAGCTTGGCGTCCAGATTGGACAGCGGCTCGTCCATGAGGAAGGCGCGCGGTTCGCGCACGATGGCGCGGCCCATGGCCACACGCTGGCGCTGACCACCGGAGAGGGCGCCCGGCTTACGCTTGAGGTAGGGCTCCAGGCCGAGCATCTCGGCGGCCTCGGCGACACGGCGGGCGATCTCCGGCTTGGCGACCTTGCGCAGCTTCAGGCCGAAGGCGAGGTTCTGTTCGACGCTCATGTGCGGGTAGAGCGCGTAGTTCTGGAAGACCATCGCGATGTCGCGGTCCTTGGGCGGACGGTCGTTGACGATCTCGTCACCGATGACCAACGTGCCGGCGGAGATCTCCTCCAAACCGGCGATCATGCGCAGCGCGGTGGACTTACCGCAGCCGGAAGGGCCGACGAGCACCATGAACTCGCCGTCCTCGATCCGAAGGTTCAGGTTGTCGACGGCCTTGACGTCGCCGCCGTAGATCTTGTCGACGCCCTCGAGGACGATCTCCGCCATGGCATTCAACTCCCGCTCGGTGTGGCGTATCCGATATTGAGGGGATCCCGTGGCCGATGATCCCTTCAACTCGACCCGGTGTTCGAACTTGATCGAAGCGGGTCGATTTCTGATCACATCAGATCATGGTGGTGATCGGAATGTCCATAGTGGGTTCGATTTCGATCTGATTGCGGTCGCCCGCAATCCTTCTCGGCACGGCTGGCGTGCGGGCCCCAGGTGCGTTAGCCTGTCCGACGGTTCACCACTTGCTCCCCTTCGCGTACTCGATGCGGCCACCACGACACGGTGGCCGGGTTGAGACGACAGGTCGGGGAGTCTGGGTAACCTAACGACCAGTCCAGCACTGGACGGACCGGTTGTGCGGCCCTCGCTCGTCCGATCGGACACCGCATCACGCGCCAGGTGCGGTTGGGATCGGGTGAGGGGCGGAGCACCGCGACCGGGCGGGGGGTTGGACCCGGAAAAGGCCCGAACATCCAGTAGACAACGGTCTTCCGAGCTCGCCGCCGACGGGACGGAGCCGGTCCGAAGGGTGGCTCGGGCCTTTTCCGCGTCCCCCCGACAAGCCGGCCGGGGGGCGCGTGTCCGTTGACCGTGCTCACCACCCTCAGCGGAAAGCGAGCACCCCACGTGGTTGCCGAGCACACGGGAGCGGGCCCCGCCCAGGCTCCCGAAAGATCCTCTCGGGACGGCGCGATGACCGGGCCGAAGACCACGGCGACCATATGGTCCCCCTTGACCCCGGGGGGCCGATGGGGACACCGGGATCCGCTCTGGCGGACCCTGATGGCGATCGGTGCCGGCCTGGCCCAACTCTTCGCGCTCCCTCCGTACGGCCTGTGGTGGCTCGGCCCGCTCAGCGCCGCCATGTTGCTCTTGGCCGTGGGCGGCACCTGGGCTCGACGCGCCGCCTGGCTGGGCGCGGTGTCCGGGGCCACCCTCATGGTCCCGCTCATCAAATGGCAGGACGTCTTCGGCGTCGACGTGTGGCTGCTCATCGCAGGCGCCGAGACCATCTACTTCCTGCCCATGGCCATGGGACTGGCCATGGTCGCCCGCCTGCCCTACTGGCCGCTGTGGACCGCAGCGCTGTGGGTGGCCCAGGAGGCCGTACGCGCCCGCTGGCCCCTCGGCGGCTTCCCCTGGGGCAAACTCGCCTTCGCCCAACCCGACACGCCCTTCGTCGGATACGCGGCCCTGGGTTCTTCTCCCCTGGTCACCTTCGCCGTCGCCCTCACCGGCGCGATGCTGGTGTGGACCCTGCTGCACGCCGTGAACGCCCGGGGCCGAACCCGTGTACTGCTGCCCACCGTGGGCCTGGCCACCGGTGCCGCGATCGTTCTGGGCGGTCTGGTGGCCCCCGCCCTCGGACGCCCCGCACCGATCGAGTCCGTCACCGTCGGCATGGTCCAAGGCAACGTGCCCAACGTCGGAGAGATGTCCATCCTGGGCGAGCGCACGCAGGTTCTGCGCAACCACGCCGACGGTGTGCACGAGTTGGCCGACGCCGTCCGCGCCGGCCACTACCCCGAACCCGACATGGTGCTGCTACCGGAGAACGCCAGCGACATCGACCCCTTTCGCGACCCCATGGCCGCCGAACTCATCGACGAGGCCGCCGCCGACGTGGGCGTTCCCCTGCTATGGGGGATGAGCCGCTTCAACGACGACGGCACCCGCTACGTCCAGAGCGTCGTGTGGGATCCCGAGACCGGGCCCGGGGACGTCTACCGCAAGCGCTACCTCGTTCCGTTCGGCGAGTACGTCCCCTACCGAGACTTCTTCACCCGTTTCGTGTCCCGTCTGGAACAGGTCGGTTCCGACGCCGTTCCCGGGACCGAAGCGGGGGCCCTCGACGTCGCGGACGCCACCCTGGCCGTGGGAATCTGCTTCGACGTCGCCTTCGATCCACCGGTGCGCGAGGCGGTGGCCGCCGGGGGGCAGATCCTCGTGATCCCCACCAACAACGCCAACTACAACTTCACCGGCCAGTCGGATCAGCAGTTGGCCATCACCCAATTGCGCGCCGTCGAACACGGCCGTCCCGCCGTGGTCGTCTCCACCAGTGGCGTCAGCGCGGTGGTCGAACCGGACGGCACCGTGACCTACCGCTCACCCGAGGCCGAACCCGACATCCACGTCGCCGAGCTCACCGCCATGGAGGGACCCACCCTGGCCACTCGGCTCGGTGCGGCTCCCGAAGCCCTCTTGTCCGGTCTCGGCCTGGCCGCCGTGATCGCCTCCATGGTCATCGCCCGCCGCGCCAAGACGTGAGAGGAGACCGCTCCACGGGAACCTTTCACCCCGAGGAGGCGTTCTTCCGATAGGGAGACCACCGACCCCGGCCCACGACCCTGAGGATGGTTCCGCGATGCCGTTGCTGTTAGTGCTCGCGTTGATGGCACTGCCGTTCCTGGAAGTCTGGTTGATGATCGTCGTCGGCGGGCAGATCGGCGTCTCGTGGACTCTGGCGTCCCTGGTCTCGCTGATGATCCTGGGCGTGGCCGTGCTGCGCCACACCGGGCGGGCCTTTCGCGAGGTGCTCCAGGAAGCCGACGAGGCCATGCGCACCGGACAGCAACCGCGCAAGGGGCTCTTGGACCCGTTGATGCTCATGGCCGGCGGTATCCTGCTGGTCGTTCCGGGCTTCATCACCGCGACACTCGGCCTGCTGTTGGCCACCCCCTTCACCCGCCCCGCCCTGCGCTGGGTGTTCGCCGGTTGGGCCGCGCGCCGGATGCGGAAGATGCAGGACCGCGTGAACGAGGAGTTCGCCGCCGGCGCCACCATCCCCGATCAGGGCCCGTTCGGTCCCAGAACACCGGGCGACCCCTTCGGCCGAACCCCCGGTGGCACGAACCCCGGCGGCGCCGATCAGGGTCGCCCCACCGCCAATCGGGGCCGCGTGATCCAGGGTCGGTTCGAGCCCGACGAGGACGACCGGCACTGACCCTTCCCAGGGACGCGCCCGGCAGGAGTCGAAAGGCCCTCCCTGGATCCCTGAGACGGGCCTTCGCCGTCATGGCCGGTTCCCTCAGGAGCTCTGGGGCGGGTCGGTCCCGGAGCCCGGTTCGGTGGGGGAGACGTAGGCGCCCACGATGCGGGCGAGGACCGTGCTCGGGAACAGGGTGCCCGGGCGCCTTCGCCCCGGATGGGGTGGTGGACGAGTGGGGGCCGCGACTTCCAGGGGTGCGAGGCCATCGAGAGGTGGAGCGACGGCGAGTTCAACGGAGCCAAGGGCGCGCTGAGCGTCCAGTCGGCCCGGGCTCCGACAACGGCGTCACCGTGGCCGGTGACCGCTGCTCCGACCACGCCGACGGCCTCCGCTCGTTCGCGCTCACAGTCCAGGGCGACCGGCTCCGCCCGAGTGGGCCTCCGTGAGGGCGGAACGCCCCGCCGGTGGTACTGCGCGGCCCGGATCGCCACCGGCGCGCGGTTCAGCCCAAGCCGTGCAGGCGCGCGTGTAGGCCCCGGACCTCCTCGGCCAAGGCGGCCACCGGACCCTCGACCGGGACAGCGGGGGCGACCTCGGTGATGGACAGCGGCCGCACGGGCGCGCCGGGCACGCCCCACTCCCGGAGCCAGCCGACCAGCTGCTCGGTGGAGCTGGCGTACACGATCCGGCCCAAACCCACCCACGCGTGCGCGGCCGAGCACATAGGGCAGTGCTCACCCGAGGTGTACACCGTCGTCGCGGCGCGGTCCTCGGAAGACAGGTGCTCCGCCGCCCATCGGGCGATCGCGAACTCCGGGTGTTGGGTCGCGTCACCGCCCGCCACGCGGTTACGGTCCTCGAACAGCACCGCACCGTCCGCGCCCACCAGTACCGAACCGAAGGGCTCGTCCCCCGCGTCCAGTCCCTCGGCAGCCAGCTCCACCGCGCGTCGCAGATGCCGCAGGTCGGTTTCGTCCACCATCGTGCCCTCTTTCGTTCTGGACCTGGCGCCACGGTACAACCCACCGGAGAACCAGGGGTCCCGCAGGACACGTGTCGTTGACCTGCCCGCATGAGCACCACGATCCGCCCCTACGCCCCCGAGGACCGCGACGCCGTGGTCGCCTTCTCCCTGAACGCCTGGGAGTCCGCACATGCCTCGCCGGTACGGGTGCTCGGTCCGGAACCCTACCCTGCTCAGTGAGGGCCGGTGGGAACAGCGGGGCCGTGACGCCCACAAGGGCCTGGACGCGGAGCAGGGCCGAGCCGCGACCGCTTCGGCGTGACCGTGGACGGGGTGGACACGCATCGATGGCCGATTCAGCCCGGCCGGGCCTTCGGTTCCTGTGGTGTGGAGTGAGCATCGGGGTGTCACCGCGAGGGTTCGTGGGGGAGAATGCGGAGTGAAGCGAGTGTTCGTCCCCAGGTGCCTGGGGGAGTGCGCGACCGGTGGGCGAGGCCGAGCGGAGCTCTGTCCGCCGGTAGATCTCGCGGAGATAACGGCCCGTGTTTCTGCAGGTCATTAACTGTGAGCCCCACGCACGTGGGGATGGACCGTCGTCCTACTCTCAGGGCCGCACTGAGAACTGGTGAGCCCCACGCACGTGGGGATGGACCGGCCTCCAACCACAGGACGATCCCGTGGATGGGGTGAGCCCCACGCACGTGGGGATGGACCGCTGTCGGAGTAGCCGGTGGGTGCGCGGCATGTGTGAGCCCCACGCACGTGGGGATGGACCGTCTCGGAGCTTCCGGGACATCGCCGGGTCGCCGTGAGCCCCACGCACGTGGGGATGGACCGCGTTCGTGGGCATCGATCAGATGAGCCAGTGAGCCCCACGCACGTGGGGATGGACCGACAAACCGCCCCGGCTTTGATGGTCGGGGCTTGTGAGCCCCACGCACGTGGGGGGTCGGTGGCAATGCCCTGTACCTGGCGTAAGCGTGCAGGTCGCTGTGGCTGTGGTCGGTGAGGACCTGCGGCTGCCCCTCGAGCACTGGATCGGCCGCATCGGGGGAAGGCGAAATCCCGTGTCGTCCCGTGGTTCAGCGCGATATCGCTCTCGACCCCGCGAACGACCTCGCCACGGCTGATGCCCGACCCCACAGCGTGGCTCGTACCGGCGGTGCGCTCTCTGCTCGGTCGATGCCCCGTACCGGCCATCCTTCCGACCCGGCGGTATGCCTTGACGTGGGATTCTCGCATATCGGGACAAAATTTCTCCGAAAACGCTTTGTCGGTGGTGTGGGGGAACGTCTTACTCAGGACGAAAGAACAACGACTCGACGAGGAGACCCATGATGAGCGTCCGCCCCGCTCCCACGACCGCCCGCCGTTGCCTGGGCGAGTCCACCGACCTGGTGAGGCAGTGGGTCCGGGTGCACGACGATGGCTCCGCCGGCCTGTTGCCGGCCGCCGATCACACCGGGTG
>NZ_ANBD01000080.1 GCF_000341005.1 Nocardiopsis alkaliphila YIM 80379 | reverse complement strand
CTGGCGGCCGAGCCGATCTCCCGGCGCACCGAGGCCCGGACCGTGCGCAGGCGTCTGCGCGCCGTCATGGACGATCCCTCCTCCCCGGGGACCGCCGCCCTGGACCTGCTCGACCTCCAAGTCGCCGCGCATCCCTGACCGTGTCGTGTGCCACCGGCCGCGCCGCCGGTCGGCCCGATACCCACGACCACCCGCGCATGGGCGTGGTCGGCCCGAACGGCGTGAAGAGGTCCGAGTCGCCGGGCGACCTGGTGTTCGTCTCCAAGCTGCATGAGGAGGGCGTGGGCTCGGCGATCGGCTTCGCGGTGGAGCGGGCCCGAGGAGAGGGTATGAGGGGCGCGATGATCGAGATCGGGGACGACCTTGGACACGAGCCGGTGCGGGCCGGCCACACCGAGGCCGGGTTCACCTCGGCGCTCGTCAATCGGTACTTGGAGAACCTCTGATGTGGCGCCGGAGGCCTCAGCCTCTGGTGGGCTCACGGTCGGGGGCCAATGCCTGGGAGATCTTGGCCGCCAACCGGGCCGAGGGGATGTCGGTGTGCGGGCGCCAGGCCAGGTCACCGAAGGTATGCGAACCGACCGGTACCGTGGCGGCGGTCGCGCGGTACAGGTACAGGAACGTGAAGTGCCGGTGCTCGGGCTCTCCGAGGTCGAGCGACTCGGGTACCAGGTGCGAATCCAGGTCCGAAGGCAGGTCTTCGGAGGTGGCCACCAGCTGTTCGGGAACCAGTCCGGTGATCTGGGTCAACCGGTCCCGCGCGGCCTCGTGCAGGGCCCCGTCGGTTTCGGTGAGGTGTCCGCCCGGCAACAGCCATGAACCCCTGGAGTCCTCCCGGACCATCAGCACCCGCCAGCACGGGTCCAGAACCACGGCCCCCGCGGTCACGTGCCCGATACGGAATTCTTTGGGTGAAGCCAGCTCATGCTCGTCGTCCAAGGCCTGGACCAGGGGAGCGGCCGCGTCGACCTCCTTGGGGAAGCGTTCCAGATAGGCGTCCAGCACGGCGCGGACATGCGTGTTGGGGATGCTCAATATCGCTCCAGTCGTTCCAGCCACGTGGCGCACCCAGCATTCCGGCTGAGGACGGGGCTGAACAGTTCCCACGCTGGCCGAAGACCAGCCGAGAACGGAAAATCCCCTCCCGCCCCTAGGCCAAGGCCTGCTCCCGCTCCGGCTCGGTCTCCTCGTTCGCCGTGGCCCGCGACCGGGCCATCATCCGGTCGTCCACCACACGGATCACCGTGATCGCGGCGATCGCCACCCCCGCCACGGTCAACCCCGTCAGTACCTTGGTCGGATCGCTCACGTCCAGGTCGAAGAACCACCGCCCCCACGGTGTCACCATCGCCAACGTCAGCAGCCCCACCATGGAACCGACCAGCGCGACCTTCCACCACACGTACGGTTTGGCCACCAGCAACAGCACCCACAGCGTCGTTACGCACAACGTGATCACCACCGCTGTGCGGTCGGAGGGGTCGGGCACCGTGCGGCCGCCCAACACCAACAGGTAGGTCGTCACCGCAGCGAACCCCGACACCAGACCGGAGGGGATCGCCAAACGCAACGTCCGCAGCACGAACCCGGGCCGGGCGATGTCGGTGTTGGGCGCCAAGGCCAGGAAGAACGAGGGGATACCGAACGTCACGGCGTTGATCAGGGTGGCGTGCCGGGGGAAGAAGGGGTAGGCGACGGCCAATAGACCCACGACGATGGCCAACGTCATCGTGTACACGGTCTTGGTCAGGAACAGGCTCGCCACCCGCTCGATGTTGCCGATCACCCGGCGGCCTTCGGCCACCACCCGAGGCAGGACGGCGAATCGGTCGTCCAACAGCACCAACTGCGCCACCGAACGCGACGCGGGGCTCCCCGCGCCCATCGCCACACCGATGTCGGCCTCCTTGAGGGCCAGTACGTCGTTGACGCCGTCACCGGTCATGGCCACCGTGTGCCCGCGCTCACGCAGCCCTCGCACCATGTCGCGCTTGCGTTCGGGGGTCACCCGCCCGAAGGCCGAACCGGCCTCGACCTCGCGCGAGAAATCCTCGAACCCCTCGGGCAGCTCTCGGGCGTCCACCGGATGCTCGGCACCCGCCAACCGCAGTTCACGGCCGACCGCGCCCACCGAGGCGGCGTGGTCACCGGAGACGATCTTGACGTTCACGCCCTGGTCGACGAAGTAGTCCAGGGCCGGGGCGGCGTCCTCGCGTACTCGCTGGTCCAGCACCACCAGGGAGACCGGCTCCACCGACCCCGGGGCGAGACCGTCGTCCACCCGTGCCGAGGCTCGGGCCAGCAGCAGAACCCGCAACCCCTGTGCGCTCAGCCGGGCGGCCTCGGCCGCGGCGGGGGAGTCCGAGGACACCAGGACGTCGGCGGCGCCCAGCACCCAGTGCTCCTCACCGTCGGGGGTGAGCAGGCTCGCACCGCTCCACTTGCGCGCGGAGGAGAACGGGGCCAAGGCCGTGACCGCCCACTCCGGGGCGGGCTGCCCTTGGGCCGCGCAGCCCTCGGCGATCGCGACCATGCTGGGGTTGGGATTCGGGTCGCTCGAGGCCAGGGCCGCCAACACCCGGACGGGTGAGATCGCGGGAGTGTCCTGGGTTCGCCCTTCCCCGCCCTGGCGCGACAGACCCCCCAGGTCATGGATCCGGGCCAACCTCATGCCGACCTCGGTCAGGGTGCCCGTCTTGTCGGTGCACACCACGTCCACCCGGGCCAGCCCTTCGATCGCGGGCAGTTCCTGCACCAGGCACTTGTACCGCCCCAGACGGATCACCCCGACGGCGAACGCGATGCTGGTCAACAAGATGAGCCCTTCGGGGATCATCGACACCAGGGCCGCCACCATGCTGCGCAGAGCGTCCGCGAACGGTCCCAAGATCCCGTTCGAGGCGGCTCCTGCGTCCAGGGTGACGTGGCCGCCCATGAACAGCTGGCTGTAGATCAGCAGGCCGCCGATCGGGAAGAGGGCGAAGGTGATCCAGTGAAGGATCCGATCGATCCCCGAGCGCAGCTCCGAGTGCACCAGGGAGAAACGGCTCGCCTCCTCGGCCAATCGGGCCGCGTAGGCGTGCCGACCGACCTTGGTGGCCCGGAAGCGACCCGCGCCCGCCACCACGAAGCTGCCCGACATCACGGTGTCGCCCGGTCGTTTGACCACCGGGTCGGCCTCACCGGTCAGCAACGACTCGTCGACCTCCAGACCACCGGCCCAGGTGAGCACACCGTCCACGACGATCTGGTCACCCACGCCGATCTCCAGGACCTCGTCCAGCACGATCTCCTGGGTGGCCACGTGGACGGTCGCGCCGCCCCGGACCACGCGGGGACGGGCGGCGTTGACGATCGCGAGCTTGTCCAGGGTGCGCTTGGCACGAAGCTCCTGAATGATGCCGATCAGCGTGTTGATCACGATGACCATCGCGAACAGCCCGTCCTGGACCGGCCCGATCACCGCGATGATCGAGAACAACACCGCGATCATCGCGTTGATCCGGGTGAAGACGTTGCCCCGGATGATCTGGACGACGCTGCGGCCGGCCCGGATCGGGACGTCGTTGGTCCGGCCGGTGGCGACGCGTTCGGCGACCTCCTCCAGCGACAGTCCCGGCTCCTGCGGCGGCCCGGTCAGGGACGGTGAGGGTCCCGGGGCGGTCGCCGTGGAGGCCGGACCCTTGTGGGGCCGGTCTGCTTTTTCGGGCACGAATGACTCCTGGTCAGGCGGGCGAGATGAGGAGGGGTCGGTCATGACGGCACTCGGGAACACACCTGTGACCGACTTCGGTCTCGTTGAGAACAAGAGTAGAGAGCCCTCAGACTAGAAGAGGACAGGCCACGAGAGCTCGGGCCGGGGGAGGTCGAGTCAGGAGGGTCCACGTCAAGAGGCGCTAAGGTCGGCTTTCGGAACGGTCGTCGGAGGCCCCTCACCCCGGGATTCGAAGTGGAACACCGGCGACCGACGGGAACCACCACCGTGAGCTCCCAGGGGGACACATGTGCACCGTCATCGTCGGTTTCGATCCGGACGCCACCACACCGTTGGTCGTGGTCGCGTTGCGGGACGAAATGCGCTCACGCCCCTGGGAGTGGCCGGACCACCACTGGCCGGAGCGGCCCGATCTGATCGGTGGGCGCGACAGCCTGGCCGGAGGGACCTGGTTGGCGGTCGATCCCACCGGCCCTCGTGCGGCCGCGCTGCTCAACGGGTGGCCCTGGGATGGACGGATGCCCTGGGAGGGGAGTTATCCGGCGAGCCGGGGGGACCTGCCATTGCACGCGTTGGGGCGACGGGCCCGGGAGCCCCGGGCGGCACTCGACCCCTTGGCGGGACAGGATCCGACCGGTTACGCGCCCTTCCACCTGTTGGACGCCGACACGCGCCAGGCCACCCTCTACAGCTGGGATGGCAGGTGTATGGACGTCAGGTCCTTGCCTACGGGGGTGACCACCATCGTCAACACCGGGTTGGACGCGGTCGATCCCCGGGCGGCCCGGCACACGCCCGAGTTCGCCCGGACCCGCCCGGACCCGGACCTGTCCAGCGCCGATACGGTGGAGGAGGTCTGGGGAGAGTGGCCCGGACTCATCGCCGAGGCCGCTCATGCCACACCGAGATCCGCCGGGGTGGGGCCCACCCAGGGGGACCCCTCCGCGTTGATCGCCCACGCCGACCTGGGTGAGGGGCGGGTGTGGTCGACGGGTTCGGTGACGCTGCTGGCGATGGACGGGGAGACGGTTCGTTACGCCTTCACCGACACCCCGGCCCGCTCCGAGGCCTGGCGGATGATCGATACCTGACGCAGAGATCTCCTCAAGTCACCGCAGGTCGGTAAGGGCAGGAGAATTCTCGGCCGGAAGTTTTCCGAAAGCGCGTCATAGGCGGGCTGCGAGAGCGTCTCATCTCAGACAGCAGTCCACGATCACGACCCTTTCCAAGGAACACGCCATGATGAGCGCCCACTCCGTCTCCGCGTCCGCCCCGCGTCCCCTGGGCGATCCCGCCGATCTGGTGGGGCAGTGGGTCCGGGTGCGGACCGACGGCACCGTTGGCCTCCTCCTGACCGCCGATGACGCCTCGTGGAGTATGCGCACGCCCACCGGTCTCCGTTCCGGACTGGGGCGTTTGGCGGCCGAGCCGGTGGCCGAGCGCTCTCAGGCCAAGTCCGCCCGCAGGCGTCTGCGCGCGATGATGGACGACCCCTCTTCCCGCGCCGCCGAGGACCTGGATCTGCTCGAGGCGCAACTGGCCGTCCACCCCTGACCGAGCCCGCTTCCCTTGGGCCTCCCGCCCCGGCCGCGTGCCGGGGCGGGACCGGTGCTCGCCATCACCTCCAGGTCGCGTAAACCCTCCGTGTAACCGGGGCGTCCCTCAGTTAAGGCGGCCCCAATGGTCGTCGACGGTGTGTCGACAAGCGCGCCGACAGCACAGGGGGTCTCCCATGTCCGACCGCAACGGTCACTATCTGGAGTCGATCGCGTACTGGCTGCTCTACGTCGTCTCCGTCAGTGGGGCGCTGCTGCACTGGCGGCTGGGGAACGAACTCCTCGCCGCGGGCTGTGGTGCCACCGCCGTGCTGAGCGCGCTCCTCATCGGCCGAGGACGGGTCTCCCAGGCCGCACAGTAACGTCCAGGGCCGAGATATTCCCATCCCCTCTGCGGTGATCATCACCCGCGCACGAGAGCGACATCGGTGCGTTGGTCGAGCACCCGTGCGGATAGTCTTCCCTCATGCGTTCATGGTCTGTGCCTGACATCGTCCCCCTGCCGGGTGCCGGAGGCCCCCTGCGTATCCACGACACCGCCACCGGGCGGATAAGGACGACGACGCCTGGTGCCACCGCGGGGATGTACGCCTGCGGAATCACCCCCTACGACGCCGCCCACATGGGACACGCCTTCACCTACTTGACCTTCGATCTGGTCAACCGCGTCTGGCGGGACGCCGGGCACGACGTGAACTACGTGCAGAACACCACCGACATCGACGACCCCCTCCTGGAACGGGCCACGGCCACCGGTGTCGACTGGCGCGACCTCGCTCACCGAGAGATCGACGTCTTCCGTGAGGACATGGCCGCGCTTTCGGTCATCCCGCCCACTTCCTACGTCGGGGTGGTGGAGTCGATCGACCTCATCAGCGAACTGGCCGCGCGTATCCGCCAGACCGGGGCCACCTACGAGCTCGACGGCGACGTGTACTTCTCCGTGGCCGAGGCGCCCGGGTTCGGTGAGATCAGCGGGCTGGACCGTGAGCAGATGCTGGAGCTGTTCGGCGAACGAGGTGGAGACCCCGGGCGCGGTGGGAAGAAGGACCCGCTCGACTGGTTGCTGTGGCGGGCCGAACGCCCCGACGAACCCTCCTGGGACAGCCCGCTCGGCCGTGGCCGCCCCGGCTGGCACATCGAGTGCAGCGCCATCGCCCTGGACCGGCTCGGTCCGTCCTTCGACCTCAACGGTGGCGGCAACGACCTGATCTTTCCGCACCACGAGATGGGTGCGGCCGAGACCCGTTGTGCGACCGGTGGCCCCAACGCCCATAATCACCTGCACGTGGGCATGGTGGGCCTGAACGGCGAGAAGATGTCCAAGTCGCTGGGCAACCTCGTGTTCGTCTCCAAGCTGCGACAGGAGGGGGTGGACCCGGCGATCATCCGTTTGGCGATGCTCTCCCATCACTACCGCGGCGCCTGGGAGTGGACCGACGCCGAACTCCCGGCGGCCACCGAACGCGCCGAACGCTGGCGCGCCGCCTTCGCCTTGGGGGCCGCTCCGGACGCCGCCCCCGTGCTGGCCGCGGTGCGTGCCGCGCTCGCCGAGGACCTGGACTCCCCGGCGGCCCTGACCGCGGTGGACACCTGGGCCGCCACCGCCCTGTCCGAGGGCGGGAGCGACACGGGTGCGCCGGGCCTGGTGCGCGCCACCGTCGACACCCTGCTGGGCGTCAAGCTCTGAGTGCCTCCGTGCCCGCCGTGAGGGCGGGCACGGAGAACCCCGGGCCCGACCGTCATGACCACCTGTGGCCACGACCGACCGAAACACCCCCGACGGTCGGTACGACGTGATGTGATGGTGCTCATGAGTACCACCACGACCAGTACCCCCACTCGCCCCAGCGCGCCGGCGGAACTCATCGCGGACTTCGTCTCCACCGGTGGCCGCCTCGCGGACCGGTCCGATCTCGCCCGATTCCTGCGTGAACACCGCCTGGTCACCGAGGGGGCCATCCCGATCACCCTCGCCGACCTGGACGAGGCCCTGACCCTGCGCGATGGCATCCGCGCCCTGCTGGACCGCTCGACCACGCCGGACCCCGAGACCCTGGCCCGGGCCCAGAAGGTCTTGGACGGGCTGCGCGTCACCGTGCGCCTGGAACCCGTCGAACAGGCCGAATCGCCCCTGGCCCCGGCCGTGGTCGACGAGGTGCGTCGTGGCCTGGCCCGTATCGCCGGGGCCTGGGCGGCGGTGGTGGCCACTGACGAATGGCGCCGCATGCGCCGTTGACCCCTTAGGCGCGGTGGTACTCCAAGAACTCCTCCCACCGGGGAACGATGTCCACCAGGCGGTAACGGGAGGCGGACTCCAACGCCGCCGCACCCATGCGGTGGCGTTCCTCGCGGGCCTCCACCAGCCGGAGCAGGGAACGTCCCAAGGCTTCGGTGTCCTGTGGCGGCACGAGCAACCCGTTACGTTCGTGGTCGATGATCTCGCCGGGACCGTGCGGGCAGTCGAAGCTCACCACCGGAAGCCCCACGGAGAAGGCTTCCACGATGGTCATCCCGAAGCCCTCCACCTTGGAACTCACCGCCAGGATCGACGCCTTGGACAGCTCATCGGGCAACTCCTTGGTCTTGCCCATGAGCGTGACGTGGTCCTCGATGTTCAGCCGACGGGCCGTCTCGGTGATCTGGGTGGCCCTGTCCCCGTCACCGTAGATACGCAGGTTCCACTCGGGATGCTTCTTTGCCACCTGAGCGAACGCCTCGACCAACTTGGGATACTGCTTGATCGGGGACAGGCGTCCGGCGGCGGCGATCACGGACTCGTCCAGGGTCGCCCGTGCCGGGACCTGCGGTTCCAGGGCATTGGGGATGACGGTGAGGAAGTCGCCTCCGCGTCCCAGCAGCCGCCGGTAGGCGTCCCGGTCGGCTTCGGTCAGCACGCTCAGCCCGTCCAGGTCGTGGTACCGCCGGTCGATCGCCTCGAGCAGATCGGACTTGTGCTCGGCCAGGTTGAGGTGCTCCTGACCGATCACGCACAGGCGTTTGGGCGCCCAGGCCGCCAGGAGGAGGTTGATGCCCGGACGGGTTCCGATCACCACGTCCGCGTCGGTGACGCGCAGGTAGCGATGGAGGCCGGAGACGGCCTCGGGGGTGTAGTTCTTGTTGCGGGCGAGCTCGGATTCGGGGATCACGGAGCGGGCGCGTCGCTGCCACCAGGCCTGTGTGAACCGACTCAGGGGTCGCCCACCTTCCTCGGTCTGATCGTCCAGGGCGTGCATGTGCACCCGTTCGTCCAGCGTGAAAAAGGGGTGGCGGCGTTTACGGACCAGGCTGACGATCTCGACCTCGTGGTGCGCGGACAGTCCGCGAGCGAGGTTGTGGACGGTGCGCACGGTGCCGCCCATGGCGTAGCCGTTTGCGATGACAAAGGCGATTTTCACAGGTACGTCCCCCCGAGCCCTCCCCTCGCGGGCGGAAGGGACGATCGGTCCGGGTCATCTCCGGAGGCGCACCGTCAGGACAGGGGCGGCCGGGCGTGGCCACGACTTCCCCTCACGACGGTTCCCCTCGCGTTCCTCCGGGCCGCGAGCCGTGTCCAGGAAAAGGTAGTCGCCGACACCTAAAAAACGTGTAATGTCATCATTACCTCAGGTAATGATCTGTTACGTTTCGTCCTCACGGCGCAGGTACCGCTCGAACTCACGGGCGATGGCGTCCCCGGAGGCCTCGGGCAGGTCCACCGTGTCCTTGGCCTCCTCCAGGCCACGCACGTAGGCGGCGATGTCCTCGTCCTCGGCGGTCAGGCTGTCGACGTCGCTCTCCCACGAGACCGACTCCTCCGGTAGATCACCGAAGGGGACCTCGGCGCCCACGAAGTCCTGAACCCGGCTCAACAACGCCAGGGTGGCCTTCGGGCACGGGGGGTGGGCCACGTAGTGCGGGATGGCGGCCCACAGGGAGACCGTTTCGATTCCCGCGGCGTCGAAGCGCTCGTGCACCACACCGACGATGCCGGTGGGTCCCGAGTAGGTGGAGGGGTCCAGGCCGTGGCGGGCTCCCAGCTCGGGCGGCGAAGCCATGCCGCTCACCGGGACGGGGCGCGTGTGCGGGGCGTCGGCCAACAGCGAACCCAACAGTACGATTCGTCGCACGCCCAGTTCACGGGCGATGGCCAATAGGTCGGCGGTGTAGGAACGCCACCGCAGGTTGGGTTCGGGGCCGCTCACCAGCACCACGTCGTGGCGTGCGTTCGAGGGGCGTACCACTCGTACTCGGGTGGTGGGCCACTCGACCTCGCCCAGTCGCCCCTCCACCACGGACATACGCGGTCGGGTCACCTGGAAGTCGTAGTAGTCGTCCGGGGCCAGCGCGCACAACTCCTGCGCGCCCCACATGTCGGACAGGTGTTCCACGGCCAGGCTCGCGGCCTCACCGGCGTCGTTCCACCCCTCGAACGCCGCGACCATCACAGGCTCGACGAGCTCTCGGTCGAGCTTGAACATGACGGCCCCTTCCTGGACGTGGACGCCTCCCACCCTATGGGGTGCCGCCATGCCCGGGAAACCGTTGCGCACGGTCACCTCCTGAAGACCGGCGCGTGAATTTGAGACACTTATCTCAAATATTGAGACAAATAAAGAGATGTCTTCGTGAAGAAGGTGGTCCAAAGGGAGTGAAGGCGTTGTTCTGGGATACCCGTCTCATGGAGCGAAATGGGAGATGGGGTAGCCTCACGGTCAGCGACTGACCAGGACCTTGACGTCCCCAGCCGCCTTCACCCGCTGCGCGTCGTGGTCCGCACAGGTGCCGTTCCCCGCGAGCGACTCCCCCGATTCCGCGATGCCCGAGACTAGAGTTGCCGATATGAGAGATCGACGGACATTCCGTGAAGCACTGTCCCAGCGAGTGATCGTTGCGGACGGGGCGATGGGCACCATGTTGCAGGCGCACGATCTCGACCTCGATCAGTTCGAGGGGCACGAGGGTTGCAATGACATCCTGAACATCACCCGACCGGACATCGTTCGGGACACCCACGCCGCCTTCCTCGAAGTCGGGTCCGACTGCGTCGAGACCAATACCTTCTCCGCCAACTACGGCGGTCTGTTCGAGTACGGGATCGAAGACCGCACCTACGAGATCGCCGAGGCCGGAGCGCGTGTCGCCCGTGAGACGGCGGATGCCTACTCCACCTCCGAACAGCCCCGCTACGTGCTGGGTTCGGTCGGTCCGGGCACCAAGCTGCCCACCCTGGGGCACGCCCCCTACGCACTCCTGCGCGACCACTACGAACAGGCCGGACGCGGGCTCATCGACGGCGGCGCCGACGCCATCTTGATCGAGACCTGCCAGGACCTGCTCCAGGTCAAGGCCGCGGTGATCGGAGCCAAGCGAGCCCGCAAGGCACTGGGCAAGGACGTTCCGATCATCGCCCAGGTCAGCATCGAGACCAACGGCACCATGCTCATGGGGTCGGAGATCGGTGCCGCCCTGACCTCCCTGAGTCCCTTGGGTATCGACGTCATCGGTCTCAACTGCTCCACCGGCCCCGCCGAGATGAGCGAACACCTGCGTTACCTGGCACACCATTCGCCCATCCCGATCTCCTGCATGCCCAACGCGGGTCTGCCGGAATTGGGACCCAACGGCGCCGAGTACAACCTCACCCCCGAGGAACTGACCGACGCCCACGACACCTTCACCTCCGAGTTCGGGCTCAGTCTGGTCGGCGGCTGCTGCGGCACCACCCCCGAACACCTGCGCCAGGTCGTGGAACGGGTGCAGGGGCGAGGCCTCAAGAACCGCAAGCCGGTGGTGGAGGCCTCGGTCTCCTCCCTCTACCAGAGCGTCCCCTTCCGACAGGACGCCAGCTACCTGGCCGTGGGCGAGCGCACCAACGCCAACGGTTCCAAGAAGTTCCGCGAGGCCATGCTGGCCGAGGACTGGGACACCTGCGTGGAGATGGCCCGGGACCAGATCCGCGACGGTGCCCACGTCTTGGACGTCAACCTCGACTACGTGGGTCGTGACGGCGTGGCCGACATGCGCGAGCTCGCCTCCCGCCTGGCCACCGCCTCCACCCTGCCGCTCATGCTCGACTCCACCGAGCCCTCGGTCCTGGAGGCCGGCCTGGAGGCACTGGGCGGTCGCGCGGTGGTCAACTCCGTCAACTACGAGGACGGTGACGGTCCCGACTCGCGCTTCACCCGCATCATGGAGCTGGTCTCCGAACACGGTGCCGCGGTGGTCGGCCTGTGCATCGACGAGGAGGGCCAGGCCCGCACCGCCGAACACAAGGTGCGCGTGGCCACCCGGATCATCGAGGAACTCACCGGCGAGTGGGGGATGCGGACCGGTGACATCGTCATCGACTGCCTCACCTTTCCCATCACGACCGGACAGGAGGAGACCCGTCGGGACGGCCTGGAGACGCTCAACGCCATCCGGGAGATCAAGGAGCGCTACCCGGACGTGCAGACCACCCTGGGTCTGTCCAACCTGTCCTTCGGCGTCAACCCGGCGGCCCGCATCGTGCTCAACTCCGCGTTCCTGCACGAGGCGGTCCAAGCGGGGCTGGACTCGGCGATCGTGCACGCCTCCAAGATCGTGCCGATCAACCAGATCCCCGAGGACCAGCTCAAGGTCGCGCTGGACATGATCTACGACCGTCGTGAGGGCGACTACGACCCGCTGTCCACCTTCATCGACATGTTCACCGGAGTGGATGCCAAGTCCATGAGGGCCTCCCGCGCCGAGGAACTGGCCGCCCTGCCGTTGTGGGAGCGCCTGGAACGGCGCATCATCGACGGTGAGCTCAACGGTATCGAGACCGACTTGGACGAGGCTTTGGTCCAGCGCCCGGCTCTGACCATCGTCAACGACACCCTCCTGGCGGGCATGAAGACCGTCGGCGAACTGTTCGGCTCCGGTCAGATGCAGCTGCCGTTCGTCCTCAAGTCCGCCGAGGTGATGAAGGCGGCGGTGGCCTACCTCGAACCGCACATGGACAAGACCGACGACGACGGCAAGGGCCGCATCGTGCTCGCCACCGTCAAGGGCGACGTACACGACATCGGCAAGAACCTCGTCGACATCATCTTGTCCAACAACGGCTATGAGGTCGTCAACCTGGGCATCAAGCAGCCCGTGTCGGCCATCCTGGAGGCCGCGGAGGAGAAACGCGCCGACGTCATCGGGATGTCCGGCTTGCTCGTCAAGTCCACGGTGATCATGAAGGAGAACCTGGAGGAGATGAACTCCCGCGGGATCTCCGAACGGTTCCCGGTGCTGTTGGGCGGCGCCGCGCTCACCCGTTCCTACGTCGAGCAGGACCTGGCCGACATGTTCGGTGGTGAGGTTCGCTACGCCAAGGACGCCTTCGAGGGCCTGCGCCTGATGGACACCATCATGGCCATCAAGCGCGGTGACGAGAACGCCAAGCTGCCCGAACTGCGTCAGCGCAGGGTCAAGCGGGGCGCCACCCTGAAGGTCACCGAACCCGAGGAGATGCCCGCTCGCAGCGACGTGTCCACCACCAACAAGGTGCCGACCCCGCCGTTCTGGGGCGACCGGATCAGCAAGGGCATCGCCCTGGCCGACTACGCCTCCTTCCTCGACGAGCGCGCCACCTTCATGGGGCAGTGGGGACTCAAGGCCGCCCGTGGCGGTAACGGCCCCACCTACGAGGAGTTGGTGGAGACCGAGGGCCGCCCGCGGATGCGGATGTGGCTGGACCGGATCCAGACCGAGGGGCTGCTGGAGGCCGCGGTCGTGCACGGCCACTACCCTTGCTACAGCGAGGGGGACGACCTGGTCGTGCTCGACGAGAGCGGATCGGTCGAACGTACCCGCTTCACCTTCCCGCGCCAGCGTCGCGACCGGCACCTGTGCCTGTCGGACTTCTTCCGCCCCAAGGAGTCGGGGGAGCTGGACGTGGTCTCCTTCCAGGTGGTGACGGTGGGCTCGGCGATCAGCCGGGCCACCGCGGAACTGTTCGAGAAGGACGCTTACCGCGACTACCTGGAGTTGCACGGATTGTCGGTGCAGCTGACCGAGGCCTTGGCCGAGTACTGGCACACCCGCGTGCGCGCGGAGCTGGGATTCGCGGGGGAGGACCCGGCCGAACTGGAGGCCTTCTTCAAGCTCGGTTACCGGGGGGCCCGCTTCTCCCTGGGTTACGGGGCCTGCCCCGACCTGGAGGACCGGGCCAAGATCATGAGTCTGTTGGAGCCGGAACGGGTGGGGGTGACGTTGTCCGAGGAGTTCCAGCTTGTTCCCGAACAAGCCACCGACGCGATCGTCATTCATCACCCCGAGGCGACATACTTCAACGTCTGACCGGCCGAGGCTCGGCCCCATCGGTGTTCGGCACCGGTGGGGCCTTCCCCGTGCCGGGTTCGAGGGCCACGAGTCGAGATGAGTCGATTGAACACTGTGAATACCCGACCGAGCGAGGGGAACCGGGCCGGCGGCCGCCGGCTGCAGGCCGTCCTGCTGGACATGGACGGGACCCTCATCGAGAGCGAACATCTGTGGAACGAGGCCGAGGCCGAGCTCGTCGCCGACCTGGGCGGGGTGTGGACCGAGGAGGACCACATCAAGAACGTCGGCAACGCCGCGGAGCCGGTCGGGCGTTACATCATCGGTTTGACCGGGGTCGATCTCACCCCGCGCCAGGTCGCAGACCGTCTCTACGCCCGATTCATGAGCAAGCTGAAGGCGGGCACGGAGTTGCGTCCCGGGGCCAAGGAACTGGTGACCCTGCTGTCGGAGTCGGGCGTGCCGGTGTCGCTGGTGACCTCCACCGAACGTGAACTGGTGGCCACCGCCATCGGCGGAATCGGGTTGGAGAGCTTTGACGACTCGGTGGCCGGGGACGAGGTGGCCGCCAACAAACCACACCCCGACCCCTACCTCGAGGCCGCCCGACGATTGGGCGTGGACCCGAGGCGCTGTGTGGCGGTGGAGGACTCCGTGGTCGGAGTGACCTCGGCCGCCGACGCCGGATGCGCGACCGTGGCGATCCCCAATCACGTGGAGATCCCGCCCCGTGAGGGTGTGGTGTTCCGGGAGAGCCTGGTCGGGATCGACCTGGACTGGTTGGAGTCATTGGTCGCCGACCGCTGATCTGGAGGGGGACCGCGGGTAGCGTGGAGGTCTGGGAACTTCACGCCCACGGGCGCATCGACTCCCGGTGCGGGGCTCATCGGTTCCGGATGGGTGAGACGACCTAGGGGATGAGCCGGATGTGTGTTCGGGCGTGGGATGGGAGACTGGGCACATGCCTGACACTCTGACTATGACGTCCGGCCTCACCCTGGGGGCCGCGCTCGCCGCGGTGGGCCTGATCATCTCGTTCTTCGTGTGGCGCCGGAAGGGCCTGGCCTACGGGCTGCGCGGTATGGCCTGGTCGATGCTGCCGTTGGTGGCGGGGTTGCTCGGTCTGATGAACGTCATCATGCAGTTCGTGCTCGGGCTCTTCGGCGTTCTGGCCGGGCTGGTGTTCAACCCGATCGTGTGGATCGGTGTGGCCCTGGTTCCGCTGATGGTCATCCTCTACGTCGTCTCGGGGATCATGAAGGCGCGGGGGATCGGCGTGAAGAAGTCCGGTGCCCAGGGCAAGGCGTCGGAGGGGGGCGGACCGGGTGCCGAGGCCCAGGGCGGTCCGGCGGCCGATCCGGCCAGGCCCACCGCCGGCCAGGTCAAGGCGCCTCAGCAGAAGAAGGCCGGTGGCGACGAGGACCTCGACGAGATCGAGGCGTTGTTGCGCAAGCACGGCATCGAATGACCTGATGGCCCTGTTCCTCCCGGACACGGGGAGACGGGGAGACCGATGACACGACGGTGGTCCCGGTGAAGCGGGGCCACCGTCGTCGTGTGTCCGAAGCCGCGCTGCGGTCATGTATCAATACGGCCTGTTTCATGGCGCTTGTCATAGTCCAGGGCTCTCTGTTCCTTTCTCCGCAGGCGTACTCGTAGGGTGTGGGAGGCCTGAGTCGACGGCCGTCACCCCACATCGCCCCTGTCATCCGATGAATGAGAACTTTGTGGGCTTTAGTTCCCATGTGGAGTGTTTGTTAGGTTTTATTACGATTGAGCTACATGGGTGATGACTGGACAGGGTGCATCCATCGGGGGAGTAAGTTAGTCGCTGTGTAACATCCCGGGCAGAACGGTCCATCTGGGTGTCGATCCTCTCGAAGTGATCGCCCTCCCGTGTGCCGGCGCCGACGTGGTGGCCGATCCCTCCCACCACGCCTGACGCGAAAGCCCGCACCAGCCCGTGTCGAGAACCGACCGGCCCCACCGTGAGACCCGCAAGGTCACCCCTTGGGCGGCTCACGCGTGGGTTCTGTCCTCTCGGTCAGAAGCGCAAGAGTGGAGAGTGGTGGCCTGATGAGTGCGCCCTCGCAAGTCCCTGAGTCGTCCGAAAGGGTCGACACCGTGGACGTCGCAGCGGCGGCCACCGAAGGTCGTAGTGACGCCGCGAACCGGTCCCTGCGGCAGATCGCCTGGCAGCGTCTGCGCCGCGACAAGGTCGCCATGGTCTCCGGCGTCGTCGTGGTGCTGCTCATCCTGGCGGCGATCTTCGCGCCCCTGCTGACCAAGTGGTTCGGGCATCCGCCCACCCAGTTCCACCAGGACCTGATCGACCCCAGTCGGCGCATCCCCTACGTCGACCCCGACAACCCCGAACTGGGAGTGGACCGCTGGGGCGGCATCAGTGGCGACCACCTGCTCGGCGTCGAACCCACCACCGGACGTGACCTGTTCAGCCGCATCGTCTACGGAGCCCAGATCTCCCTGCTGGTCGCGTTCCTGGCCACTTTGGTCTGCGTCGCCCTGGGCACCCTGCTCGGTATCATCGCCGGCTACATGGGCGGCTGGGTCGACACCGTCATCAGCCGTGCCATGGACATCTTCCTGGCCTTCCCGTTGGTGCTCTTCGCCATCGCCCTGGTCGGCGTCATCCCCGAAGGCGTCCTCGGACTGACCGGCAACGGGCTCAGGATCGGCGTCATCGTCTTCATCATCGGTTTCTTCAACTGGCCCTACATCGCGCGCATCGTCCGCGGACAGACCCTCGCCCTACGCGAGAGGGAGTTCGTGGAGGCGGCCAAGAGCCTGGGCGCCGGCAACCGGCACATCCTCCTCAAGGAGATCCTGCCGAACCTGATCACGCCGATCATCGTCTACGCCACGCTCCTGATCCCCACGAACATCCTGTTCGAGGCGGCGCTGAGCTTCCTGGGCGTCGGTATCAACCCGCCCACCCCCAGCTGGGGCAAGATGCTCTCCGAAGCGGTGCCCTTCTACCAGCAGGCGCCCTACTTCATCATCTTCCCGGGTCTGGCGATCTTCATCACCGTGCTCGCTTTCAACCTGTTCGGTGATGGCCTGCGCGATGCCTTCGACCCCAAGACCTCGGACTGATCTCCGTTCGGGCGGGGCGGCCCCGACCTCCCCGCCCGGACGTGGATCAACCCGCGGGTCCAATCATCCCCACACCAGGTCCCAAGAGAGGTAGTTCCTTGAGGAAACGCACCCTTGGCTTCGTCGC
>NZ_ANBD01000079.1 GCF_000341005.1 Nocardiopsis alkaliphila YIM 80379 | reverse complement strand
GGGCCCCGCCACAGGCGGCGGCTCCGAGTCGGAGAACGAGTTCGACCTCGGCTCCACCGAGGTCGTCAACCCCTCGGACAAGACCGGCGGCACGCTCAAGTACGCCATCGCCGGTGACTTCGACTCCACCGACCCGGCCAACACCTACTACGCGTTCAACTGGAACTTCTCCCGGTACTACGCGCGTACGCTCTTGGCGTTCAACCCGGTGCCGGGCGACGCCGCCACGGAGCTGATCCCCGACCTCGCGGTGGACCTGCCCGAGCCCAACGATGACTTCACCGAGTGGACCATCCAGATCCAGGAGGGCCTCAAGTACGAGGACGGCTCCGAGATCGTGGCCGAGGACATCAAGTACGCCATCGCGCGCGCCAACTTCAACGGCGGCACGTTCGCTCTGGGCCCGCAGTACTTCGCCTCGCACCTGGACCAGGACGAGCACAACGTCTACGAGGGTTCGGACCCGCTCGCCGGCTTCGACTCCATCGAGACCCCGGACGACCACACCCTGGTCTTCCACCTCAAGGACTCCTTCTCCGAGTTCCCGAACGTGCTGACCCAGCCGCAGACCGCCCCGGTGCCGATCGAGGCCGACCGCGGTGAGCTGTACCAGGAGAAGGTCCTCTCCTCCGGCCCGTACAAGTTCGACGGCGAGTACGAGCCCGGCGTCAAGCTGCACCTGGAGCGCAACGAGCACTGGGACCCCGAGACCGACCCCGTCCGCACGGCCCTGCCGGACCGTATCGAGGTCGAGATCGGCATCAACCAGGACGAGATCGACGAGCGTCTGGTCAGCGGCGAGATCGACGTCGACCTCTCGGGTACCGGTGTCGGCCCGGCGATGAACGGACGACTGCTCGACGATGAGTCCCAGCGGGGCAACCTGGACAACCCGTTCACCGGTGCCCTGCGCTACGTGAACATCCACACCCCGGTCATCGAGGACGTGGCCTGCCGTCAGGCCATCATGTACGCGGCCGACCGCGACAGCATGTGGCGTGCCTGGGGTGGCGAAGAGGGTGGCGACATCGCCACCAACCTGCTTCCGCCGGCGATCCCGGGCTCCGACCCGGAATCGGACCTGTACCCGTCCGAGGACGGCAAGGGTGACCTCGAAGCCGCCCAGACCAAGCTCGAGGCGTGCGGCGAGGAAGACGGCTTCAAGACCAACATCGCGGTTCGCGCCGAACGTGAGAAGGACGTGCAGACCGCTGAGGCGCTGCAGCAGTCGTTGGCCCGAGTGGGCATCGAGGTCGAGGTCAAGACCTTCCCGCAGGCCGACTTCTTCGGCCAGTACGCCGGTTCCCAGGACTACGTCCGCGAGAACGACATCGGTATGAGCGTCTCCGGCTGGGGCCCGGACTGGCCCACCGGTTACGGCTTCGCCTCCAAGATCACGCACGGCGACGCGATCATGGAGACCGGTAACTTCAACACCTCCGAGCTGGACGACCCCGAGATCAACGGTCTTTGGGACCAGGCCCTGCTCACCGAGGACCCGGACGAGCGTGCCGCGATCTACGAGCAGATCGACACCCTGGTCATGGAGAACGCCGCCATCTTGCCGGTGGTCTTCGACAAGGCGCTCATCTACCGCTCCGACCAGCTCACCAACGTCTACTACCAGCCCTCTTACATGATGTACGACTTCATGACGCTGGGTGTGGACCGGGACCAGTAGTTCCCGAAACCAGCCTGAACTAGTACGAGAAGGCAGGTGAAAGCGGCGGGGCGCCCAGGTGATCCCTTGGGCGCCCCGACCGCCGACCGCGATGCTGAACTATATTCTTCGCCGCCTTGGTGCGGGTCTTTTGCTTCTCACCGTCGTCACGGCGGTGACCTTCTGGATTTTCTACGTCCTGCCTCGTTGGGCCGGCGTCACCCCGCACGGCATGGCGGCGATGTACGTGGGCAAGGCGCCCACCCCGGAGGCTCTCGAAGCCACCGTGGAACGCCTTGGCCTCGACCAGCCGATCGCGGTCCAGTTCGTGGAGTTCCTGCGCGGTCTGCTCCTCGGACAAGAGTTCACCTTCGGCCGTGAGACCGTCGAATGCGCGGCCCCCTGCCTGGGTTACTCCTTCAGCACCAACTCCCCGGTGCTGCCCCAGATCCTCGATCGCCTCCCGGTCACCCTGTCCCTGGGACTGGGCGCCGCGGTCATCTGGGTCGTCGGCGGTGTCGCGGTCGGTGTCCTGTCGGCGGTCAAGAAGGGCAGCGTCTTCGACCGTCTGGCCATGGGCACCGCCCTCATCGGTGTGTCCTTGCCCATCTACTTCACCGGTCTGCTGGCCCTGGCCTTCCTGGTCCACCAGTGGGGCCTGTTCCCGGTGTCGCGCTACGTCCCCTTCACCGAGGACCCCGTCGGCTGGTACCAGGTCATGCTTTTGCCCTGGTTCACCCTGGCGTTCCTGCACGCGGCCCAATACGCCCGCCAGACCCGCGCGGGCATGTTGGAGACCCTGGGCGAGGACTACATCCGCACCGCACGGGCCAAGGGGCTGAGCGAACGCAAGGTGATCTTCAAGCACGCCCTACGCCCCACCCTGACCCCCATCGTCACCATCTTGGGTCTGGACGTGGGCATGGTCCTGGGCGGCGCGATCCTCACCGAGAAGGTGTTCTCCCTCAACGGTGTGGGCGCCTACGCGATCGACTCGATCGTGGCCAAGGACCTGCCCGTCGTACTGGGCGTCACCCTCTTGGGCGCCGTGTTCATCGTCGTGTGCAACCTGATCGTCGACCTCCTCTACCCGGTCGTCGACCCGCGGGTGCGGATCACCGCGTGAGGCGCGTCGACGTGAACCCCAGACCAGCTCTACCGAAGGAAAAGTGACATGGCCTCGACCGGATCGGCTGCCTCCGAAGCAGTCGTGCGCGTGGACGACCTGCGGGTGACGTTCCCGACGATGGACGG
>NZ_ANBD01000078.1 GCF_000341005.1 Nocardiopsis alkaliphila YIM 80379 | reverse complement strand
ATGCCTATGTGTGGATGAAGCCTCCGGGTGAGTCCGACGGCTCCAGCCAAGAGATCCCCAACGACGAGGGCAAGGGTTTCGACCGGATGTGCGATCCCACCTATGAGGGCAACCCGCGCAACGGTGAGAGCATGAGCGGCGCGTTGCCCAACGCTCCGATCTCGGGGCACTGGTTCTCCGCCCAGTTCCAGGAGTTGCTCGCCAACGCCCACCCACCGATCCAGTGAACACGAGGTGGACACCGTAGGACCGATGGGCCAGAGCCCTCCCGGGGTCGGGTGCCCGCTCGCCCTCACGGGCGGGCGGGCGCCCACCGCATGACTCCCGGTCGGGGTGGTGAGGCCGTGCTCACCGCCCCGACCGGGCTTTTTCGGTCAGGGTTGATTACTGTGGAGTAGGTCTCACCCTCCCCTCTCCGTCCCGAAGGGCTCCACCATGTCCTCCTCGTCCGTGTCCCCTTCCTCCCCGTCACGTCGTACCGCGCTGGTCACCGGTGCCTCCTCCGGAATCGGTGCCGCGGTGGCCACCGCCCTGGTCGCGCGGGGTCATCACGTGTACGGCACCAGCCGCTCCCCCGAAAAGATCACCTCGCCGATCCCCGGGGTCGAATACCTGGCCTTGGACCTGACCGACCACGCGTCGGTGGAGGCGTGTGCGGCCGCCGCCGGTGAGGTGGACGTCCTGGTCAACAACGCCGGAGAGAGCCAGAACGGGCCTTTCGAGGAACTGCCCATGGACGCGGTGGAGCGGGTGTTCCGGCTCAACGTGTTCGGTGCGGTCCACCTCACCCAACTACTGCTGCCGGGAATGCGCTCGCGCGGGTACGGCCGGGTCGTGATGGTGGGTTCGATGCTGGCCAGCTTCCCGTTGGCCTACCGGTCCTCCTACGTGGCGACCAAGGCGGCGATCAAGGGGTTCTCTGACTCGCTCCGGCGTGAGGTCTCCCCGTTCGGTGTAGGGGTGAGCACGGTGGAACCGGGGTCGATCAACACCGGAATCAGTGAACGCCGCACCCAGTACGTGCGCGAGGGGTCCCCGTTCGAGGCCGAGTACCGCACCATGGTGAACACGCTCAACGCCAACGAGGCCAAGGGCGTCTCCGCCGAGAAGGTGGCCACGACCGTGGTGAGGGCGGTCGAGGCACGCTCCCCTCGTCCGCTGTACGCGGTGGGCAGCAACGCACCCCTGGTCTTCGCACTACGCCGACTGCT
Source organism: Nocardiopsis alkaliphila YIM 80379 (assembly GCF_000341005.1). Classification (GTDB taxonomy): domain Bacteria; phylum Actinomycetota; class Actinomycetes; order Streptosporangiales; family Streptosporangiaceae; genus Nocardiopsis; species Nocardiopsis alkaliphila. The sequence goes on along the minus strand of NZ_ANBD01000078.1, from coordinate 154,877 downwards.
GCCGCGTTCGGTGATGTTGCGGATCGTGGCCCGCAAGCACGGACTGCGCTGAACCGGCCCCTTCGGACGATTCCACCGGGGCGCTCGGGCCATGAACGCTCTGAAGGCGCGACCGAGAAGAATCGAAAACGGTGCTGCCCCGAAGATCGTGGTGGTCGAAGGAACCGGGAGCACAGGGCGACGCGCGGCGGGCGACCCCGAGAACGCCGACTCCTGAGACGTCGGACGAGCCTCACGCACGTAGCGTGCCCCGGAGCCGGGGCACAAGACCCTGCCTCGGCTCCGATCACGTCGTTTCGCGGGTATGGAAGCGTGCACGCCGGGAGGGTCCCTTAGGTTGGCCTCAGTAGGTTTCCAACCGCTTGGAGGAGCACCCGTGACCAGTGTCGTCAAGTTCAACGTCCTGACCGTTCCCGAGGGCGAGGGGGCCACCCTGGAGGAGCGCTTCGCCAAGCGCGCCGGTCTGGTGGAGAACCAGGAGGGCTTCGAGGAGTTCCAGCTACTGCGTCCGGTCGAGGGCACCGACAAGTACCTCGTCTACACCCGTTGGCGGTCCGAGGAGGACTTCCAGAACTGGGTCGAGGGGCAGGCCTTCAAGAAGGGGCACGCCCAGGCCGCCGCGGAGGCCCAGAAGGACGGTCACGCGCACGGCGGACACGGTGGCCCGGCCGCGACCGACAGCGAGATCTGGGGCTTCGAGGTCGTCCAGCAGGTGACCGCGAAGGGCTGAGCACCCATCGCTCCGGTCCGGTCGGGCGCCGGACCGGGGAAATCACGCCGGTTTGCGAGCCTCCACCAGGATGCGGGAGGAGGCGGTGGCCTGGGCCATCCGTTCCCCGATGAGCCCGGCATCGAGGCGTCGTGTTCGATGCCGCAACGGCTTTTACGTCGGTGGTGCACGGTGAACGGGCAAGGCACGAAAAGTCCTTGCGGGGCCGAAGAAGCGTGCGCTATAAATGGTCCGCCGCACCGAACGACGGTGTCGGCCCATGACGTGAAGGGAGGCGCATCCGATGTTCACCGTGATCACCGCGCCCTCCGAGGTCACCACCGAGCGCTGACCCGGCTCTGGGCGCACACACCGAAGGTGTCGCCTTGACCGTTCCTTTGAACGAACTGACCATCCGTCCCCTGACCGGTCCCGAGGAGCTCGAGCTCTTCAACCGATTCCCCTACCTCCTCAACCACGAGTTCCCCGTGGATCTGCAGGAGGGTCGCCGCCGCGCCCACTGGATGTGGGTGGCCTTGCACGGCGACCGCTTGATCGCACGCCTGGCCTGGTGGTCCCGTGCCCAGGACGACCACCCCTTCCTGTTGGACGTCCTCGACGTGGTCGAGGACCCGGACCTGGACCGGGTGGAGGTGGCCGAGCACCTGGTGCGCACCGCGGCCGCCGCCACCTTCGAGGAAGACGCCGCTTGGCCCGAATACCTGCGGTTCCTGCCGACCGGCTGGAACGAGGACCCCGCCCAGCGGGCCATGGTCCAAGACCTGATGAAGGCCTTGGAACGTACCGGTGGTTCCCTGCTCACCGAACGGCTACGTCTGGAATGGCGTGACGGTGGCCCGATCACCGTTCCGGGTGACCGACTCCGGTTCCGGGAGATCGAGAGCACCGAGGACATCCTCGGCCTCATGACCCGGGCCTTGGAGGGCACCCTGGACGCCCACGACCGCTCGGACCTACGGCACAAGAGCGCCGCACAGGTCGCCGCGGACAACTTCGAGGACGAGTTCGCCCGCTACACCACGCCGCGTTCGTGGTGGCGGGTGGCCACACTTCCCGACGGGGAGCCGGTGGGTTTCGTCATTCCGGCACGCAACGCCCGCAACCCGATCATCGCCTACGTAGCCGTGCTCCCCGAGCATCGCGGCAACGGCTACATCGACGATCTGCTCGCCGAGGGCGGCCGGGTGCTCCGCGAGGCCGGTATGGACCGGATCCAGGCCGCGACGGACGTGGGCAACCGGCCGATGGCCCAGGCCTTCCATCGAGCGGGCTATGACACCACCAGCGCCGTGATCACCATGGTGTGGAACCGGCCTTCCCTGGAACACACCTCCTGAACCCGTCCGTGGCACGAGTCCCTGGCGGACGGGTGGAGCCGGGGCGTCCACAGGTACTCGAGAGTGTCCCGACCCCCGGCTCCGCCGCACCGTAGCGTCGAAGTCCGCGTAGGTTCGTCTCCTACCGGCTTCGCCGGGGGCCACCCCGCGCACAGCAGACCAGCGGTGATCTTGCTCCCGGTAGCTACGTGAGCGCTCATATGGCTACCGGAAGCAAGATCACCGCGAACAGGGGGGCGACCACCATCACGCGATCGGGAAAAGGGGAAAACCACCCCACGACTCGCCCAACAAGCCCAAGCACCCCCACCTTCGGCACCCCCACCCCCAGAAGGGAAGAGCAAGCCAACGATGCACCACTAGGGGATTCGAGGGAGCCGCTCACGGGTAGGGAGCTTTTTCGTATCCGACCTCGAAGCCTGGGGAGTGCTTGTGAAAGCCGTGCTGTTCGACATGTTCGGTGTGGTCGCCATGGACCAATCACCAACGGTCCGCGCGCAGATGGTGGAGTACTCCGGGCACGAGCACGGTCCCTTTTGGGAGGCCTACTGGGCTTGGCGTCATTCCTATGATCGGGGCGAGAAGAGCGGCCACGAATACTGGAAGGCGGTCGGCGAACGCCTGAGCACGCCCTTCACCTCCGAGGAGGCCGAACGACTGATCGCCTTGGATCTGGACAGCTGGTCCCGGATCAACGGCGAGACCGTCGAGGTGGTCCGAGGGCTGGCCGAGGCGGGTACGCCTTTGGGGTTGTTGTCGAACATCCCCGAAGAGCTGGCCAGGCGGTTCGAGGAACGGTTCCAACACGTCTTCGACCTGTTCCCGGTACTGGGACTATCCTGCCGGATCGGATCCGCCAAACCCGAGAGGCCCGCTTTCGATTGGTGCCTGGAACGGCTCGGGGTACCGGCCGAGGACGTCCTGTTCGTGGACGACAACGCCACCAACATCTCGGCCGCCCGAGAATTGGGCATGCGGGCACACTTGTTCAGGTCGGTGCCGGAACTACGACGGGCGGTGGAGTGGGCGTGAGGCCTTTGGCGGTGCTCACCTGGCACCCCGCGGCGGCCTCACGGGCGGCTCGACCGCCGGATCAGGCGTCGAACTCGCGCAGGAGTTCGGCGACCTTCTCGGGCTGTTCGTACAGGGCCAGGTGACCGGCGCCCTCGATGGCGTGGACCTGGGCGTCGAGGAAACGTCGGGCCGGCCCGTGTAGTCGTGCGGGTGAGAAGAAGGGGTCGTGCGACCCGGTGGCCACGATGGTCGGCGTACCGGACCAGGCCCTGAAGAACTCCGCGTGAAGCGGGGTCGGATTGGAGTGAGTGCGGCAATGGCGGGCCACGAGGGTCAGCCACTCCGCCTCGGACCGGTGCTCCTCACAGTCGATGTCCGTGGACGGACCGCTGAGGAACTCGATCAGGCGGGCGCTGGTCTGCTCGTTGGGGTGAATCATCCACGGCAGGGTGGCGCGCATCGACTCCGAGCTGACACCGGCCGCGGTCAACCCCGCGGGGTTGAGCAGCATCAGGCCGGCGACCAGCGGGTTCGGAGTCGATGACAGCGCGATCGCGGCGCCTCGGGAATGACCCAGGACGATGACCGGACGGTCGGTGATGTGCGGTAGCAGTTCGTCGAGCCACGCACCATAGGTTCCGATCCCGGAGCCGGCGGTCCGCCTGCTACAGCTCAGACCGGGTTGTCCTGGAAGGTCGACCAGCAGTACCGGCCGCTCCGCGGCGAGCGCACGGGCGGCGGGAACCGTGGTGGCGGCGTTGAAGTTGGTTCCCGACAGGACCAGAACGGGGGTCCCGGGCCCACCCGAGGCGCGAAAGACCTGTGTGGGACCCAGTCGGGTCCGCACGGGTGGAAGGGGTCCGAGTTCGGGCCATCGGCTCAGGGCCTTGTGGCACCAGGCGTGTACGGATCGCTCGGCGTTCTCGGAACGATAGACACGCGCGGCGCGAAGGGGAACGACGGTCATAGGTCTGGTTTCGCTTAGAGAGAGAAGGTGTTCGCCGTCCTGACTTCCCGGCGCACCAGAAGGACTGTACGCCTCTGCTGGGCCCCTCGCCACTCCAGGGGTGGAGTATCCCAGAGGTGTCACCGGACAGGGGCCACCAAGAGCCCCGTACCCATGACGAAGCGTCCACTGTTGGGCGTGTTGGCCCTGGTGTGAGGGTGAAGGATCCCGTCCGCAAACGGCCATCGATTCCCGTCGACGTCTACTTCCGCCCTCGCCGGCACGACACGAATCACAGAGCCCTCCGAAGACAGCACGTCATCGGATTGCTGACTCCATCGGTGGCCGGATCCGCCTCAACGAGCCCCGGCACCGCCCTCACGGGATCGGGCACACACCGCGAAGGCGTGCGCCCGATCCTTCCGGAGTCCCGGCACCCCTTCGAGCCCTTCCTCAGGCGCTGTTGAGCTCGTCCGGGTTCGGCCCGATCCGACCATCACGGTTCAGGCCGTCGATCCGCTCCAGGTCCTCGGCGGTCAGCTCGAAGTCGAACACGTCGAAGTTCTCCCGAATCCGGGCGGGGGTCACCGACTTGGGGATGACGATGTTGCCGAGCCGTAGGTGCCAGCGCAGCACCACCTGGGCCGCGGTCTTGCCATGGGCGGCACCGATCTCGGTCAGGACCGGCTCGTCCAGCAGGCCCTTGCCCTGGCCCAGTGGGCTCCATGCCTCGGTGCGCAGTCCCTTCTCCGCGTTGAGCGCGCGCATCCGCTCCTGCGAGAAGTAGGGGTGCAGCTCGATCTGGTTCAGGGCCGGGGTGACCTCGGATTCACCGATCAGACGCTCCAAGGTCTCGGCGGTGAAGTTGGATACTCCGATGGCCTTGGCGCGACCCTCGGAGTAGACGCGCTCCAACGCCTTCCAAGTGTCCACGTACATGTCGCGGTCCGGGGTCGGCCAGTGGATCAGGTACAGGTCGACGTAGTCGGTACCCAGACGCTCCAGACTGGCGTCGAAGGCCTTCAGGGCCTTGTCGTAGCCATGATCGGCGTTCCACAGCTTGGTGGTGAGGAAGATGTCCTCACGAGCCACTCCGGAATCAGCGATGGCGCGGCCGGTGCCCTCTTCGTTGTCGTAGAGGCGGGCGGTGTCGATGCTGCGGTAGCCGACCTCGATGGCGGTCTTGACCGAGGTGTAGGCCTCTTCGTCGGGGACCTGCCAGACCCCGAAGCCGAGCTGGGGCATGGTGAGGCCGTTGTTCAGCGTGACGTACTGCAAGGGTGACGCCTTTCGACGGTGTGGGGTGTGCGCCGTGACGGTTCACGCCACGGCCAGGTGTGGGGCGGTCCGTGTGAAAGGGAGGCTCAGGCGGGCAGACGCACGAGCATCTTGCCGGTGTTGGCTCCACGCATCATGCCCAGGAAAGCGTCGACCGCGTTGTCGATCCCCTCCATCACGGTCTCCTCGAAGCGCAGGCCACCCTCGTTGAGCCACTGTGCGGCCCGCCCGTGGTACTCGGGGGCCAGGTCACCGTGGTCACCGACCAGGAACCCTTGGAGCTTGATCCGCTTGCCGACGAGTAGGAAGAGGTTGTCCGGGCCGGGGACCGGTTCGGTGGCGTTGTAGACCGAGATGGCCCCGCACAGGGCGGCGCGACCGTGGACACGCATGCCTTGGATGGCCGCGCGCAGGTGATCGCCGCCGACGTTGTCGAAGTAGACGTCGATGCCCTCCGGGGCGGCCTCGGCCAACTGCCCCTCCAAGTCGCCCTCGCGATAATCGATGGCGGCGTCGTAACCGAACTCCTCCAGCAGGCGGCGCTTCTTCTCGGGACCGCCCGCCGAACCGATCACCTTCGAGGCGCCGAGTCGCTTGGCGATCTGCCCGGCGAGGCTGCCGACCGCACCCGCGGCTCCGGAGACGAACACGACGTCGCCCTCCTTGAGTTCGGCGACGGCGGTCAGACCGGCGTAGGCGGTGAGGCCCACCATCCCGAGCGGGCCGAGGTAGGCCTGGGCGGGCGCGACCTCGGTGTCGACGACCTGCGCGCGTGCGGCGTCCAGGAGGGCGTACTGGCGCCACCCCTGGGAGTGAAGAACCGTCGCGCCGACGGGCACGTCTGGGCTTTGGGAGGCCACGACGGTGCCGACCGCGCCACCGTCCATGACCTCATTGAGCCGGAACGGGGGGACGTAGGACTTGACGTCGTTCATGCGCCCGCGCATGTAGGGATCGACCGACAACCAGTCGTTACGGACCAGGATCTGCCCCTCGGCGGGTTCGCCGACGGTGGTCTCGACCAGGGCGAAGTCCTCGGGTACGGGCTCGCCGACGGGTCGGGCCACGAGGTGGACTTCCTTGGAAACAGGCATACTTCTCCCCCTGAGTGCGGTGGGTTCGATCGGTCACCGAACGCGACTACGCACTCGAGCGTAGACCCGAACGGCGTTCTACACCCAGTCAGACCCTTCAGGGCGTCCTGTGAGGTTCCCCGCCCGCTCGGCCACCGGATGGTTCGACGCGCCGGACCGGCGTGGGCCCCTGGCCATGGCGGCGGCCCCGGTGGCACCGCCGGGCACGCACTCGCCGGCTCGTTCGATCACGCCGAGTCACGTGAGGGCTCAGACCGTGGCCACGTCGAGGCGCCGGCCGGGGAGGGGAAACGGGCCTTGGTCGCCTCTCCCCGACCACCTGCTCCGCCCCGCTCTTGAGGGCTTGCCCTTTGGGTGTCAAGGACTACCGTCGCCGCATGAGCGAACTACCCGAACCCTTGAGCGGCACCCGCCTCCAAGTGGTGCTGCCCGACGAGTCGCCCGACATGCCCGTATCAACCCTGGTCGACCTGGGTGTACGGGCCGAAGCTTTGGGGGTGGAGACCCTCTGGTTGCCCGATCACCTGCTTCCCCCCGAGCCCTACGGGACGACCTTCGGTGGCGTGTACGAACCTCTGGTGACCCTGGCCTACCTGGCGGCACGCACGCACAGGGTTCGGTTGGGCACGTCGGTGTTGGTGCTGCCCATGCGTGATCCCTTCGTCCTCGCCAAACAGGTCGCCACCCTGGATCGGGTGTCGCGGGGTCGATTCACACTCGGGGTGGGGGTGGGGTGGTCCCGAAAGGAGTTCGCCGCGCTGGGCTCGGACTTCGGTACCCGGGGCGCCCGCACGGACGAGATGCTGGCCCTGCTGCGGCATCTCTTCGAGGGTGAGGGCCCTTTCCAGGGCAGGTTCCATTCCTACGAGCAGGGAGTGTTCGCACCTAGGCCTGCGGAGCGGATCCGGTTGATGGTGGGCGGGGGTTCACCGGCCGCGCTGCGTCGGGCGGCGGAGTGGGCCGAGGAGTGGCAGGGCCTGGATCCGGAGCCCGAGGCCTTCCGGGAAGCCCGCGACCGGCTGCGCGGGCTGACCGATCGTCCCGTGCGGGCCGGTGTGCGCATGTCCTGGACCGGGGGTGAGCGGGAGTTCGAGGAAGCGGTCGAACGTTTCCGCGCGTTGGCGGCCTGCGGAGCGGATTCGGTGGCGGTGTGGTTCGGTGAGGAGAAGGGGTTCGGCGAGCGCATGGCGCGATTCGCGGCCGCACTGCGTTGACCGACGCCGGGTGGTGGACCGCTTTCGGTGAACTCAGGGCCCTGCCCCACCGAAAGCGGCACCTTCGCGTACTTTGGGCTCATGCTCACCATCGAACGCGCCCGCGCCGAGGACGTCACGGCCATCGTCGCCATGCTCGCCGACGACCCCCTCGGAGCCGCTCGGGAGACACCCGAGGACCTCACCCCGTACCTGAAGGCCTTCGAAGTCATCGACGCCGACCCCCACCAGCACCTGGTGGTGGCCCGTAGGGATGGTCGAGTGGTGGGCACCCTCCAGCTGACCGTGCTGCCGGGTCTGTCGCGGACCGCCACCACCCGCGCTCAGGTGGAGGGAGTGCGAGTACACGTCGACGAGCGTGGTAGTGGTCTGGGCGCGAAGCTGATGGAGTGGGCGGAGGGCCAGGCCCGCGAACGAGGATGCGCGCTGTTGCAGTTGACCTCGGACCTGGCCCGTGAGGACGCCCACCGCTTCTACGAGCGCCTGGGGTACGCGGGCACCCACCTGGGCTTCAAGAAGCGGCTCACCTGACCCGGCGTGCCGGCCGGTCTCGACGCGGCCACCGATTCGAACAGGCTCCGGTGGGAGGGTGGCGCCTTCCGGAATCCATGACCGGAGCGTTGCGGCGTCGGGGATCGTACCTGGGCTCCAGATCGTCGGATGGGCCTCCCCGCGTCCTTCAGGGGGTGACGATGTCGAAGGAGAGGTCGGGTTCGTCCAACAGACCCATCAACCGCCCCACCAGGGACTCGTCACCGGAGAACTCCATCCCTTCCATGCCCTTGCCCACGAGCAGACGCAGTAAGCGGAACTTGTTCAGGTCCACGGTCAGGTCGGGTTCGCCCCAGCGCGGGTTCTGTCGAATGGTGAGCGCGCCGTTGGAGAGCACGGTCCGGTACGTGGTGTTCAGGTCGTCGAACCTCCAGTCGATGACGAAGTACTCGTCCCATGCCTTGGGGCCGTTGACGCGGATCGCCACGGATTCGAAGAGCTGCTTCACCGACAGCGCCGAACTGACCCCGGTCCAGGCTCGTGCGGCCGGAGCCCGCTGCTTCCGACGTAGTTCGGCTGCCCCTTGGAGGTAGAAGTTACGCCACAGACCGTTCTCGGCTCCGAACCCCAGACGTTCGTACACCCCGGCCAGGACCGCCCGAGCCTCATCGTGTTCGGGCCGAGCGAACACCGCGTGGTTGAGCAGGGTGACCGCGAACCTGAGGTCACCGTCGGCCAGGTATCCCTCGGCCTTACGGATCACCTCCTCCACTCCGCCCATGCACTCCACGTATCGGCGTGCGGACTCCTCGGGAGGATGCTCCCAAAGGTGGGCGGGGTTGCCATCGAACCAACCCAGATAGCGCTGGTAGATCGCCTTGACGTTGTGCTCGACCGAACCATGGTAGCCACGGGTGTGCCAGGCACGCTCCAAGGAGGGCGGCATTTGGAAGCGTTCGGCGATCTCCGCCCCCACCAGCCCCTGGTTCATCATCCGAACCGTTTGATCGTGCAGGTAGGAGTACAGGTCACGCTGTTCGCTCAGGAAAACGGTGATCCTGTCCGCACCCCACATGGGCCAATGATGGGAGGCGAACAGGACCTCGGAGTCACGCCCGAACAGTTCGAGGGACTCATCGAGGTAGCTCGCCCAGATCCGAGCGTCCCGGACGGGGGCGCCGCTCAGGGGCAATAGGTTGTGCAGGTTGTGGGTGGCGTTCTCGGAAACGCACAGGGCCTGGTGTTCGGGGAAGTAGAAGTTCATCTCCGCCGGTGCCTCGGTGCCGGGGGTCATCTGGAAGACGATGCGAACCCCGTCCACGACCTCCTCCTGACCGGTGCGGGTGATGTCCCGGTTGGGCGCGATGAGGGTGATCGTGCCGTTGGACCCGGCCTGCCCCAGCCCCAACCCGATCCGGCCACGCGGCCCGGCCTCCAGGTAGGCGCCCGTGTAGAACATGCTCCGACGGGCTCTGGCGGCCCCCGCGTAGACGCTCTCGGAGAGGGCGTGCTCCAGGAAACCCTTGGGGGCGAGGATGGGCACGTTGCCGGTGGTGATCCCGCCGACTCCACCGAAGTGGTCCACGTGGCAGTGCGAGTAGATCACTCCACTGACCGAACGCTCTCCACGCTGGGACTTGTACAACTCCAGGCCGGCACGCGCGGTCTCGGCGGAGATCAAAGGATCGATGACCAGGACGCCCTGGTCTCCCTCCACGAGGGTCATGTTGGACAGGTCCAGGCCTCGGACCTGGTAGATCCCTTCGGTGATCTCGTACAGTCCCTGCTTGGCGCACAACCGGGACTGCCGCCACAGGCCGGGGTGGGCGGTGTCCGGGCAGTCCTGTTCCAAAAAGTCGTAGGCGTCGGCGTCCCACACCACCCGTCCCTGTTCGTCCTTGATCTGTCCGGGTTCCAGCCGTGCGAGGAAGCCACGGTCCGCGTCGGCGAAGTCGTCGGTGCCCGAGCGCTGGTGTCCGTTGCCGATCATCACTTCTCCTCGTCGTACCGACGCCGGCCGGCGGGGCGGTTCCATGCGTACGGACCATGATCACGGTGGGGCGTTCAGTGGGGCGCAACCCCCGACCCAGGTGTTGGCCAAGGCACCGATGAGCCGTCCGGGCCCATGAACGGAAGGCCGTCGGTGCGGGTGGCCCGCACCGACGGCTTGAGGGGACCTCGGGGCCTTCGGCACACGAGGGGGTCAGGAACGAAGTGCCTCGACCAGTTCCCGCTCGTCGTCCTTGGACAGGTTGGTCCGGATGACGGTGGGGTTCAGCGGTACGAAGGCGTCGACGACACGGTCGATGGTGGTGTCGTGGGCGAGCAGGAAGACCGCGGCGCGATCCCGTTGGAGTTCGGAACCGATCTGTTCGATCATGTCGTCGTTGATCCCGACGTCGCTGAGCCGCCCGGCGATCGCACCGGTACCGGCACCGACCGCCAATCCCAGGAGCGGGTTGAGGAAGAGCAGGCCGATGAGGGTCCCCCACAAGGCCCCGCCGGCCGCACCGTACTTGGTGAGGTCGAAGGTCTGGTGGATACGGGGACGACCCTTGTCGTCCTTGTAGGCGTAGGCGGCGTCCTCCAGCCGGAGGAGTTCCTGTTTGTTCAGTTCGGAGGCGATGTCGAGCGCCTTCTCGGCGGTGTCTCGATCGGCCACCCCGAGTACGATCAGCTGCGCCATGGGCGTGTGGTCCCCCAACGTCCGTTCCCCATCCGGGTTCTTGGGCCCCGATCCCGGATTCGGTACCTGTCGTCGGGAGCCTTTCCCAGGGGTGGCGTGGGCAAGGTCAGCACGGGGAACAGATCCGGCAAAACCTCACCAATCATTGAGAGGGCCACCGGGGCCGGGTCCGGGATCATCGGGATCACGCTCACGGCGCACCTGACGGCGCACNGCCGCCCCCCCAGCCGATAGAGGACGTATCCCCAGGCCAGAACAGCGGCGGTGACGATCAGGTGGCCCCACGGTGTCAGTTCCACGCGCTTCTCCTTTTCCACCCACCCCCGTTATCTACCCGTTACAAAAGCTCGGATTCGACGGGCTCAGGTGCGGCGAGCCATCACCAGCCGGGTGGTGTAGGGCACTCGAACACGGCCGTCGGGGAAGTGCCGGTCCGCGATGGTCCGCAGTTCGGCTCGCAGACGCCGCTCACCGATCTCCCTGGCGGCGGCCGCCATCTTGCTGGAGGACATCGCCATGCCCAGGTAGCCCTCGGAAGTGAGTTCCCGGACCCAACCGAAGGTGTGTTCGATCGCACCGCTCAGCCCTTCGGTGGCGTTCAGCTCCCCGACCAGGTCGTAGCTGCGGTAGTGGCGGTCGTAGCCGGGGCTGTAGCGCTCCAGCAGCGTCTCGTGGTCGTCGATGAACGCACTGTCGACCAGCTCCCGGTCGTTGTTGATCACGGCCAAGGCGCCACCGGACAGCAGGAGTCGGACCGCCTCGGCGTAGAAAGCGGGACGGTCGAACCAGTGGACGGCCTGGGCGGCCAGCACCAGGGCACCGGAGGCGTCCGGGAAGGGGATCTCCTCGGCTCGGGCGTCCACGTACTCGACCCCCTCTTCCTCGGACGCGGTTCGGCGCATGTCGTGTCCGGGTTCCACGCCGACCACGCGGGGGTCAGGACCGAAGGCGGAGCGCAGGGCACGGGTGGAGATGCCGGTTCCGGCACCGACGTCGAGCAGGAGCCGGGGGTGGGGCCAGGCGTCGGTGGCACCGTCGTGTACGTACTCGCGCAGGACCTCCATGGCCTGCGCGGGATAATCCGGCCGGTGGATGCGGTAGTTCTCGGCGAGTCCGGTGAAGGCCTGGGTTCGGTCGCTCAACGGGCGCCCTTCCGTGTGGGGATCGGTGCCCGCACATCCTAGGGTCGCCGCGCTCAGGCAGGCGTAGGGGAAGAGCCCACCCTCGGCACCGCGTGGGCCTGACGCGTACGTCGGTACCGCGAAGGGCTGACCCCGCGATGGTTCTTGAAGGCCGTGCTGAACGCGAAGGCGCTACCGTAACCCACTCGGGAGGCCACCGACTCCAGCCCCAGGTCCGGTTCGGTGACCAACAAATCGCAGGCCAAGGTCAGCCGCCAAGTCCGCAGGTAGGTCATGGGCGGGGTGCCCACCGAGCGTTGGAAGCGAGCGGCCAGGGTGGCGCGAGAGACGGCGCACTCCCTCGCCAGGGTGTCCAGGGTCCAGGGCTCGACGGGGCGTTCGTGGATCAGGTCCAGGGCGTGGGCGACGACGGGGTCGTGGCGCGCACTGAGCCAGTTCGGGGCGGCGTTCGGGTGCGTTTCCAGCCAGGCGCGGACCGCCATGACCAGGACGCAGTCGAGCAGGCGGTCGTTGAGGGCACTCTGCGCGACCCGGGCGGTGGTGATCTCACGGGTCAGGAGGTGGATCACGGCGGGGTCGACCGAGCCGGCCGGAAGGAGGGCCAGACGGGGCAACGCGGTCAGGGCCAGGCGTCCGACCTCGCCGGTGTCCCCGTAGGAACCGATGATCGCGGTGTGCGTGCCCTCGACGTCGTTGCCCCAGGTGCCGACGCCGTGGCACATGCTCTGGTGAAGTTCTTCGCCGCCCTGGGACACACAGCGTTGGCCGGGTTCGATGGTGATGGTGGGGGCCCGGCCAGGGCGATCGGAGACCACGTAGGGCTCGGGCCCCCGGACCAGGAGCACGTCCCCGGGGCCGGCCTCGACACGTTCGATTCCGGTGTCCAGGCACAGGGATCCCGCGGTGACCACGATCAGGTCCAGGGCCGCGCCTTCACGGATGTCGATGGACCAGGGTGGGCTCATCACCAGGCGCAAGGTGAAGGCGGAGCGGGCGCGTGGGGCGTCCATCAAGCGCACGAGGGGGTCCATGGGTCCGCCTCCCAGCAGAATGGATTCTGGACGTTCTCTTATACATTCCAGCAAAGAAACCATGTCCCGTCCAGCACCGGGGCGCTGTACTAGAGATATGGATACCGACGGCAATACACATCGAGTCCTCGTCACCGGCGGCACCGGGATGACCGGCCGCCGCATCACCCGCCTCTTGGCCCAGCGCGGCGTCGACCATCGGATCGGTTCCCGTTCGGGGCACTCCGAGAGCCACACCCCGCGTTTCGACTGGCACTCCCCCGGCACCTGGGACGGAGTCCTGGAGGGGGTGGACGCGGTCTACCTGTGCTATCACCCCGACCTGGCCTTTCCCGGGGCGGCCGAGAGCGTGACCGCGTTCGCCGAACGCGCCGCCGCACACGGGGTGCGCCGCATGGCGTTGCTGTCCGGGCGGGGCGAGGTGGCGGCCCAACGCGCGGAGAAGGAGGTGCGGGCGGTCTTTCCGGGGCTGACCGTGCTGCGCTGCTCCTTCTTCGCGCAGAACTTCTCCGAGCACTTCTTCGTGCCGGCCGTGTCATCCGGGACGCTGGCCCTGCCGGTGGCGGACGTCGCGGAGCCGTTCGTGGACCTGGACGACGTGGCCGAGGTCGCGGTACGGGCGCTCACCGAGGAAGGGCACGCCGGGAAATCGTACGAGATGACCGGTCCACGCGCCGTGTCCTTCGCCGAGGCGGGCCGAGCGTTGGAGAAGGCGGTGGGGCATCCGGTGGAGTACCGACGAGTGGAGGCGGAGGAGTTCGTCGCCGGACTGGCCTCCCAAGGGGCTCCAGAAGAATTGGGGTGGGGGCTGGTGGCCCTGTTCGAGGAGGTCCTGGACGGGCGTAACAGCCGGCCCACGAACGGGGTGGAGCGTGCGTTGGGTCGCCCGGCCGGCGGATTCGAGGAGTACGTGACCAAGGCGGCCGCAAGCGGGCCGTGGAACAACGGCGGATGATCGGCGGCACCTTACCCGCGGGTTCCTCGGAAGGGGGACCCGCGTTCCCATGTGGGGTCGGCGACCGGCAGGACACTCACGCACCCCACATCACCCGACAGAGTGATGTGTTTCACTCCACCCCTGAAGGGTGCCAGGACATGGACTCGATTCGAAAATCCAGTACACAGTACCTGCGCTTTCAGCAGGAACGGCGTTCCCGGCAAGCCTGCGAAGACATCGGATCTCACGCCCACTACTTCTAGCGATCTCCCCTAACGCAAGTGCTCCGACTTTGCCCAGGGGAGGCCTTATGAGTAGGAACGGAGCAAGACGGCTGTCGGATTCGGTCACTCCGGCCATCACGGTGCAGACGGCCGCGCACGAAGCAGCGAGCAGGTGGAGGGCACCGATTTCCGCGAGACGATCCGGGAGCAGGCCGGCCGGCCTGGCGAGAGCTTCTCCGCGTAGGTCCGGCCCGCGTGGTCCACCTCGCCCTGTTGCACCCCGGCGAAGGGCGGTCGCCCAGGCTGTCTTGGTGGAGCCGTCTGGTCTATGCTGATCACATTAGTTACCGGCCAGTAACATGCGGGTCGCCGAAGACACGGCCCACGAAGAAAGGCAGCGCACCATGCCCACGCTCGAACGCCATGACGAGGTCTTCGTCCTCGACCTCGGTGACGGGGAGAACCGCTTCCACCCGGACTGGATCGCCTCGGTCGACTCCGCGCTGGACGAGGCCGAGAAGGCCGAGGGCCCGCGCGCCCTGGTCACCGCCGCCACCGGCAAGTTCTACTCCAACGGCCTGGACCTGGAATGGCTCATGGCCAACGGCGATCGCTACAACGAGTACGTCGCCAGTGTCCACCAGCTGCTCGGGCGGCTGCTCTGCCTGCCGATGCCCACCGTGGCGGCCCTACAGGGTCACACCTTCGCCGCCGGAGCGATGTTCTCCCTGGCTCAGGACTTTCGTGTGATGCGCGCCGACCGTGGTTTCTGGTGCCTGCCCGAGGCCGACATCAACATTCCCTTCACCCCGGCGATGTCGGCGCTCATCCAGGCACGTCTGGCTCCGCGGACCGCCCACGAGGCCATGGTGACCGGACGCCGTTACGGTGGCGAGGACGCCGCGAAGGTCGACATCGTGGACCGGGCCGTGGCCGAGGAGGAGGTCCGCCCGACCGCCATCGAGTTGGCCCGTTCCCTGGCCGGCAAGGACGGCGCCACCATGGGCACCATCAAGTCCCGCATGTACGCCCCCGCCCTGGAGCTGCTGCGCCAGGCGGATCCGGTCGTCTGACCCCTTCGGACATCGCGCCGAAGCCGAGCCCTTCCCCCGAGATCAAAGAGCGTGGGGGGAGGGCTTCTTCGTGACCAGCGCAAGCCACGAGCCTCGAACTCCGACACGATCGATGTGCCTTGCACCACAAACCAACCAGGCGGTAGGTTTCGTTCCCAGCCTTCGAGTACGGCGCGCATGAGCAAGGGAACGATCCACCGGGGCCGCACGCTCGGACGCCTGCGCGTGAGGAGAGCCGTGACGGACCCAGAGCATCCCCGGCAGCGCTCCACCAAGGGTGAACGCACCCGAGAGCGCATCATCGACGCCGCCGGCGAGCTCTTCTCCCGCTCCGGCTACCGGGCGGTCTCCCTACGCGACATCGCCGCCCACGCCGGACTCACCCACGCCGGGGTCCTCCATCACTTCCCCAACAAGGAGGCCACCCTCATCCATGTTCTGAGCAGGCGCGACGCGATCGACGCCCCGCTCGTCCTGGACGTGGGACCGAACCACGGCGCACTCATCGACAACCTCGTCAGGATCGTGGAGCGCAACACCCGGACCCCCGGTCTGGTATCGCTCTACGTCAACCTATCGGCGGAGGCCACCGACCCCGCGCACCCCGCACACGACTACTTCTTCGCTCGTTACCGCATCCTGCGTGAGCACCTCGTCCCGACCTTCGCCGTCCTCCTCGAGGGTCGCCCGAATCCCACGCCCGAGGTCGCCGCCCAGCAGTTCATCGCCCTCCAGGACGGGCTCCAGGTGCAGTGGCTCCTCGAGCCCGGCGCCATCGACATGCGGGCCGCCGTCGTGTCCTTCCTGCGCACCCTCGGGATCACCACGTCGGACCCCCTCCCTCCACCTGACGAAAGGCCCGGATGAGCACCGATACCCCCCGCCCCGACCTCGCCACGAAGGCTTCGGCCACCTCCGGATCCGGCCTCTGGCACAGTACGCCGATCCCGGGTGTCCTGCGCCGCCTGCACCTGGCCGACGGCCCGCACGGCATCCGCCAACAACACGAGGACGGCGACCACCTCGGCATCGGCGGCAGCGTGCCCGCCACCTGTTTCCCACCGGCGGTCGCGCTCGGTTCCACCTGGAACGTCGACCTGGTGCGGCGGGTCGGCGCGGCCCTGGGCGCCGAGGCGAGCGCCATGGGGGTAGACGTGGTTCTCGGTCCGGGCATGAACATCAAGCGTTCGCCGCTGTGCGGGCGCAACTTCGAGTACGTATCCGAGGATCCCCACGTCACCGCACGGATCGCCGCGTCCCTGGTGGAGGGCATCCAGTCCGAGGGGGTGGGGGCGTGCGTGAAGCACTTCGTCGCCAACAACCAGGAGACCGACCGGATGCGCTCCAGCTCCGAAGTGGACGAGCGAACCCTGCGGGAGATCTATCTGCCCGCGTTCGAGGAGGTCGTCCGCACCACCGACCCGGCGATGGTGATGTGCTCCTACAACCGACTGAACGGGGTGTACACCGGCCAGGACCCGTGGCTGCTCACCACCCTGCTGCGCCAGGAGTGGGGCTTCGACGGTGCGGTGGTCTCCGATTGGGGCGCCGTGGTGGACCGGGTGGAGTCGGTGCGCGCCGGTCTGGACCTGGAGATGCCACCCAGCGGTACCGACGACCGGATCGTCGACGCGGTGAATGGGGGTGAGTTGGAGGAGTCGGTACTGGACACCGTGGTGGAACGACTGGCCAGGGTTCAGGAACGGGTGGCCACGGACACCTCGCGTTCTCGCGAGCATGAGGCGCATCGGGCGTTGGCCCGTGAGGCGGCGGCCGAAGCGCTGGTCCTGCTGAAGAACGAGGACGAGGTACTGCCGTTGCCTTCGGGGCGTTCGGTGGCGGTGCTGGGCGAGTTCGCCCGGACTCCGCGCTACCAGGGTGGGGGTTCCTCACACGTGGTGCCGACCCGGGTGACCAGCGTGCTGGAGGCGTTCGGCGCGGTGGAGAAGGAGTTCCCGGTGCGGTTCGCCCCCGGGTTCACCCTGGACGGGACCGATGCTCCGAAGCTGGCCGACGAGGCGGTGGCTCTGGCTTCCCGATCCCATACCACCGTGCTGTTCCTGGGGCTGCCGCAGGAATGGGAGTCGGAGGGGTTCGACCGTACCCACATCGACCTGCCGGCCGAACAGGTCGCGTTGCTGGCGCGGGTACGGCGGGTGAGCGAGCGGGTCGTGGTGGTGCTGTCCAACGGTGGTGTGGTGTCGGTGGCCGAATGGCGGGACGACGCCGACGCCGTGTTGGAGGGGTGGCTGTTGGGGCAGGAAGGAGGCGCGGCCATGGTGGACGTGCTGACCGGTGTGGTGTCCCCCTCGGGGCGGCTCACCGAGACCATCCCGCTGAGGTTGAGCGACCACGCCTCCTACCTGAACTTCCCCGGTGAGTACGGACACGTGCGCTATGGGGAAGGGGTGTTCGTGGGGTATCGGCACTTCGACACGTTGGAGCGGCCGGTGGCCCACCCGTTCGGGTTCGGGCTGACCTACACCACGTTCGGTTACTCCGACCTGGAGGTGACCGGAAACGATCGGGACGCGTGGACGGTGGCGTTCACCGTCACCAACACCGGTGCGCGGGCCGGACGGGAGGTCGCCCAGCTGTACACGGGCCGGGCGGAGGAGTATCCGACCCGGCCGGTGCGGGAGCTGCGCGGGTTCGCGAAGGTGGCGTTGGAGCCGGGTGAGAGCACACGGGTGGAGCTGGCGTTGAACGGGCGTGACCTGTCCACGTGGGATCCCGAGCACCACCGGTGGTCGTTGGCCGAGGGTACCTACACGGTGTCGGTGGGGGCGTCCTCGCGCGACGTCCGGCTGGTCGGAGAGATCGTCAGCACGGGAGACCGATTCGTGCCGCCGCTGACCAGGCGTTCCACCATCGAGGAGTGGCGGGCGAACGCGATCGGTGGACCGATCCTGGCCCAGATCCAGGCCGGGATGGCGGAGTTGGAGTCGGTACCACGGGAGCTACTGCGGATGGCGGACTCGATGCCGATCGTGGCTCTGGCCACGTTCGGGATGGGTGTGACGGAGGAGATGGTGGACCTGTTGGTGGCCGACGTGCGAGCGCGTAGGCGGGCGGCGATCGAACGCGGAGAGATCACCGGCTGAACTTCGGGGGTGGGCGGGGAGGATGACCGGGCCGAATACCGTGGACGTACCGCCCATCCCAACGTTCGGAAAGCTCGGGAAGCCACAACGTGTCCACGTCGGAGAAGTTCCAGAGTGTGTTCGTGGCACTGGCCGCGGTCCTCGGGCTGGGGGTCGGCCTGCTGTGGCCGGTCGGTGGAGTGGCCGGTCACCTGGTGCTACCCGCGCTGATGCTGATGCTGGTCGCGGTCTTCATCCAGGTGGACGCCGCCCAGGTTCGCCGGGTGCGCGACGCAGGCACGGTGGTGGCCACCAGCCTGGTGCTCAACTTCGTGTTCACCCCGCTGTTCGCCTGGGCGCTCGGCGCGGGCCTGTTGGGCGACTCCCCCGACCTGAGGATCGGGCTCCTCCTCCTGCTGGTCACCCCGTGCACGGACTGGTACCTGGTGTTCACCGGCCTGGCGCGGGGCCACCTGGGAGTGGCGACCGCGGTGCTGCCGGTGAACCTGCTGCTCCAACTACTGCTGTTGCCCGTCTACGTCCTGCTGTTGGGCGGGGAGGCGGCGATGGTCGGCTCCGGCACCCTGGTGGAAGCGGTGCTGCTGGTTCTGGTCGTGCCTTTGGTCCTGGCGGTGGTGGCCCGGTGGTCGGCCTCGCGCTGGAAGGGCGCCCGGTGGCGGGACGAAGGGCTGCTGTCGGCGGCCTCGGCCTCGGTCCTACCGCTGCTGTACGTGGCGGTGTTCGCCATGTTCGCCGGTCAGGCCCGCACGGTCGTGGCGCACCTGGGTGACCTGGCGACCCTCTTGCTCCCGTTGGCGGCGTTCTTCCTGGTCATGCCATGGGTGGCGGTCGGTGTGAGCCGGCTGCTGGGGCTGCCCGGTGACCAGCGGGTCACCCTCACCATGACGACCGTGGCGCGCAACTCCCCCGTGGCCCTGGCCATCGCGGTGGCGGCCTTCCCCGACCGCCCGCTCATCGCGGTGGCGTTGGTGGTGGGCCCACTCGTGGAGTTGCCGGTGCTCGCGGTGCTCAGTCAGATCGTGCGCGTCCGTGATCGGGGCACCCGTGTCACCGGCCGCTGAACCCCCGGCGGTCACGGGAACGTGGACGAAGAAGCCGCTCACGGCGGCGGTCCCGCGTATGGAGGGGGCGTAGCGGGTAACGGACAGGTGGGCCACGTCCAGCCACCCTCACCCCCGGGAGCCCTCTCGTGAAGCTGTACGCCGACACCCCCGTCCGTGCCTGTCTACAACTCGTCTCCGATCTGGCCGCCCTGACCTGGACGTTCCTGTGGATATCGGCGGCGCTCTCGCTACGCGAGATCCTCCAGTCCTTGAACCGGCCCGGAGAACTGATGAGCAGCACCGGAGAAGGCTTCACCGAGCACATGGACACGGCTGCCGAGAACGTCAGCCGGGTCCCGCTGGCCGGGGAGGCCCTGGCCACCCCGTTCACCAACCTCAGCGAGAGTGGCGACTCCCTGACCGCGGCGGGTGATTCCTTCCAGGAGTCGGTGGCCTCACTGTCCTTCACCCTGCCCCTGTTGGTCGCCCTGCTCCCGCTGTTCCTGCTGGCCGCGACCTGGCTGCCCGCGCGCCTTCGATGGATCCATCGGGCCACTACGACCCAGCGGCTCAACGGTCTGGCACCCGAGGCCCGCACCCGGCTGTTGGCGTTGCGCGCACTGTCCTGGGCCTCTCCCACCCGGCTCATGGCGGCGCACGAGGACCCGGCCCTTGCCTGGCAACGGAACGAGTCGGCGACGGTGGCCCGGCTGGCCGAACTGGAACTGCGTCGCCTGGGTCTGCGCCCGGGCAAGGGCGGCGACACCTGACCAACGCTCGGAGAAGAGGGGCGGGACGTGACTCAGGGAACCTGGCAGGACTTCGGGCCGCGCTGGGCGAACAGCAAGGAGTCGAAGGCGAGATCGTGCGGCGGGCACGGCAGGTTGGTCTGGGCGTACCCGAGGCCGTAGCCGGAGGTGGGGACGCGCGGTCCACCGTGGAACAGCTCCCTGGCGTGACCGGACGACGGGTCGGCCGGGCCGGAGGGGTTCTGGAGGCTCGTCTGCTCACTTCCACTGGACGAAACGGATGCGGGTGCCGGGCCGGGCCTGTGCGGCTTCGGGCAGATCGGCGGAGCACACCACGGCGATCACCGGATAACCGCCGGTGACGGGGTGGTCCGCCAGGAACAGGACGGGTTCGCCATCGGGTGGGACCTGGAGGGAACCGGGCACCATGCCCTCGCTGGGTAGTTCGCCCTCGCGCGAGCGTTCCAGGACGGGGCCGGCCAGGCGTGCGCCGACCCGGTCGCTGCGGGAGGTCACCTCGTAGGCGCCGGTGAGCAGGGTCCGGTGCGCCTGTTCGGTGAACCAGTCCTGCCGAGGGCCGAAACGGATCCGCAACTCCACCTGGTCGGCGCCGACAGGGGCCACGGGGGCGTGGTCCAGGTGGGGGAAGTCGGCCGGGGCGGGTCCCACGGGCAGCACATCGCCCGGTTCCACGAGCGCGGGACCGAGTCCGGCGAGCACGTCGGTACTGCGCGAACCCAGCACCGGCGGCACGTCCAGCCCTCCGCGTACGGCCAAGTAGGAGCGTAGACCACGGGACGGGGTGCCCAGGGTGAGTTCGGCGTGGTCGGGCAGGTGGAGGACCGTGTTGATGGCGACGCTCCGACCGTCGACGCGTACGGGTGCTTCGGCGCCGGTCACCGCGACGGTGACGGGGCCACGGGCTCGCACGCACAACCCGCCGAGGGTGACCTCCAAGGTGGCGGCGTCCGAGGGGTTGCCCAAGAGGCGGTTGGCCAAGGTGTGCGAACGGATGTCGGCGGCGCCGGAGCGGCCCACCCCGAGGGCGGCGTGCCCGAACCTGCCTTGGTCCTGAACCGTGGTCATGGGTCCGGTGGCCGAGATCTCCAGAAAACTCACGTGGCCTCCTCGAAGCGCACCCGTACGCCAGGGCGCAGCAAGCCGGGCGGATCACGTTCCAGGTCCCAGGTGAGGACGTCGGTGCGCCCGAGGAGCTGCCAGCCACCGGGTGAGCTTCGGGGATAGACACCGGTGAACCCTCCCGCCAGCGCCACCGACCCCTTGGGCACCCGGGTACGGGCCTGGCCACGGCGGGGCACGTGGAGTCGAGGGTCGTCACCGACCATGTAGCCGAAACCGGGGGCGAAACCACAGAAGGCGACGGTCCAGGTGGCGGCGGTGTGCGCACGGACGACCTCGGCCGATGTCATTCCGGTGAGTTCGGCGACTTCGGCGAGGTCTTCACCGTCGTAGTGCACCGGAATGGTGACGGCCTTTCCCTCTCGCCGAGCGACGTCCGTGGTCAGGGGGATCTGGGTGACGGCGGTGGCTACCGTGGCCGGATCGGTGCCCGGCGACAACCGCAGCAGAACCGTGCGTGCGGCTGGGACGACATCGGTGACGCCGGGTAGCGGGGCCACCTCCAATGCGGCGCTCAGGGCGATGACCTGGTCGAGGTCGGCGACCTCGACCAGGACCCCGGTGTCCGCGCAGTTCAAGACGCGCAAGGACTGCTCCGAATCTGGCCGGGCGGGTCCCCGCCCGGCGGTGTTGGGACCCACTGATGGTGGAAACGTCGGTGGCCGGTTCTCCTCGATCGTGGATCAGGTGCCGGTGAAGGGGGCGAGAGTGACCCCTTCGAGTCGCAACCGGGCGGCGACGGCCCGGGCGATGCCCACTGCGCCGGGACTGTCCCCGTGCACGCACAGGGAGTCGGCCTCGACGAGGATCTCGGTGCCGTCGATCGCGGTGATGGGCTCGCCCCTGGCGATGCGCAGGCAGCGGGTGGCGATCTCCTCGGGGTCGTGCAACACGGAGCCGGGTTCGCGACGCGAGACCAGGGTGCCTTCGGGCGTGTAGGCGCGGTCGGCGAACGCCTCACGGTAGGTGCGCATGCCCACCTCCTCGGCCCGCTCCAGGAACCGGGAACCGGGCAGTCCGAGTACGGGAAGGTCGGGATCGAAGGCGTAGACGGCCTCGACGACGGCGGTGGCCTGCTCCTCGTTGCGGACGATGGCGTTGTAGAGGGCTCCGTGCGGCTTGACGTAACGGATGCGCTGCCCCGCCAAGGAGGTGAAGGCGGATAGCGCGCCGAGTTGGTAGAGCACCTCGTCGGTGAGCTCGACGGGCGGGACGTCGACGAAGCGTCGACCGAATCCGACCAGGTCACGATAGGAGACGTGCCCACCGATGGCCACCCCGCGCTCGGCCGCCTCCCTGGTGGTGCGGCGCAGGGTGGACGGGTCGCCCGCGTGGAAACCACAGGCGACGTTGGCGCTGGTGACGATGGATAGCAGAGCCGTGTCGTCGCCGAGTTCCCAGCGGCCGAAGTGCTCGCCCAGGTCGGAGTTGAGGTCGATGCGCAAGGTGGTTCTCCTTTCGGTGTCGGCGGGCTACCGCCAAAGGCCTGCGATGCCGCTCAGGGAGTTGACCGCCATGTAGGCGGTCAGGACCCATGCGGCGACACCGATGGTCAAGAGCCAACGTGGGTAACGGTAGCCGTCGAGCAAGGTCGCGGAGTGGCGGAAGGCCACCCACAACAGCAGACCCAGACCGACCGGCAAGATGACGCCGTTGAGGGCGCCGGCCATGACCAGCAGTGTGGTCGGGGCCTGCCCGGAGACCAGGAAGATGGCCAGGGAGACCCCGATGAAGGCGGTGACCAGCTTGCCCTTGTGGTGCTCCAGCCACGGCGAGAAGGTCGTCACGAAGGAGATAGAGGTGTAGGAGGCCCCGATGACGGAACTGACGGCGGCCGCCCACAGGATCATGCCGAACAGGCGCATACCCACCTCGCCGGCGGCCTGGTAGAAGGCCTCTGCGGAGGGGTTGGGGGATTCCATGATCGCGACTCCTCCGGTGACGACACCGAGGATGGCCAGGAACAGCAGGAGGCGCATCACGCCGGTGACGAGGATTCCGGTGACGGAGGTCTGGGTGATGGCGGCGATGTTCGCTCGACCACCCTGGCCCCGTTCGATGAGGCGGTGTGCGCCAGCGTAGGTGATGTAACCACCGACCGTGCTGCCGATGATCGTGATGGTGGCGAGGAAGAGATCACTGGTGGCCGCCTCGGGCAGGACGGACTGGCGCAAGGCCTCACCGACCGGCGGAGCGGAGACGGTGGCCACGTAGAGGGTGAGGCCGATCATCAGCAGCCCGAGGACCACGAGGATGCGGTCCAGGGCCACACCCAGCCTCTTCACGGCCAAGATCACGATCGCGATGGCGGCGGAGACGACCGCGCCGATGCGCGGGTCGAGGCCGATCATGGCGTCCAGGCCCAGACCGGTACCGGCGATGTTACCGACGTTGAAGATCAGGCCGCCGAAGACGATGAGGACGGCCAACAGGTAGCCCGCGCCGGGCAGCACCTTGTTCGCCAAATCCTGGGCGCGTGTGTTCGAGACACCGATGACGCGCCAGACGTTCAGTTGTACGGCGATGTCGACGAGGATCGAGATCAGGATCGCGAAGGCGAACGCGGCGCCCAGTTGTGCGGTGAAGGTGGTCGTCTGGGTGATGAAACCAGGACCGATGGCGCTGGTGGCCATCAGGAACATGGCGCCGAGCAAGCCGCTGTTCAGGGCCACGCGCCCCAAGCGGGGACGCACCGGCACCGGGGACTGATCGCTCATGGTGGACTCTCCGGTGTCACTCAGGGGGGTGGAATGGGGCCCACCTCATCGTTGGATTGTTGAACAATACTGCAATCGCCCGATGGCGATAAGGGGTGGTTGAGTAAAACCTCCTGGCTCCGCTACGTAACATTGGTGGGACCACCGTGCCCGATGCGGGCACCCGAGCGGCTTGGAGGGCGCACTTGACGGCGACCGACGACCACATCGACCGGTTGCCCGCGCCGGCCCTGGTACGGCCGACCAGTCAAGCCGAACGCGTCGCCGACCTGCTCCGTACCTTCGTCATCGACGGCGAGCTGGCCCCTGGGGTGCGTCTGTCGGAGGAAAAGCTCAGCCGTAAGTACCAGGTCTCCCGGAACACGTTGCGCGAAGCGTTCCGGTTGCTGAGCCGAGAGCGTCTGCTGGTGCACCGCATGCACCGAGGCGTGTTCGTCGCCCACCCCACCGGCGAGGACGTACGCGACCTGTTCAACGCCCGTAGGTCCCTCGAACTCCCGGCGGTGCGCGAGGCCGGCCAGGCACCGCGGGCGTTGGTCGATGCGGTGGGGCAGGCCGTGGAAGAGGGGGAGGCCGCCCACGCGGAGGGGGACTGGTGGCGCGTGGGTAGCGCCAACATGCATTTCCACGAGGCCTTGGCCGCGCTGGCGCAGAGCGCCCGGATCAACGAGTTCATGCGGCAGGTTCTGGCCGAAACCCGGTTGGTCTTTCACGTGATGGCCATGCCTCGGGAGTTCCACGCCCCCTACCTGTCGTGGAACCGGCGGATTCACCTGGCCCTGGCGGCCGGGGACACCGAGGCAGCGGCCGAGGAGTTGGCGCGATACCTGACGATTTCCGAACGGCAGCTGACCACCGCCTTCGCCCAGATGGAGGGGCCCGAACAGGCCTGATCCTAAAGTAGCGCCACCGACCCCACCATTGGAGGGCATCGGGTGCCAAGATGGGTCACGTCATGGAACTGAACGGACGGCCCGTCAGCACGGGAGAACTCTCTGGTCTCGCCCTCCAGGGCTACGGACACTTCACGACCATGCTGGTCACGGAATTGCGCGTGCGGGGGCTGAGTCTGCATACCGAACGCCTGAGCCGGGACTGCACGGCCCTCTTCGGAACCGAACTCGACATCGCGCGCGCACGTGAACTCGCCCGCCGTTCGGCCCGCGCGAGCCCTTCCCCATCGATCGTCCGGGTCACCGTCTACGACCCCGGGCTGGACCTGGCCCGTCCCGCCTCACGGGCCCTACCCCAGATTCTGGTCTCCACCCGCACCGCCCCGACCTCCGCTCCGGCCCCTCTTCGGCTCGGCACCCGTCGTTTCTCCCGAGACACTCCCCTGGTCAAGAGCACCGGGCTGTTCGGGGTGATCCGGCAGCGGCGCGCCGCCCAGCTGGATGGATTCGACGACGCCCTCTTCACGGGGGTGGACGGCCGCGTCTCGGAGGGCCCCACCTGGAACATCGGCTTCTTGGACGCCACCGGATTGGTCTGGCCACAGGCGGCCTGCCTGCCAGGGGTGACCATGCGTCTGGTGGAGCGGGCCGCCGAAACACTGGGTATCCCGGTCTCCACTCGCCCGCTGTCGGCGCTGGCCGCCACCCGGATGTCGGGGGCCTTCATCACCAACGCCACGGTAGGAGTGCGCCCGGTCGAGGCGGTGGACGGTGTCCAACTGCCCCGACCGGAGGCGCTAAGCGAGCTCGCCCATGCCTACCAGGAGATTCCCGGAGAAGCCCTCTAGGGGTGAACGGTGGGTGTGTCAGTCCTCTCGTTCGTCCCGGGCCTCTTTGAAGGCGGTGAGGCCACCGGTCTTCTCGCCACGCTCCACGGTTCCGCTTCCGGTGGAGTTCTCCGGATCGACGGAGCCCTTGTCAGGCGATGCGGTGTCCGCTCCATCCGTGGACGCGGTGACCGGACCAGGGGCGGCCACCCGAGCGGCACGGCCGGGCCACCACAGGCGCGGTCCCACGTCCAGGGAGAGCGCCGGGATGAGCAGGGAACGTACGAGCAGGGCGTCGACCAGCACACCGAACGCCACCAGGAACGCCAACTGGAGCAGGAACAGCAGCGGGATCACGACCAGTGCCGCGAAGGTCGCCGCCAGCACCACCCCGGCGGAGGTGATCACGCCACCGGTGACGGTGAGGGCACGCAAGAGGCCCTCCCGGTGACCGTGGACCAGGGTCTCCTCCCGGGCCCGCGCCATCAGGAAGATGCTGTAGTCGATGCCCAGGGCGACCAGGAACACGAACGCGAACAGCGGCACCACCGGATCGGCGCCGGGCAGATCCAGCACGTGGTCGAACACGAGGGTCCCCACACCGAGCGCGGTGGCGAACGAGAGCACGTTGACCGCCATGAGCAGCAGCGGGGCCACTAGGGAGCGCAGCAGCGGGATCAACACCAAGAACACGACGATCAGGACCAGGGGCACCACGACCAGGAAGTCACGCTGGGCGGTTTCGAGGGTGTCGAGGTCGGTGGCGCTGACTCCGCCGACCAGGGCGTCGGCCCCCTGCACCTCTCGCAGGTTCTCACGCAGGTCCCGGATGGTGTCGGTGGCCTCGGTCGTCTCCGGGGCCGCCACCAGGTCGGCCTCGATCAGAACACGCCCGTTCTCCTCCAGGATCGGGGCCTGGACACCGGGCGGGCCCGGTTCCGTCACGGGCTCGGCGCCATCGACTCCGGAGGTGTCCTCGGCGGCCTCGACGATTTCGTC
Organism: Nocardiopsis alkaliphila YIM 80379; assembly: GCF_000341005.1. Classification (GTDB taxonomy): domain Bacteria; phylum Actinomycetota; class Actinomycetes; order Streptosporangiales; family Streptosporangiaceae; genus Nocardiopsis; species Nocardiopsis alkaliphila. Next base: position 128,207 of record NZ_ANBD01000078.1, on the reverse strand, counting down.
CACGTATTCGGCGTTGGCGATGATCTGGGCCGGGGCCGCGTTGGACTCCGAACCGAAGCCACGCTCAAGGGTCTCCTGACCGTTCACCGCTTCGACCTCGGTGCGAAAGACCTCGGCCTGGCCGGTTCCCTCGGCCGTGAATTGGGGCGCGAACACGGCGGCGAGGAGCAACAGGGCGGTGGTTCCCAGCCAGAAGGCGCGGGGCCGGCCGGCGACGGTGCGGGCGATGCGCCCCCAGAAGGGGTGCTGCTGGAGGACGCGGTCGGTGCTCTGCCCTTCCTCGTGGCGGGTGTGGTGGGGTGCGGCGGGCCAAAAGGCGGCACGGCCGCACAGGGCCAGGGCGGCCGGCAGGAAGGTCATCGCGGAGAGCATCGCGGCGACGATGCCGATGGCGACCACGGGTCCGAGGCTGCTGGTGGAGTTGAGGTCGGCGGCCAACAGGCAGAGCAGACCGAGGATGACGGTGCCTCCGGAAGCCAAGACGGGCCCGGCCACGCCCCGGATCGAGGCGAGGATCGCAGCGGGCGCGTGCTCACGGGTGGCCAGTTCCTCGCGATAGCGGGCCACGAGTAGGAGTGCGTAGTCGGTGCAGGCACCCACGACCAGGATGAACAGGATGCCCTGGCTCTGACCGTTGAGGCTGACCAGTCCGGTGTCGGCGGCCAGGTACACCAGCGCGCCGGACAGGCCGAGGGCCAGTAGGGAGGCGACGATGACCAGGATCGGCAGCAGTGGCGAACGGTAGACGGCGATCAGGATGATCAGGACGGCGACGACGGCGACGATCAGGAGGGTGGAGTCGATGCCACCGAAGGCCGCGACGAGGTCGGCGGCGTAACCGGCCGGTCCGGTGACCTCGGCATCGAGTCCGTCGACGGCCTCGTCGGCGAGGAGAGAACGCAACTCGTCCACGGAGTCGCCGGTGTCGTAGGTGTTGTCGATGGGCACGATGAGCTGGGCGACGGAAGGGTCCTCGGTGCCGGGGACGGGTCCCACGACTTGATTCGCGACCCAGGGTCGCTCACCGATCCGTTCGGCGAGGGTGCCCAGTTCGGCCGAACGGGTCTCGGTGAGTTCGTCCTCACCGGAGAAGACGACGATGGCGGGAACACTGTCGGCCCGATCGAAGTCCTCGGCGAGGCGATCGACCTCGGTCGACTCGGAATCGTCCGGGAGGAAGGCGGCCGGGTCGTTGGTCTGGACCTCGCCGAGCTTGCCGAGGAAGGCACCGAGGGGCCCCGCGCCGAAGACCCATACCAGGGCGACCAGGAGGACGGCTCCCACCCACCAACGTGATCGCCGAGCAGGGCGTTCTAGTCCTGTGCTCACCTTCGGGAGTCCTTCCAGGGTCGAGTGAAATTTCGCTAGAAAAACAAGCCTCTTGGAATACTAGGCAAATCTTTCCTCACGCTACCGCACCACCGTCGCGCTTCGTCCGCGGGTCGAGGCGAATCGTCGGCGCAGGGGCCTCGGAGGTGCCTACGGCATGGCGTCGTGTTCGGCCCGGGCGGCGATGTTGTCGGCCATCGACCCGAACACCACCCCGTGGAAGGGTGTCACCGCTTTCCAATACAGGTGTCCTAGCAGGCCACGGGGGTGGAAGACCGCCCGCTGGTGGTACACGGTACGTCCACGAACCCGGGCCGCCCCGAGCTCCAGCCAGGCCGGACCGGGCAGTCGCATCTCCGCACGGAGCCGCAATAGCCGCCCCGGAACGATCTCCTCCACCCGCCAAAAGTCCAACGAGTCCCCTACGCGCAGGCGTTCGGGGTCGCGGCGACCACGGCGCGGCCCCACCCCGCCCACGGCCAGGTCGATCCAGCCCCGGGCGGCCCAGGCCAGGGGCCAGGAGTACCAACCCCGTCGCCCACCGATCCCCTCGATCACCCGCCACACGGCCTCGATCGGTGCCTCCACGATCCGAGCGCGGCGGTCGGTGTACAGGCTTCCCCCGGACCAGTCGGGGTCGGTGGGCAACGGGTCGGAGGGCGCGCTGGGCCAGGCCGCGGACGACCATCGGGTGTCCACCCGGTCCTCGTCGATCCGGCGCAACGCCAACGCCACCGCCTCATCGAATCCGAGCCGGTGGTGATCGTTCAGCAGTTCGGACAGGTCCTCCCGTTCGACCACCGCGTCATGGCGCAACGACTCCACCAGGGGTCGGGCCACCGTCGGCGGAACCGGCGTGATCAGACCCACCCACAGGCTCGACAACCCAGGTGACAGGACGGGCACCGGGATGACGACCCTTCGGGACAACCCCGCCACCGCGGCGAAGCGCTGGACCATCTCCTCGTAGCTGAGTGTCTCGGTCCCGCCGATGTCGAAAACGCGATCGGTGCCGGCCGGCAGCGTGTCGGCCAGGACCAGCAGACGCAACACGTCACGAACCGCGATCGGCTGCACCCGACTGCGCACCCATCGGGGTGTGGTCATGGCGGGCAGACGTTCGGTGAGGTGCCGCAACATCTCAAAGGACGCCGAGCCCGAACCGATGATCACCGCGGCGCGCAACACCACGGTGGGCACCGGTCCGGCTCGGAGGATTTCGGCGACCTCCGCACGGGAGGCCATGTGCGGGGACAGGTTCCGTCCGGTCGGAGCGAGTCCGCCCAGGTAGACCACTCGTCCCGCGTCCGCCGCCCCGGCCGCTCGGGCGAAGGTGCGAGCGGCCCGGGCGTCGGTACTCTCGAAGTCGTCTCCCCCGCCCATCGAATGCACCAGGTAGTAGGCCACGTCCACGCCACTCAACGCCTCGGCGAGCCCCTCCCCGGAGACCACGTCGCCGCGGACCACCTCTACCCGTGCTCGCCAGGGATGGTCACGGAGTTTCTCCGGCGTTCGGGCCAAACAGCGGACCCGGTACCCCGCGTCGAGCAGTTCGGGGACCAGTCGCCCGCCGATGTATCCGCTGGCGCCGGTGACCAACGCCAGGCGCCCCCGCCCCTGTGCGCCGCTCACCTGGTGGACCCGCCTCGACGGTGGCGACCGTAGGCACCCAGTGCGGTCGCGCCACCGGGGGCTCCCCGGTGGGCGTCCTCGTATCCCGCCCGGTAGACGGGATCCTGACCCCTTTCCCGGGCACGCGGCACGCCCTCGGCCCCACGGGCCCGCGCACCGCCGTCCTCGGTGCGCGGGGCCGGCACCCGGGTCTGGTGGCGGCTCTCCCGGTACTGGTGGAAGGGGTTGTCCTCGTCCAAGCCCCCGCTGAACCGGCCGTACATGCCAAAGGTCAACACCACCAGTCCCACGACGAAGCTGAAGATGACGTTGGGGATGGAGAAGGCCAGGATGTTGAAGTCCGTGCCCATCAGGAAGAGGTTGACGAGTCCGCTGACGAGGAAGGCGACGCCGACCACGATGCACACGTTGGAGGCGAAGATCCCGCCCAACACCATCGCGCCCACCAGCAGCGAACCGACGGCGATCGACAGGAAGCTCAGTGCCCCGTTGGTGGACAGTCCCGCGATCACCTCGCCCTGGGTGTCGAACAGCGGAAGTCTGATCATCAGACCCGCGATACCGAAACCGATCAGGACCAAGCCGGTGAGGCCGGCACCGATCCGGTAGACGAGGTCGAGCCGCCGATCCGCTCGTCGTTTGGTGTCCAGTTTCATGTTGCCGCCCCCTTCGGTTCTCCTCCGACCGAGCGTCGGAGGGGCCAGCGACGCTCGGTGCGGGTCGTACCACTCCGGCGACGTACCGATATGCCGTGAGCGGTGTGCTCGCCCCGGGTACGGCGGACCACCTTCAGGGGGATCACACCGACCACACCGCTCGGCCGGGGCCTGCGGGGGTCGGGTCCGGGGCCTGGGACCCGGAAGGTTCGGGCGGTCCGTCCCACGTCCGCCGCTGTGTCATCCCAATTCCCCGAACCTTCGCCTCCCAACCCGGCAGAACCACGCTCATGTCCCACAAGCCCCTCATGCCACCCATATCGACCTCACTCTGTGGGCCCTCGATCCGGCCGCGCGGTGCCCTCACGCGTGCGCAGGGCGTGCCACAAGTGGTCGAGGGCGCTGCGGGACATGGCCGCCACCGGTGTGGTCAACCCCATACGCAACTCCTTGGGCAAACGGGAGGCGCCGTCCAGGAAGGCCAGTACGTCGCCGAGTCGGTTGCCCGCGAAGAGTCGTTCGAAGAAGTCGGCCCCCTCCACCCGTCCGCGGTCCAAGGCCGCGAGCATGATGGCGTCCATCACCAGATGCCGAGACCGGTGTGGAACCGGAGGCACCGGTGTACGGTCCGCCGCCAGGGCATCGGCCACCGCGGCCGTCTGCCGCGCCACCCCGCTGAACGTGTAACCGGTGGAAGGTCGGGTGGCACCGCCCGCGGTGCCGATCCGGAACAGGCGTCGTCCGGTCCGGGTGGGGAAAGGGGCATCGGTCATCGGAATGATCCCCTGTTCCGTGGCGGTGACCTCCACCTCCCCCAGTCCCGCCTGGGCGCAGTAGGCGGTGAGCGCCTTCTCGTACTCGGGGGTGGTCAGGGCGGTGCGACCGAACTCGGTGTACTCCACCAGTGCCTCGCGTGTGGACAGCGGCAGCACGTAACCGAAGGCGACTCCGGTACGGGGTTGCGCCGGACGCAGGTCCATCAGGATCGCCGCCCCGGGGTCGAAGGTGTCCTGGGGCAGGCGCACGAACCAGCCCAGAAAGTGCTGGAGCAGCCTGGTGCGTCCACCCGGGGGCGGGGGCGGGGGGCGGGAGTCGAAGACCCATCGGGCCGTCAACGACACCTCGGTGCCATCGGGTTCGATGGCGTGGACCGTGGCGTGTTCGGGTCCGTCGACCAACCCGGTCACGTACGACTCCCGTGACCGGAGGTGCTCGTCGGCGTGATCGCGCACGTGGGCGGCCATATCGGTGGAACGCAGCATCTTGTACACGTAGGGATCGGCCGGTGAACGGTACTCGGTGCCTCCGTGGCCGACCACGCTCAGGTCACGCCAACGCGCCGTCAACAACCCGTCCCAGGGGCCTGCGTCCGGCTCCCAAAAGCACCAGGTACGTGGAGGCGGAGTGTGCGCCCCCGCCGGAGGCTCCAGTAGGGCGGTGCGCAAGGGACGCCCGCGTCGTTCGTTGACCCCGCCCATGCGATGGGACAGGGTGAGCCCTGCGGCTCCCCCGCCGATGATCACCACGTCGTAGTCGGTCATGTTCCCAGCATGTCGGGACGTGCGGGAGGAAGCGAGGACACCGGCGACACACGTGGGAGGAACATGACCGCCACGACGAGTGGGATGAAGACCGGAGCGGTCACCGACGAGTTCGATCACGCGGCCGCCTCCTACGATCGCCTGGTCGGCGCCAACCCCGGGTACCACCGGGACCTGCGCACCTCCGTACGGCGGCTACGGCTGCCCGATCGGGGCGAAGGGCTGCGCCTGCTGGATCTGGGGTGCGGTACCGGCGCCTCCACGGCGGCGCTGCTCGATGCCGCGCCCAAGGCCCGGATCGTGGCGGTGGACGCCTCCCAAGGGATGCTCGACACCGCCCGTTCCAAGACATGGAGCGGCGACGTGGCGTTCCACCGGGCGCGTGCCGAGGATCTGTCCCCCGCGTGGTCGCACGAACGGCTGGGCGGTCCGGCGGACGCGGTGTTCGCCGGCTACCTCGTCCGTAACGTCCCCGACCCCGACGCGCTCCTGACGTCGATCTGCGCGGTGCTGCGCCCCGGTGGGCGTCTGGCCCTGCACGAGTACTCGGTGGCGGACTCGCCGACCGCGCAAGCGATGTGGACGACCGTCTGTTGGGGCGTGATCATCCCTTCCGGCAGGGCGCTGACCGGGCGGACGGACCTGTTCCGCTACCTGTGGCGCAGTGTGCTGGAGTTCGATGGAAGACAGGCCCTGCTCGCGCGTATGCGGGCCGCCGGCCTGGAGTCGGTGGCCAGCGCACCGCTGCCGGGCTGGCAGTACGGCATCACGCACACCTTCGTCGGGTCCCGTCCGGGGGGTACCTGGTGAGCGCCGACGTCCATGATCCGATGGCCGAGGCGATCGAGGCGCCCGCGCCCGTGGGCCCACGACCGGAGCACACGCCCCGGGTGGCGGTGGTGGGGAGTGGCATCGCCGGACTGGCGGCCACCCGCGCTCTGGTCGAACGTGGGATCGGGGTGACGGTCCTCGAACGCGAGGAAGGGTCGGGGGGGCGGTTGCGCGGGTGGGACACCACCCTGGCCGACGGCACCACGGCGACGATGACCCGGGGTTTCCATGCCTTCTTCCGTCAGTACTACAACCTGCGTACGTTGCTACGCCACGGCGACCCCGACCTGTCCGCCCTGGTGCCGCTGAGGGATTATCCACTGGTGCACGCCTCGGGTCTGGCCGACCGCTTCTCCGGACTTCCCAGTACCCCTCCGTGGAACGCCGCCGTCCTGGCCGCGACCAGCCGCAGCTTCCCGGCCCGGGAGCTGGCCGGGGTGAACGTGCCCGCCGCGTTGCAATTGCTGGACGTGGACGTGCCGGGTGTGTACGAACGTCTGGACCACCTGAGCGCCCGGGACCTGTTGGAGGCGATCCGTTTTCCGCGCAGCGCTCGTCACCTGGCCTTCGAGGTGTTCAGCCGAAGCTTCTTCGCCGCGCCCGAGCGCCTGTCCGCGGCGGAGATGGCGGTGATGTTCCACATCTACTTCCTCGGTTCCTCCGAGGGGTTGGTGTTCGACGTGCCGCGTTCCCCCTTCCCGCAGGCCCTATGGGAACCTCTGGCCGAACGTCTACGCGCCACCGGGGCGGCGTTCCACCACGGCGCACGGGTGGAGAGGATCATCCCGGAGGAACCGACCGGGGCCACGGTGGTCTGGGCCGCATCGGGCGGGGAACGGAGTGAGCGCTTCGACGGGGTGGTGCTGGCCACCGACCCGGGCGGCCTGCGCGAAGTGGTGGCCCACTCCCCTGCTCTGGGTGACGAGATCTGGCGGACCCGGGTGAGCGGGCTGCCGTCGGCACCGCCGTTCCTGGTCTCCCGTTACTGGTTGGACCGTCCGGTGCGCACGCACCGGCAGGCGTTCCTGGGCACCGCCGGTCACCCCACCCTGGACAACGTCAGCGTGTTGGAACGGTACGAGGATCAGGCGGCCGACTGGGCACGCCGTACCGGTGGGTCGGTCGTGGAACTGCACGCCTACGCCCTGCCGCCCGGATGTGACCCGGCGACCGAACAGGTGTCGCTGTGGAAACAGGCCCTAGAGGTCTATCCCGAACTGCGCGGGGCCAAGGCGGTGGACTCCCGCCACGAGCTACGTGAGGACTGTCCACTGTTCCCGCCGGGCGGGTACGGCGACCGATGCACGGTGGGCACTCCCCACCCGTGGCTGGTGGTGGCCGGGGACCACGTGCGGGTGGATCTTCCGGTGGCGTTGATGGAACGTGCCGCCACCAGTGGCGTACTGGCCGCCAATGCCCTGCTCACCCGATGGGGGAGGTGGGGACACACGGTGTGGAGCGTGCCCCGCCGGGGTCGTTTCGCGCCACTGCGCGCCCTGGCCCGCTCCCTGCGTCAGCCGGGCCACCGTCCGGAGGAGCGCAACAGGTAGCGGCGCTCCGCGTAGTCCAGGTCGTCACGCCACAGGCGGCGGGCGGCCAGGCGTACCACCGGGCGGACCGCTCCGGCGACCCGGCGGGCCAGTCTGAAACCGACGCGCTCGGAGGAGGCGACGGTCGCCTCGATGATGGCGGTGCGCGGTACCCCTTTCTCGTCCACGCCCAGCGGGGTGGCGTGGGTCTCCACCACGCTCCCCTTCCCCTCACCCTCGATGATGCGCATGAGGACCGTGCGCGGTTCGGGACAGGTGAACTCGGCGCGCACCGGCACGCCCCAGCGGCCGGCCACCCGAAAGCCCACGTCCACCACCAGCCGGTCCGGGTCGGGGTCGGGCCCACTCGGCACCTCGGCGACCCGCAGGCCGACGAAGGAGTAGGGGTGGAACCAGGAGCCGTGCCAGGGGTCGAGCCGGTTGGCGATCACGTCCTCGGGTTCACAGCGACCGGCCAGGCTCTCCACGGCGGCGATGCGACCGGCGACCGCGGGACGCTCGGGGAGTACGGGCGCCTCCGTGGGCTCCTCACCTCCCACGTGGTCCAGACGTACCCATACGAGCACTCCGTCGTCGTGAGCGGGGTAGGGGTGCCAGCCGGGAAAGCCCTCCGACCCCAAGGACAGTCCGTGCCAACGGCACACCAGACGCCCTCGATCCACCGCGCCTCGACACAACGGGGCCCCCAGATGTGGACAGGCTCCGGGGCCGGCGTGCACGGAATCGTCGGGTGTGCGCCAGGCCACCAGTTCGGTACCGGCCACCATCCGGCCGAAGGGGCGGTCGGTGCGCACCTCGTCCGAGGCGGCCAGCACGTACCAGTTACCGGACGGACGGGCCAAAGCGCGCTTGAGGAGCGCACCGATCACCCCCGGCGCCGCTTCACGCCAGGTCGGTTCCTGTCGAGCCCAGGTGTCCTTGGGCATGCGGCGCAGGGGGAGCCACCGAGGTTCAGGGTCGGGCAGGGTCATCTGCGATCTCCTCAGAAGGCGGTCCTTGCGTCCCGCGGTCGTGGAACGGCCCTCGCCCATAGGGAGCGGGCCAGGGCGGGCACGGCCGCCGCCATCTTGCGGGTGTCGGACACCCGGTGGCGGACACTCCACACGTCGAAGTCCGCCGCGCCGATCTCGTCCAGGATGGCGCGGTAGAGCCGGAAGGCGGTGGCGACACACGGGCGGGCGACCGGTTCGAGCATGGCCAATCCAGGTTCGGCCGAACGGTAGAGGCTCTGGTTGACCTCCACCATGTCGGCGAGGGCCCGGCGCACACGCGGGTCCGAGGCGCGCACCCGGGCGCAGTACTCCAACAGGTCGCGATCGACCCCGTGGCCGGCGAGGACGTCGGCCGGCAGGTAGATCCGCCCACGCCGGAGGTCCTCGGCGACATCACGCAGGAAGTTGGTGAGTTGGAAGGCCTCGCCCAAGGCGGCCGCGTGCGGCGCGGCCTCGGCCCGGGGGACGACGGTGCCCAGGACCGGAAGTACCTGAAGCCCGATCACCGCGGCCGAACCGTACATGTACGTGCGCAGATGGTCGAGATCGCGATACCAGGTCACCTCCAGGTCCATACGCATGGCGGACATGAAGGCGGTGAAGTACGCGGCGGGCAGCTCGTAGCGGTCCACGGTGTGCGCCAAGGCGCGCAGGACCGGTTCGCTGGGCTCGTTCCCGGCGATGAGCACCGCCAGCTCGGCGTCGATCCTGTCCAAGTGCGCCCGTTGTTCGTCGAGGGTGACCCCGAGAGCGGGTTCGTCGACGATGTCGTCCACCCAGCGAGCGAACCCATAGAGCGCGTGGATACCGGGACGACGTTCGGGTGGCAGCACCCGGGTGGCCGTGTAGTAGGTGCGGCCGTGGTGGGCGTGCAGGTCGCGGCAGCGCAGGTAGTCCTCGCGCAGACGCTTCGAGGCGATCCCGGCGGCGTTCAGTTCGGCGATGGCCGTGTTCATCGGCGTCTCCGTCGTGTCGAGGCGGCCAGCACACGCGCGGCCGCCAGTTTTCCCGAGATCAGCACCGTGGGCAGCCCCACGCCCGGAGTGGTGCCGCAACCCGTCAGGACGGCGTTGCTGGTGCCGGCCATGACGTTGCGAGGCCGGAAGGGGCCTGTCTGGGCGAAGGTGTGCGCCAAGGAGAACGGCGTGCCGTGGGCCATGCCCTGGCGGGCCCAGTCGGCCGGGGTGACCATCCGCTCGGCGCGGATCGACGCGTCCAGGCCGGTCAGCCCGCGTTCTTCGAGGGTCCGGACGAGGTCGTCGCGATAGCGTGGTCCCACTCGGTCCCAGTCGATGTCCCCTGCGGCGAGGTTGGGCGCGGGTGCCAGGACGTAGAGCAGGTGGTGACCGTCCGGGGCCAGTGAGGGGTCGGTGATCGTGGGTTGGGTGACCAGGAGCGAAGGGTCGCTCATCGGTCGTCCCTGGTCGATGATCTCGGTGAAGGTGCGCTTCCAGTGACGGCCGAAGGAGATGGTGTGGTGGGACAGGTGGTTCCATGTGCGATCGGTGCCCAAGTGCAATACCACCGCCGAAGGCGAGAAGCGGTGCGGAACCATGCGCCGAGGGGCACGGCCCAGGAGGCGTTGGGCGGCGGGCAGGTCGATGCTCAGCACGAGTTGCTCGCAGGCCAGACGTTCGCCTTGGTCGGTGATCACCGCCCTGACACGGTCGCCCGCGCGTTCCAGGCGCGTCACGGTCTCGCCGTAGCGCAGACGTGCACCCGCCTTGGCCGCGGCGCCGGCCAGGGCGTCGCCGATGGCGCGCATTCCGCCGCGCGGGAAGTGGACGCCGGCGATGGTGTCCATGTAGGCGATGACGGCGTAGGCGGCCAGGGCGCGTTCGGGCGCCACTCCGGCGTAGAGGGACTGGAAGGAGAAGATGCGCCGCAACCGCCCGTCCTTGACGTGGCGGCCGACCGCCGGCGCCAGACGACCGAAGCCGCCCATGGCGGCCAGTCGGACCAGGTCCGGTCCCAGCAGGTCCAAGGGTGAGTCGAAGTCGGCGTCGATGAACGAGCGCATCTCCACTTCGTGGAGGCGGGTGAGCCAATCGCGCAGGCGCAGGTAGCCCATGGCCTCACGCGTCCCGGCGACCCGGGCCACCTCGGCGGTCATGCGACGGCGGTCGGTGTGCACGTCGATGGTGGAACCGTCGGCGAATTCGGCGCGGTAGGCGGGGGCCAACGGTAGGAGGTCGAGGCGATCGCGCACACCCTCCCCGACGGCGGCGAAGGCCTCGTCCAAGAGTTCGGGCATGGTCAGGACGGTGGGCCCGGTGTCCACCTGAAAGCCGTCCATGTCGAGGCGGCCCGCGCGACCACCGGGGTGGTCCTCGCGTTCGATGATCACCACCTCACGGCCGGCACCCAGCAGGTGCAGCGCGCATGAGAGGCCGGAGAGGCCGGCGCCCACGACCACCACGGGTCCACGGCCGGGCCGAGGGTGTCCCGAGGGCCGATTCGGGTTCTGATCAGGGTTCACGGGTCCCACTTCCGAACGTGTTCGAGGTCGGGCTCAGCTCCGCGCCGCGATGTCGGCGAAGCCGACCAATCCATCGCGCACGGCCGGATCGAGGTCGAGTAAGGCGATGTGGGCCATGCCCTGGTCGGCCAGAGCGCGGCAACGTCGACGCACCAGGTCGCGCGCGCCCAGACGCTCGAGGACGTGCGCGACCTCGCCCGTGTCCACTGGAGCGTCGCCGACGCGTTCCAGGAGTTCCAGGGCGGCGGTGTCGCCGCCCTCCCTGGCCAGGTCGACTCCGACCGCGAGGAGCATGGTGTTCTTGCCCTGTTCGAGGTCCTCCCCCGGCGTCTTCCCCGTACGAGAGGGGTCTCCGTACAGGTCCATGAGGTCGTCGCGGAGCTGGAAGGCCACACCCACGTCGACGCCGTAGTCGCGCAGCGCCGCAACGGTCGTGGGTGGGGCGCCCGCCATGACGGCGCCCAGATGGAGCGGACGTTCGACGGTGTAGGAGGCGGTCTTGAGCCGGTCGGTGCGCAGGGCGGTGCGCACCGACCGTTCGGCACGCGCTTGGGAACGCAGGTCGAGGTACTGCCCGACCATGACCTCGGTACGCATGTCGCGCCACACCCGGTGGGCTTCCCTACGGGTGGGCAGATCGTCCAGTGCCTCGTGGAGCAGGTCGTCGGCCCAGGCCAAGGCGAGGTCTCCGGTCAACACCGCCATGGATTCGCCGTAGCGTTCGGGGTCCCCCTTGTGGGAGAGCGATCGGTGTTCGGCGGCGTGTGCGGCGTGTACGGAGGGCTCTCCCCTCCGGGTGGACGCGGAGTCCATCACGTCGTCGTGGATCAGGGCGAAGGTCTGGAGTACTTCGATGGCCGACGCCGCGCACAGCGCCGCGCGCGCCTTGGGTCCCCGTGTCGAGCCACCTCCGGACAGCCACCCCCACCAGGCCAGAGTGGACCGGAGCCGTTTGCCGCCCAGCGTGAAGGAGACGATGCGCTCTGCCAGTTCGCGGGCACAGTCCGGGTCCAGGGAAGTCACCTCGCGCACGCGCGAACCCAGGTGTTGGTCCAGGACCTCACCGACGGCCGCGCGAACGCCGACAAGGTCCACGGGAACTCGGTCGGTGTCCGCGCCCACCTGACGGCCGTTCGTCGATGAGGGCCGCCACTCCGTACATGGTGCTTCCGTCTTGAAGTCGACGATGACAACCTCCTGGTAGGAAGGCACATGAACGTTTTGTCTCGAATTGCATGATTCTCGCAAACCGAACTATTACACATCGCATACACTCGAGGCCACCCAACACTTCGCACCCCCGTAAACTCGTTCACAGTGACCGGAAGGACCGATCATCGTGACGCTGGGAGACGCATGGACACCGCGCCCAGAACCCGTCCCACCGGGTCCGAGGGTTCAAAGGCGTCCGGAACGGAAGCGCTGGTAAGGGAAGCGGCCGCCACGGAGCGTCGCGGATCCCCCGCTCCCGAAGGCACTACGGAGCACTCGCGCGCCGACCTGTACACGGCCCTCCAGACCGACGGCCAGCAACTGGCGGTACAGCTGGTACGTCTACTACACCGGATGTCGGAACGCTCGGGCATGAACCCGACCGACTTCCAGTGCTACACACTGCTTCGGGTATCCGGATCCATGACCCCCGGGGAGATCGCGGACAGCCTGTGCTTGTCCACCGGCTCGGTGACCGGGGTGATCGACCGGATGGAGGCACACGGCCTGGTCGAACGCGCGCCCCATCCGCTGGACCGACGCAAGGTCGCGGTGCGACTGGTGGAGGGCGCGGAGCAGCGGGCCAAGGAGACGGCCCCCCACCTGCGCGAGGCCATGATCGCGCTGCACGAGGACTACTCGGTGGATGAACTGACGGTGATCGCCGACTGGATGGACCGGGTCAACAGCACCCTGGAGGGCCTCATCGTCCGGCGGACGGCGCGCCGCAGCGGCTGAGCCTCCCGCCGCACCTGTTCGGAGAACGGCGCCTTCCGGCACGGCCCCGTCCCGACATCACCGCCTTCATCGGAACACTCCGTGTTTCCTCGGTTACTTTACTGTCGGGGACCAAAGCCCCTACCATCCCACGGGACCCATCCGTGGCCGGTGGACAGGCACCGGCCCGATCCCCGCCAGATCCTTCCGACGGGGCTGGGAAGGAGCCACCATCTCAACCCTGCGTACCTACATCCGAGAGCACACCAACCCGGTCGTCTTCGCGATCTCGGGAATCGTGATCATCGCGTTCATCGTCCTGGGGGTGGTCTTCACCGATCCACTGCTCGGCGCGACCGAGGCCACCCGAGTCTGGATCGGTGAGCAAGTGGGCTGGATCTACGTCCTCTCCACCCTCTTCTTCCTGGGCACCGCCATCTTCTTGGTGCTGAGTCGCCACGGCCGCGTCCGCCTGGGCCCGGACGATTCCCGGCCCGCCTACAACACCCTGGCCTGGTTCGCCATGCTCTTCACCACGGGCATGGGCATCGGTCTCGTCTTCTGGGGCGTCGCCGAACCCATCGAACACCTGCACTGGCCCAGGACTGAGGCGTTCCTACCCGGCCCCGACGGGCGAACGGATCCGGAGGCCGCCAACGAAGCCCTCGCGCTGAGTTTCTTCCACTGGGGTCTACACCCCTGGGCCATCTACATCGCTCTGGGGCTCTCACTGGGCTACTTCGCCTACCGTAAGGGGCTTCCCCTACGGCCGGCCTCCGCCCTCCACCCGCTGCTGGGTGACCGCGCCTTCGGTTGGCCGGGCAACCTCGTGGACATCCTGGCGGTGTTCGGCACGATCTTCGGCTTGGCCACCTCGCTGGGGTTGGGGACCCTCCAGATCAACGGCGGACTCAGTCAGATCTTCGGAGTGCCCAACAACGATTTCGTCCAGACCGTCATCATCACCGTTATCACCGGGGTCGCTCTGTTCAGCGTGCTCTCGGGAATCGACAAAGGACTCCGTCGCCTGTCGGTCATCAACCTGTGGCTGGCCTTCATCCTGATGGTGTTCGTCTTCTTGGTCGGCCCCAAGCTCTGGATCATCGCCGGCACCACCACCGCGGCCGGTGAGTATCTCAGCCACCTGATCTCGTGGAGCATGAGCTTTCCCAGCCCGTTGGTCGACGCTCAGGCCGCCGAGTGGACCCAGGCGTGGACCATCTTCTACTGGGGCTGGTGGATTTCTTGGGCGCCCTTCGTCGGTGTCTTCCTGGCGCGCATCTCCTACGGTCGCACCATTCGGGAATTCGTGTTGGGCGCCCTGCTCGCCCCCACCACGGTCTGCATCTTGTGGTTCGGTGTCTTCGGTGGTTCGGGAATCTTCTACGACCTCTCCGGTGCGGCGGACTTCACCACGGGAGACGAGTCCGATGCGGCCTTCACCCTCCTGGACGCGTTGCCGATCGCCGGGGCGGCCGCCATCGCCGCGGCCATCCTGCTCCTCGTGGTCGTCGCGATCTTCTTCGTCACCTCGGCGGACTCCGGTTCATTGGTCGTCGACATGCTCACCAACGGTGGTTCCCGTGCCCCGAGCAAGATCCAGCGCGGCTTCTGGGCGGTCAGCCTTGGAGCGGTGACCCTGATCCTGCTGACACTGGGCGGCAGCGACGCCCTGTCGGCGCTTCAGGCGGCCTCGGTGATCACCGGTCTTCCTTTCGCGATCATCCTGCTCTTCATGGTGGCGGGGCTGTTCAAGGGACTCAACGACGAACCTCGCCCCGGAACGCCCAAGAAGGTGCGGGCGGAGGATCGGTTCAGCAGCGGGCGTGGCGAGGGATGACCTGCTGGGACCCCGCGCTCCGAGGGAAGAACTCCAGCGAGCCTGCTCAGAACGGAGGCAACAGTGGCACCGAGGAAGTTCAACAACCCCTTTCACGGGGTGGTGGACATGATCACCGAGATGAACCGAATGTCCGACTCGCTCTCGTCGTTCGAAACCTCCCAGGCCGGTGAACGAGAGCGCGGTTTCTCTGACGCGTGGAGCCCACCCACCGACATCCTGGCCCGCGGCAACGATCTGGTGATCCGCTGCGAGATTTCCGGGGTCTTCGAGGAGGACGTGGCGGTCAACCTCAACCACGGGGTCCTCACCATCAGCGGGGAACGACGACGCGACGAGGAGGACGTGGTCTACTACTCGGCGGAACGATTCATGGGCACGTTCCGTCGGGAGATCAGCCTGCCCGACAAAGTACAGGAAGAGGACATCGAGGCCGGTTACGGCGAAGGACTGTTGGAGATCGTCGTGCACGGAGCCGCCTACCAGCGCGGCCCCGCCCAGATCTCCATCACCCGCCGCCAACGCCGCTGAACGTCCCTGAACAGTGCGACGGGCCCGCACCTCGCGTTCGGCGAGTGCGGGCCCGTCGCACAGAACCTAGAACACCCGATCGGTGTCGTAGGGACCGATCACGGCCAGGGTACGCGGCCGGGACAGCAACTCCTCGGCGACCGCGGCGACGTCCTCTTCGGTCACCGCGTCGAAGCGGGCCAGGTCCTCGTCGATGGAGAAGTGACGCGGCTGAACCAACTCGTGGGCGAGCAGGCGGCCCATACGGGCGCTGGTGCCTTCGCTACCCAGCACCATCGCGCCCTGGATCTGGCCCTTGGCCCGGGCCAGCTCCTCGGTGGTGATACCGGAGGCCGCGACCTTGGCGAGCTCCTCGCGGCACACCCCGATGACCTCGTCGGCCTTCTCCGGCAGGCAGCCCGCGTAGATCTGGAAGGTACCGGTGTCGGCGTAGGCGATGTGGTAGGCGTGCACCGCGTAGGCCAGGCCGCGCTTCTCCCGGACCTCCTGGAACAGACGGGACGACATCCCACCGCCCAGGGCGGCACTGAGCAGGCGCAGGGCGTGCCAACGCGGATCGGTGCGGGTGATCCCCTCCGAGCCCAGGAGGATGTGGGCCTGCTCGGTCTCCCTCGACTGGATGACGGTGCCCTCGTGGGTACGGACGGCCGACCCTGATCCCCGAGGACGAGAGGGGCGCGCGTCCCCGGCCACCCTCGAATGCTCGGCGAAGATGGAACGAACCTGCTCCACGACCTGCTCGTGGTCGAGACTGCCCGCGGCCGTCACGATGAGTTCGGAGGGCAGGTAAGCGTCACGGTACTGCTCGGCGATGCGTTCGCGGGGCAGGGCCTTGATGGTGTCGGTGGTACCGAGGATGGGTCGGCCCAGCGGGCTGTCACCGAAGAAGTGTTCGGCGAAGACGTCGTCCACCAGGTCGGCGGGCTCGTCCTCGTACATGGCGATCTCCTCGAGGATCACGCCACGTTCGGTTTCCACCTCGCCCTCGTCCAGCACCGAGTTCGCGACCATGTCGCCGACCACGTCCACCGCCAAGGGCAGGTCGCGGTCGAGCACCTTCGCGTAGTAGCAGGTGTGCTCTTTGGTGGTGTAGGCGTTGTGGTCGGCGCCCACACCGTCCAGCAGAGCCGAGATCTCCAGCGCCGACCGGGTCCGGGTTCCCTTGAACAGCAGGTGCTCCAGGAAGTGCGCGGAACCGGCGTGCGCCGAGTCCTCGTCACGGGAGCCGGTGGTGGCCGAGATGCCGAAGGCGGCGGAGCGTCCACCCGGGATGTTCTCGGTGACCACGCGCAGGCCACCGGGCAGCACGGTCCGACGCACCAGACCGGAACCACCATCGGGCTCCAGCAGGGTCACGGTCGTGCCGGGGTCCTGGTCGGCGGCGGTGGGGACAGAACTCATGAATCCTTCTTCTTCGCGTCGGATCGTTCAGGAGAGCATACGGGCTCCCACGACGGCGGGGCGGCCGCGTCACCGAAGACGCGACCGCCCCGTGGGCATCGAACGGGATCAGGTGTTCTCGGAACGCCCACCCGAGTTACGGCGACGACGGCGGCGCGGGGCGCCCTCGTCCTTGGCTTCATCGGAGCCGTCGTCACTCTTGGCGGCGGAGCTCTCGGACTCCCCACCCTCGTTCTTGGCGGCTTCGGCCTCCACGACCTCGACCGGGGCCAGGGACAGCTTGCCCCGGTCATCGATCTCGCGGATCTCGACCTGGATCTTCTCACCGATGCTGATCACGTCGTCGAGGTTCTCGATCCGCTGGCCACCGTGCAGCTTGCGGATCTGCGAGATGTGCAGCAGACCGTCCTTGCCGGGCAGCAGCGAGACGAACGCACCGAAGGTGGTCGTCTTGACGACGGTTCCCAGGTAGCGGTCGCCGACCTCGGGCATGGTCGGATTGGCGATCTGGTTGATCGTGTCCCGGGCGGCCTCGGCGGAAGGGCCGTCGGTGGCACCGATGTAGATGGTGCCGTCGTCCTCGATCGTGATGTCGGCGCCGGTGTCGTCCTGGATCGAGTTGATCATCTTGCCCTTGGGGCCGATGACCTCACCGATCTTCTCCACCGGGACCTTGACGGTGAGGATGCGCGGAGCGTTCGGGCTCATCTCGGCCGGGCTCTCGATGGCCTCCTGCATGACGTCCAGGATGGCCAGTCGGGCACCACGGGCCTGCTGCAGGGCCAAGGCCAGCTGCTCCGCGGGAATGCCGTCGAGCTTGGTGTCCAGCTGTAGGGCGGTGATGAGCTCACGGGTACCGGCGACCTTGAAGTCCATGTCACCGAAGGCGTCCTCGGCACCGAGGATGTCGGTCAGCGTGACGAACTCGTCGCCCTCACTGATCAGGCCCATGGCGATACCGGACACCATTTCCTTGAGGGGCACACCGGCCGCCATCAGGGACATGGTGGAGGCACAGACCGAACCCATCGAGGTGGAACCGTTGGAGCCGAGGGCCTCGGAGACCTGACGGATCGCGTACGGGAACTCCTCGCGAGAGGGCAAGACCGGCAGCAGGGCCCGCTCGGCCAAGGCACCGTGTCCGATCTCGCGCCGCTTGGGCGAGCCCACCCGACCGGTCTCGCCGGTGGAATAGGGCGGGAAGTTGTAGTTGTGCATGTAGCGCTTGGTCTTGTCCGGGTTGAGCGTGTCAACCGTCTGTTCCATGCGCAGCATGTTCAGCGTGGTGACACCCATGATCTGGGTCTCACCGCGCTCGAAGAGGGCCGAACCGTGCACACGCGGCAGAATGCCCACCTCGGCGCTCAGGCTACGGATGTCCTTGGGACCACGGCCGTCGATGCGGACCTTGTCGCGCAGCACGCGCTCGCGCATGAGCTGCTTGCTCAGGCTGCGGAAGGCGGCGCCGACCTCCTTCTCACGGCCCTCGAAGTCCTCGGCGAGCTTCTCGGCGGACTCGGCCTTGATCTTGTCGAGTTCGGCCTCGCGGTCCTGCTTGTCGGCGATGGTGAGAGCCTTGGACAGGTCCTCGCGAACGGCACCCTCGACGGCGGCGTAGACGTCGTCCTCGTAGTCGAGGAAGATCGGGAAGTCGCCCTCTTCTCGGCTGGCTTGGTCGGCCACGGCCTGCTGTGCCTTGCACAGCACCTTGATGTAGGGCTTGGCTGCTTCCAGGCCCTCGGCGACGGTCTGCTCGTTGGGACCGACGGCTCCTTCTGCGACCAGCTTGAGGGTCTGCGGGGTGGACTCGGCCTCGACCATCATGATCGCGACGTCACCGTCCTCCAGGACACGGCCGGCCACGACCATGTCGAAGGTGGCGTTCTCCAGCTCGGCGTGGGTGGGGAAACCGACCCACTGACCGTCGATCAGGGCGACCCGCACACCGCCGATCGGGCCGGAGAAGGGCAATCCGGCGATCTGGGTGGACATCGAGGCCGCGTTGATGGCGACGACGTCGTACAGGTGCTCGGGGTGCAGGGCCAGGACCGTCTCGACGATCTGGATCTCGTTGCGCAGACCCTTCTTGAAGGAAGGGCGCAGCGGACGGTCGATGAGGCGGCAGGTGAGGATGGCGTCCTCGGAGGGACGTCCCTCACGACGGAAGAACGAGCCGGGAATGCGACCGGCGGCGTACATCCGTTCCTCGACGTCCACCGTCAGGGGGAAGAAGTCGAGATTGTCCTTGGGGCGCTTCGAGGCGGTGGTGGCCGACAGCACGACGGTCTCGTCGTCGAGGTAGACCGTGGCCGAACCGGCGGCCTGGCGAGCCAGACGACCGGTCTCGAAACGGATGGTGCGGGTACCGAACTTGCCGTTGTCGATGACGGCTTCGGCAGAGTAAACGCCCTCCATGGGCGACCTCCTGTTACACGTTGGGCTGCGTCGCGCCCGGTGCGACCAGGGCGACTTCATGTTCTTCGCCCGCGTCGTGCCCCGGAGGTGTTCTGGTCGGTCATCGATCGAAGTCCACGGCACCGCCCCTGAGGGGCTGTGTCCGGAGACCACTACCGAGGACCGACCCCTATGGCCCGGGGAAACGGCACGGGTATGGCTTGGTCCGATGGCGCCCGCGTCGGGCGCCACTTCGATTACACCTTACTAACAAACGGGGAGCGGCCGAAGCCACTCCCCGTCGAGTTCGACTAGCGGCGCAGACCCAGGCGCTCGATCAGCGAGCGGTACCGGGTGATGTCCTGCTTGGCGAGGTACTTGAGCAGGCCGCGGCGGCGACCGACCATCAGGAGCAGGCCACGACGACTGTGGTGGTCGTGCTTGTGACCCTTGAGGTGTTCGGTGAGCTCGGTGATGCGGTGCGTGAGCAGCGCGATCTGAACCTCGGGGGAGCCGGTGTCGCCTTCCTTGGTGGCGTACTCGGCGATGATCTTTTCCTTGGTGGCGGTGTCGATCGACACGACGCTCCTTCTATGTGAATCGGTACGCGGGACGAACCCCGGCACGTGACAGGGGTCGGACGCGGTGACCGCGCGTACGAACAGTCACCGTCGCGTGTGCTGTGCGCGGCCCGCCGCCGAAGACGTGGGGACGCCGCGCTTCCGTCGCTTCCGCCACCTCGGGGTGGGCCGACCGCGGGCACACGTGAACGTGACCAGCCTACCGCAGTTCACAAGCGAAAAGACAAGCGTGAGCCGTGACGCGCGACTCTCCTCAGACGCTGTCGTCGACCTCTGCCGCCAACACCTCGCGGCACCGGTCCACGTCGCGACGCATCGCCACGATCAACTCGTCGACACTGTCGAAGCGCTCCTGGCCACGGATACGCGCGGTGAACTCCACCGCCATGTCCGATCCGTACAGCTCCAGGTCCTCACGGTCCAACGCGTAGGCCTCCACGGTGCGTTCGGCACCGTCGAAGGTGGGGTTGGTGCCCACCGAGATCGCGGCCGGCCAGCGCGAATCCTGTCCGAGGACCGGTTCGAGCCTACTGAGCCACCCCGCGTACACCCCGTCCCCGGGCACCGCGATGTCCGAAGCCAGATCCATGTTGGCGGTGGGGAAACCCAGCAACTCCCGGCCGCGCGCCGCGCCGTGCACGATCTTCCCGCTCACCCGATGCGGACGCCCCAAGAGTTCGGCGGCGGCGGCCACGTCACCCTCGCCCAGGAGGCCTCGAACCCGAGTAGAGGTGATGGCCTCACCTTCCGAGACCAGGCCGACCCCGTTCGCGGTGAAACCGAACTCCATGCCCGATTGGGTCAGGGCGGCGACGTCACCGGCCGCCCGGTGACCGAAACGGAAGTCCTCCCCCACCACCACGGCGGCCGCTCCGAGGGCGTCGACCAATACGCGACGGACGAACTCCTCCGGAAAGAGCCCGGACAGCTCCTTGTCGAAGGGCAGGACGCACACGGCGTCGGCGCCCAACTCCACCAGGAGTTCGACCCGACGCCCCATCGGGGTCAACACCGGCGGAGTGATGCCTCGGAGCACACGTTCGGGGTGGGGGTCGAAGGTGACCACGACGACGGGAAGTCCCAGGTCACGCCCGCGTGCGACGGCGGAGCCCAAAATGGTCCGATGTCCACGGTGCACTCCGTCGAAGACACCGATGGCCACCACGGAGCGCCCCCAGTCGGCGGGAATCTCTCCCAATCCGTCCCATCGCCGCACGTTCGGCCCCCTCGCTCCTGACGACGTGATCCGGTTCAAGCGTGCCATGTCCACGAAGCGGGTTCGGACACGCCGGTGGTGCGGAGCACCACACCACCGGTTTCTTCCGCCCCGGACAAAAACGGATTGGCATGGGGGAGAAGCTCGGTTTACCGTGCCAGAATGGCGATGATCAGTACCGATGAGACTCGACTGTCCTATGAGGAGGCTGGCGACGGCCCTCCGGTCGTGTTCGTGCACGCGGGCATCGCCGACCTGAGGATGTGGAACCACCAGTTCGCCGAACTGTCGCGCACCCATCGGGTGGTGCGTTACGACTGGCGGGGACACGGGGGTTCGGCCGACCACGAGGGCCCCATTCCCCATCATCAGGACTTGCTCGCGTTGTTGGACGCCTTGGACATCGAGGAGGCGACCCTGGTGGGAGCGTCCTTCGGGGGTGCCTACGCGGTCGACGCGGCATTGGCCGCACCCGACCGGGTGAACGCGTTGGCCCTGGTGTGTCCGGGTATGTCAGGGCACGAGTGGCCAGAGGTCTTCGTTCGGGAATCGCGGAAGATGCTGCTGTCGGCGGTACCGCACGAGCGCCTGGTCGGCTACCAGGAGGGGAACGCGGACCCGGACCCGGCGGACGTGGCGGCGATGGCCCAGAGCCAGGCCGGTTTCATGGTGCTCGGGCCGGGGCGCTCTCCCGAGGACCTGTCCCCCGAGGCATGGGACCTGACGCTGTTGATGCTGCGGGAGTCGTTCGCTCGCCGCTGGTCGAGCCCGGCCAACGAGCACCTGTGGCCCCAGCGGCCCGCCAAGGGGCGGCTGCACGAGATCGACGTGCCGACCCTGGTCGTCAAGGGGTCGTCCGAACTCCCCCAGATCCAAGAGGTCGCCGACCTGTACGCACGGGGCATTCCAGGCGCACGCCTGCTGGAGATGCCCGAGACCGGTCACCTGCCGTCGGTGGAACGTCCGGGGGAGCTGACCGCCGCTTTGGCCGAGCTCCTCTCAGAGCTCCCTCAACGCTCTTGAGTGTTTTCGGGGATTCGACACAGAGGCTCAGGTCAGGCCGGCGCGAAGACGACGACCGGTTTCATGTGATCGGGCCGGTTCTCCCCCAGGGCGACCACGGTGCCGTCCGGGGCGAACAGCCCGATGGGTCCCTTCCCCAGGGAACTGGGAGCGATGCGGTTGCCGTGCCGGATGGCGCGGGTCTCGGCCTCGTCCATGGTGCGCACTGGGAACACCGCCGCCACCGCCTGGGCGAGCGGCACCTGGACGAATTCCTTCGCCAACTGGTCCAGGGTACGGGCCTGTGACAGGTCGTAGGGACCCACGCGGGTGCGGCGCAGCGCGGTGAGGTGACCGCCCACCTCCAGGTCGGCGCCCATGTCGCGGGCCAGCGAACGGATGTAGGTCCCACTGGAACAGGTGATGACCGCGTCCACGTCCACGAAGGTGCCGCCCTCGTCCAGCACACGCCGGACATCGGTCACCTCGAACTCGGAGATGGTGACCTCCCGGGCCCTGAGGGCGACCTCCTTGCCCTCGCGCGCCGACTTATAAGCCCGTTCTCCGTCCACCTTGATCGCGCTGACCTGCGGAGGCACCTGCTGGATGGGGCCGGTGAGCCTGGTGATCGCCGCATGAACCTCTTCGTCGGTGACCGCCGCAGCGTCGGTACGGACACCGGGTTCACCCTCGGCGTCGTCGGTGTTGGTCACCAGCCCGAGCCGGATGGTGGCCTCGTAGGTCTTCTCCGTCAGGGTCAGGTGACCGAGCAACTTGGTGCCCTTCTCGATCCCCAGTACCAGAACACCCGTGGCCATCGGATCCAGCGTGCCCGCGTGCCCCACGCGTCGGGTGCGCGCCAGACCACGGGTCTTGGCGACCACGTCGTGCGAGGTCCAGTCGGCGGGTTTGTCCACGACCACGACGCCGCTCTCGGCCATGATGCTCCTTCGGGGCGGAAGGGGCGGCGGCCCACGCCACCGCCCCGGGAATGACTACTCGTCCTCGTCCACACGAGGGGCCTTGTAGGGGTCGGCCTCACCCGCGGGCTTGGCACCGGTGGCCCGCTGGGCCACTTCCTCATCGGACTTGCGTGCCTGAACCAGCAGTTGCTCGATGTGCTGGGCGTTCTCCTGCACCTCGTCGATGACGAAGGTCAGGCTCGGTGTGTGCCGGATTCCGGTCTGGCGACCCACCTCGCTGCGGATCACGCCCTTGGCGCTCTCCAGGGCGGCCGAGCTCGCCACCTTCTCCTCGTCGGAGCCGAACACCGTGTAGTACACCGTGGCGTCCCGAAGGTCGGCGGTGATACGAGCATCGGTCACCGTGACGAATCCCAGGCGCGGGTCCTTGATACGCCGTTCCAGCATCTCGGCGACGATGCGCTGGATGCGGTCGGCGATCTTCCGTGCGCGTGCGGCGTCAACCATCGTCAGTCTTCCTCTTCGTTGAAGAGCCGCTGTCTGGCGGACAGCAACTCCAGTTCGGGACGGCCCGCGACGAAACGCTCGCAGGTGTCCATCTGGTCCCTGGCGTGTGCGGCCGTGGGAGCGACCACCGCTACACCGATCTTCGCCCGACGGTAGAGGTCGTGTTCGCCCACCTCCGATACCGACACCGAGAACTTTCGGCGCAGTTCCGAGATGACGGGTCGGACCATCGAACGTTTCTGTTTGAGCGAGTGGACGTCTCCGAGGAGCACGTCCAGGGTCAACGCCCCAACGTACAAGTGATCACCTGTGGTGTTGTGAGAGCCGGCAAAGGCGGGGCCCCGGACGCACTGGTCCGGGGCCCCTGATGGATCAGTCCACACGACTAGTCGCGGGGCTTCTCCTGCATCTCGTAGGTCTCGATGACGTCCTCGACCCGGATGTCGCTGTACCCGACACCGATACCGCACTCGAAGCCCTCACGGACCTCGGTCGCGTCGTCCTTGAAGCGCCGCAGCGACTCGACGTTGAGGTTGTCGGAGATGACCACCCCGTCGCGAATGAGCCGTGCCTTGGCGTTACGGCGGATGAGGCCGTCGCGGACGATGGAACCGGCGATGTTGCCGATCTTGGGCACCTTGAAGACCTCACGGATCTCGGCGCTGCCGAGACGGACCTCCTCGTAGACGGGCTTGAGGAGACCCTTGACCGCGGCTTCGACCTCGTCGATGGCCTGGTAGATGACCGAGTAGTACCGGATGTCGACGCCCATGCGGTCCGCCAGCTGGCTGTTCTTGCCCTCGGGCCGAACGTTGAAGCCGACGATGATCGCATCCGCGGACGACGCCAGGTTGATGTCGTTCTGCGTGATCGCGCCGACGCCGCGACCGATGATCCGGATGGCCACCTCGTCACCACCGGCGTCGATCTTGAGCAGCGATTCCTCGAGCGCCTCGACCGAACCGGACATGTCACCCTTGATGAGGAGGAGCAGCTCAGAGCGCTCACCCTCCTTCAGGTGGTCCTTCCAGGTGTCGAGGGTGACCCGACGGGCCGACTTCGCCTGCTGGGCGAAACGCTCTCGCGCCTCACGCTGCTGGGCGATCTGACGGGCGACCCGGTCGTCCTTGACCACCAGGAAGCTGTCACCGGCGCTGGGAACGTTGGTCAGACCCAGCACCTGCACCGGACGGGACGGTTCAGCCGACTGCACGTTCTCACCGTGCTCGTCGAGCATGGCTCGAACGCGACCGTAGGCGTCGCCACAGACGATGGAGTCACCGACGTTGAGCGTGCCCCGCTGGACCAACACCGTGGCCATGGAACCACGACCGCGGTCCAGGTAGGCCTCGATGGCCAGGCCCTGGGCGTCCATGTCCGGGTTGGCCTGCAGGTCGAGCTCGGCGTCCGAGGTCAGGATGATCGACTCCAGCAGGGCGTCGATGTTCTCACCCTTGAGCGCGGAGATGTCCACGAACTGGACGTCGCCACCGTACTCCTCGGCCACCAGGCCGTACTCGGTCATCTGGGCGCGCACCCGCTGTGGATCGGCGCCTTCGACGTCGATCTTGTTGACCGCGACCACGATCGGCACCTCGGCCGCCTTGGCGTGGTCGATGGCCTCTGCCGTCTGCGGCTTGACACCGTCATCGGCCGCCACCACCAGCACGGCGACGTCGGTGACCTTCGCACCACGGGCACGCATGGCGGTGAACGCCTCGTGACCGGGGGTGTCGATGAAGGTGAGCTTGCGCTCTTCGCCGTCCACCTCGGTCGAGACCTGGTAGGCACCGATGTGCTGGGTGATTCCGCCGGCCTCGCCACTGGAGACGTTGGTCTTGCGGATGGTGTCCAGCAGTCGGGTCTTACCGTGGTCGACGTGACCCATGACGGTGACCACCGGCGGACGCGGACGCAGGTCGGCGTCGCCGCCCTCGTTCTCACCGAACTCGATGGAGAAGGACTCCAAGAGTTCGCGGTCCTCGTCCTCGGGACTGACGACCTCGACCTTGTAGCTGAGTTCCTCACCGAGCAACTGCAAGGTCTCGTCGGGCAGCGACTGGGTCGCGGTGACCATCTCGCCCAGGTGCATCATGACCTGGACGAGCGACGCCGGGTTGACGTCGATCTTGTCACCGAAGTCCGACAGCGAGGCGCCACGGGACAGGCGGATGGCCTGGTTGTTGCCGCTCGGGATCTTGACGCCGCCGAAGGACGGAGCCTGGAGGTCGTTGAACTCCTGACGCCGCTGCTTCTTGGACTTGCGGGCACGACCGGGACGACCGCCCGGACGACCGAACGCACCGGCCGTTCCGCCACCGCGGCCGCGACCGCCACCACCGGGACGACCACCGAAACCACCCGGACGCGGACCGCCGCCACCAGGACGCGGACCGGCACCGGCCGGGGCTCCGCCTCGACCGCGGCCACCGCCGCCGGGACGGCCGCCGCCACCACGACCGCCACCCGCGGGTGCGGCCGGACGGGACGAGGGCATGTTCATCGGGCTGGGGCGTGGACCGCCCGGACGCGGGGCACCGCCACCAGGACGCGGGGCACCCGCCCCACCGCCGGGACGGGGAGCCGCCTGGCCACCGGGGCGCGGCGCGCGGTCGCCACCCTGCGGGCCGGGACGCGGTCCCGGACGAGGACCGCCCGGACGCGGAGCGCCGCCACCGGGGCGCGGCGCGCGGTCGCCACCCTGCGGGCCGGGACGCGGTCCCGGACGCGGGGCACCGCCACCGGGGCGCGGCGCGGTCGGCTTGGCGCCCATGCCGGAGGCATTGGACGCGAACGGGTTGTTACCCGGACGCGGGCCCGGACGAGGACCGCCCGGACGCGGGGCACGGCCGCCTTCACGGCCACCGGAACGCTCGCCGCGCTGCTGACCTCCACGCTGCTGGCCGCCGGGAGCGGCCGGCTTGGGGCCGGGCTTGGGAGCCTCGGCACGAGGGCTCTTCGGAGCGGGCTTGGGGCCCGGCTTCGGAGCGGCCTCGAACGTCGGTGCGGCGGGCTTGTCGACCGGAGCGGCCGGCTTGCCGGCCTGCGGTGCGGCGGGCTTGGGAGCCGGACCCGGCTTGGGTCCCGGCTTGGGAGCGGGCCCCGGCTTGGGAGCCGCGGGGCGCGCGGAGGTGCCGGCGGTCGGCTTGGGTCCCGGCTTGGGAGCCGATCCACCCTTCTTGCCACCGTCGGAACCGTCGTTGAAGGCTTCCTGCAGGCGTCGAACGACGGGGGCCTCTATCGTGGAGGACGCCGAACGGACGAATTCGCCCATCTCATTGAGCTTGGCCAGGACGGCCTTGCTCTCTACTCCGAACTCCTTGGCGAGTTCGTATACCCGGACCTTCGCCACTACTCTCCTTCAGCTTCGGTCCGGGACATGGGCTTGTGCCGGACCGTCGTTAGCTCGTACTCATCGCTGCGTACTCATCAGGCGCTCATCGCAATCTCGACCTGCTTCCTCATCGCTACACAACAATGGGCCGGTTCATGGGTGCCGACACAGCACTGCACGCCGACCTCGGTCACTACAACCTCGAGGCCGGCCCGGACATTCCAACCCTATCCGGATTCGTGACACGCTCAGCCATGCGGGTCGTCGTCGAACAACGACGCCACACGTGAGACGTCCCACCCGGCGGGGTTCGTGCCCTTGCGACTCCGGAAGGCGCGTGACCACGCCTTCCGGCGCTCCGCGAGTTCGAAGCATCGGCGATCGTGGTGCAGATAGGCTCCGCGCCCCGGACGTCGACCCCGGGTGTCGGGCGTGATGGCCGTGCCCTCGGCCACCAGCCGCACGAGGTCGGACTGGACTGTCCGTGACCGGCAACCCACGCACGTTCGTACGGGACGGCCAGAGCCGTCTTCCGCCACCATATCGTGTCGGGACATGAACGCGACCCGTTCAGCCGGCCGAAGTGGCGTCGTCTGCGTCCCTGGCATCGGTTTCGGGAGCGTCCTCGCCGGTCTCCACCGGTTCGGCGTCGGAGCGGATGTCGATGCGCCAGCCGGTGAGACGCGCGGCCAGACGCGCGTTCTGACCTTCCTTGCCGATGGCCAGCGACTGCTGGTAGTCCGGAACGATGACACGGGCCACGCGAGCGGCCATGTCGAGGATCTCCACCGAATTGACCCGAGCCGGCGACAACGCGTTGGCGACGAACACGGCGGGGTCCTCGGAATAGTCGACGATGTCGATCTTCTCTCCGTGGAGCTCGGCCATGACGTTGCGCACTCGGCCACCCAGCGGACCGATGCAGGCACCCTTGGCGTTGACACCACCACGGTTGGAACGGACCGCCATCTTGGTACGGTGACCGGCCTCACGGGCGATGGCCGCGATGTCGACCGTGCCGTCGGCGATCTCGGGAACCTCGAGCTCGAAGAGCTTGCGCACCAGGTTCGGATGGGTGCGGGACAGGGTCACCGAAGGGCCGCGGTGCCCCTTGCGAACCTGAACCACGTAGGCGCGCAGACGCTCACCGTGGGTGTAGGTCTCGGTGGGGACCTGTTCCTGCGGAGGCAGGACGGCCTCGATCTTGCCGAGGTCGACCAGCACGTTGCGGGGGTCCTTGCCCTGCTGGATGATCCCGGAGACGATGTCGTGCTCACGAC
Source organism: Nocardiopsis alkaliphila YIM 80379 (assembly GCF_000341005.1). Lineage (GTDB taxonomy): Bacteria > Actinomycetota > Actinomycetes > Streptosporangiales > Streptosporangiaceae > Nocardiopsis > Nocardiopsis alkaliphila. Next base: position 100,259 of record NZ_ANBD01000078.1, on the reverse strand, counting down.
CCGCGAACTCACCCAGGGTCAGTTCGTCCTCCGCGTCACGCAGACGCTGCAGGATGACCTGCTTGGCGGTGGAGGTGGCGATACGGCCGAAACCGCTCGGGGTACCGTCGAACTCGCCGACGACCTCACCCTCCTCGTTGGTCTCCTCGACCCACACCGTCACGTGGCCGGTGGAGCGGTTCAACTCCACACGTGCCTTCCTTTCGGAGCCCTCCTCGCGGTGGTAGGCGATCAGGAGGGCGTCCTCGATCGCCTTGGCGACCAGTTCAACGGCGATGTCCTTCTCGCGCTCCAGGCTGCGCAGGACACTCATGTCAATATCCACGGGGCTCCCCCTCTAGTCCGCCGCGTCGGTGTCGGCTTCGCGACGGAATTCCACCTGGACCTTGGCCTTGGCGATCTGCTCGTAGGCCAGGGTTCGGGGCCGGCCCTTGGCGTCCAGGGTCACGCCCTGATCGTCGGACTCGGTCACACGTCCGGTGAGGTCCCCACCTTCGACGAGGTTCACCTTCACCAGGCGGCCGCGGGAGCGGCGCCAGTGGCGGGGCAGGGTCAGCGGACGGTCCACCCCGGGCGAGGTGACCTCCAGGACGTAGGCCTGTTCACCCATGACGTCGGAGGCGTCCAAGACCTCGTTGACGTCCTGACTGACCTCCCCGACCGTGTCCAGGTCGACCCCCTGGTCGGAGTCCACGACCACGCGGAGCACGCGGCGTTTACCGGCCGGTGTCAGCTCGATCGCCTCCAGGTCCAGTCCTGCCTTGACCAGAACCGGTTCCAGCAGCTCGGCGATGCGCTCGTTGCGCGCCTGCGCTCCCATGCGTGTTAGCCCCTCAAAACGGCGAAATCCCGCCCGCTCATCCTCAAACCGTTGAACGGGGCGGTCCAGCTCTCTACGTAGTCTGCGGTACATCGGCTTCGCGTCCCTTGCCGGAACGGAAAAGGCACCGCACGTCGTGCGCGACGACGGTTGTGCTGCAAGGGTATCCACATCCGGACGCCTTCCAGGTCGCCGCACGGGGTGGGGCGCGTCGCAGCGAACGTGTCGGGGACCGCGAGCCGGGTCCCGGGAGGCGGTAGCGCCCGGGCCGGGGCCCCGGCCCATCGTGGAAAGATGGTCGCGGACCGCCTCCGACGGCGGGAGCCGTCGACGCCGCCCCGGCTCGGGGCGAGGGAGGAGACCCCCGTGGGCCAGTGGAACGTCAGCCGTCGCACGGTGTTGGGTGTCGCGGTGTCCGCCCTCGCGGCCGGTTCCACCCTGACCTCCAGCGGGTGCGGTAGGACCGACTGGTACCCCTATGACGTGACTCCGGACGTGTACGTCCTGCGCTCCCTGATCGCGGAGAAGAAGCGGATGGTGGCACGGTACGAGCGGGCCCTCAGCGATGCCGTGGAGCCCAACGGACTCTTGGAGGGGTTCTTGGAACACCACCTGGCCCACCTCGACTCGCTCCTGTCGGCCCTACCCGAAGGGATCGGCCCCCAGGCCCTTGAGGAGGAGACCGAGAACGCCGAGGAGGGATCCACCTCGTTGGAGGACGAACCCACCGGTCCGAGTGTCCCCGTGGGCCCGGCGGGGCTACGGGTGCTGGAGGCCGCGGCGGCCTCGGCCCGCCTGGACCAGGCGGCGGCCGTGAGGGACCCGGCTCTGGCCCAATTGGTGAGCGGGATCGGCGCCTGCGAAGCAGGGCACGCCCATTTGTTCGACGAGCTTTGAACGATCGGCACCGAGAAGGACGAGGTAGTCAGGTGAGCGAAAGCCCCACCCCGGCCGAGGGCGAGGAGGCACCGGAGAGATCGGACCGGGGCTTGGATCCCACCTCCGAGGCCTTGGCCGAAGCTCTGAGGGCCGAACACGCCGCGGTGCACGGGTTCGAGTTCATCGGTGGCGCCGCCGGTGACGAGGATCGGCGTGAGCGTGCTTCGGCGGCCATCTACCAGCACAAGGCGTTGCGCGATGTGTTGCGCGAAGCCGCCGTGGAACGCGGCCTGGAGGCCCCGCCCGCGCTCGCTTCGTACCCGATCCCCCAGGGCCGTGAGGGCGCCGACATGGACGCCTTCGCGGCCGGCCTGGAGGGAGCCGCGATGGAGGCCTACCTGTGGTTGGCCTCCTCCCCCGACACCGATCTGCGTGTCACCGCCGTCCGGGCCCTCCAGGAGGCGACGGTGCGATCCCTGCGCTGGGGCGCCGAGCTCGACGTCCTGCCCGGTTTCGGGAGCCCCTAGAAGCCGGGCGCGCCTCGTACACGAAGGAGCTCGCACGTGTGCGTGCGAGCTCCCTTCCGTCATCCGTGCCCTGCTCGGTCCTACTCGGTACAGACAGCGACGGTGCGGTCGATGATCTCCTCGATCGGCACCTCGGAACGTTCACCGGTGGCCCGGTCCCGCAGCTCGACGAGGCCGTTCTTGAGCCCTCGGCCGACGATCACCGTGGTGGGAACGCCCAAGAGTTCGGCGTCGGTGAACTTCACACCGGGGGCGGCCTTGCGATCGTCGACGAGCACTCGAAGGCCTCGGGCCTCCAGTTCACCACCGATGCGCAGCGCCTCTTGGACCTCATCACCCTTTCCGGTGCCGACCACGTGCACGTCGGCTGGGGCGATCTCCCGCGGCCACACGATGCCCTTGTCGTCGTGGGACTGTTCGACGATGGAAGCCACGGCTCGGGAGACTCCGATGCCGTAGGAACCCATGGTGACGCGCTTGGGCTTGCCATCGGGGCCCAGGGCGTCCAGCTGAAAGGCGTCGGCGTACTTGCGACCCAACTGGAAGATGTGACCGATCTCGATGCCACGGGCGGTGTACAGGGTGCCCTGGCCGTCCGGGGAGGGGTCTCCGTCACGCACCTCGGCGACGTCGATGACCCCGTCCGGGGTGAAGTCGCGTCCGGCCACCAGGTCGATGACGTGGTGGTCGGCCTTGTCGGCGCCGGTCACCCAGGCGGTACCGGTGACCACGCGCGGGTCGACGAGGTAGCGGACCTTGTTGTCGATCAGGGCCTTGGGCCCGATGTAGCCCTTGACCAGGAACGGGTTGGCGGCGAAGTCGGATTCGTCGAGGATGGCGACCTCGGCCGGCTCCAGGGCGGCCTCCAAGCGTTTGAAGTCCACCTCCCGGTCACCGGGGACACCGATGGCCAACAGCTCCCACTCGTCCGAGCCGGGTGTACGGGTCTTGACCAGGACGTTCTTCAGGGTGTCGGCTTCTGAGAAGTCACGGCCCAGATCGGCGCCGTTCAGGAAGTCCACCAGGGTCTGGATCGTGGAGGTGTCCGGAGTGTGGTGGACCCGTGCCTCGGGCAGCCCTTCCAAGGGCAAGGGCTCGGGCGCCGGAATCTTCACGGCCTCGACGTTGGCGGCGTAGTCGGATCCGGTGCTGCGGACGAAGGTGTCCTCACCGGTGGGTGCGACCGCCAAGAACTCCTCGGAGGCCGAACCACCCATGGCGCCGGAGGTGGCGGCCACGATGACGTATTCCAGGCCGAGCCGGTCGAAGATCCGGATGTAGGCGTCGCGGTGCTTGTCGTAGGAGACCTGCAGACCCTCGTCGTCGATGTCGAAGGAGTAGGCGTCCTTCATGTGGAACTCACGGCCGCGCAGGATGCCGGCGCGGGGACGGGCCTCGTCGCGGAACTTCTCCTGGATCTGGTAAAGAATGACCGGGAAGTCCTTGTAGGAGGAGTACTCACCCTTGACCAGGAGGGTGAAGAGTTCCTCGTGGGTGGGACCGAGCAGGTAGTCGGAGCCCTTGCGGTCCTTGAGCCGGAAGAGGGTGTCTCCGTACTCCTCCCAGCGTCCGGTGGCCTCGTAGTACTCCTTGGGGAGCAGGGCGGGCAGCAGGACCTCCTGCCCACCCATGGCGTTCATCTCCTCACGAACCACGCGGGAGACGTTCTCCAGGACGATCTTGCCCAGGGGCAGCCAGCTGTAGACACCGGGAGCCGCGCGGCGCACGTACCCGGCGCGCACGAGCAGCTTGTGGCTCGGCACCTCGGCGTCCGCCGGGTCCTCACGCAGGGTGCGCAGGAACAGGTTCGACATCCGCAGTAGCACGGCCACTCCTCGGTGAACGTGCCCGGTGACCACCGGGCACGGGATCGGAAAAGTCTGGGGAGACCCAGGCTAACGCCACGAGCGAGGGGTTCGTGCGTCGGTTCCGAAGGGCTCGCCAGAGCGCCTAACGTTGGGTGGATCTTCGGCGGAGGGGACAAAGGGCATGGGCCGACGGGCACGCGACAGGGTCGAGAACGAAACCGAGGTCTCGACCGTTCCGGGGGTGGACCTGCTCGCCGACGCGGACCGGACGAACTCGTGGTTCCTGCTGGTGGAAGGCACCCCACAGTCACACGTGGACCTGTCCGACCCTACCTACCTGGACTTCTCGTACGTGCGGCGGATCGCACACGCCGCGGACCTGGTGGCTCCGGAAGGTGAGGCGATCGACGCACTACACCTGGGCGCGGGGGCGCTCACGGTGGCCCGGTACGTGGCGCACACCCGTCCCGGTTCGAACCAGCGGGCGGTGGACGTGGACGCCGCGCTGGTGGAACTGGTGCGTCGGCGACTGCCCTGGGACCGCCGCGCACGGTTGCGGGTGGGCATCGGCGACGCCCGTGAGTGGATCGCCGCCCGGCACGACTCCAGCGCCGACCTCGTGGTGGCGGACGTGTTCTCGGGTGCCCGCACCCCTGCCCGTCTGACGTCGGCGGAGTTCCACGCCGAGGCGGCCCGGGTACTACGGCCGGACGGTTTCCTGGTGGTCAACGTCGGTGACGGCTACGCGCTCAAGCACACCCGCGCGCAGGTGGCCACGGTGCGTTCGGTGTTACCGCACGTGGTGCTGTCGGCCGAACCGGGGGTGCTGCGCGGGCGCAGGTTCGGCAATCTGGTGCTGGTGGCGGGGCACCGGCCACCACCGAAGGAGGAACTGGGTCGTCTGGCGCACCGTGACCCCGAGATGGCGCGGTTGATGGCGGATGAGGACCTGGACCGCTTCGCCTCCGGGTACGTCCCGGTGCACGACGCCGACGCGGTGGACTCTCCGGAGCCTCCCCTGGACCTGTTCTGAACATCATGACCAAATGCGAACATATGCCTCGTTGAGGGGCGGCGGTCTTCCTTACACGGTGTGAGGCTTCAGTTCCAGAAAATGACCGGAAGCGGACATCCTTCCCCTTCCAGTGCTCGAACCCCCTAGCTTTGACCTGAGCGCGTCTTCCCCCAGCGCCCTCCGGGCCGTGGAACGTCCCCCCGTTTCCCTTCCGGAGGTACTTCGGCCGCCCGACTCCTGGCACGTTCAGGGCTCGGGCGGCCGGCACGTGTTCGGGGCACCACCTCGTGACGAGCGGAGCAGAGGACCTCCGGGCACACGCGCGGTGTACTCCCCGGCTCTGTTGGTGGCTTCGTCCACGGATCCGCCTTTGACGCAACCGCCCGGCGTGACCGAGGCGTTCGTGTGGTCGATGCTGCTTCCCATGGTTCCGGTCGTGCTCCTGGGACAGGTTTGGCTCTACCGAATGACACGCCGGCCGGCCGCCGAAACCACTTTCTTCGCGTGATGGTGGATCAGCGACACCGGCGATGACCCAGCTCACGAAGGCGTGGGAAGGATCGCGGACCCTCGGCGCCTCCGGCCATGAACGGGTCCGTTCCCGGCTTGGGGTTGGCAAAGGCCGGCGACGGGAAGTTCATTGTTCGGGAAAGGCACCGTGCCGCTGTGGCCAGACCTCGGCGCGATCCCACACGGATGCCGCATCGAGCCCGAAGGAGAGACCGTGATCCACCCCCTGACCACGCCACCGCATCAGGCCGGGTGCAATTGTGGCTCCGGTTGCAACTGCGGTTGTCAAAACGGCGGCGCCTGCAACTGCGGGGGCAGCTGCGGCTGACCTCGGCCGGGCCCACCTCGTCGGAGGGCCCGCCCCTTCACGGGCTGCCCTTCCCCTTGGGGGCAGCCCGTTTCAGCCCGTGTACACCCCCTGTCCGTAGGGGCCATCCCAGGTCCCGTCGAGCGGCAGAACCACCCCTCACATCGCGACATTGCGCAATTATTTGTGTACGCTGGGTCACATCGTTTTCCCGCAGGGGCGAGACGAGGCGTACCCACCCGTTGGGGGAGATCTGCGATGCCGCCGTTCACCAGTCCAGCGAGCCGGAGGGGGCGACCCTCCGAACACACGCGCCTGCTCCAGTGTGTGCAGGGCATTCTGGAGCGCTCGGACCGCGCCACGCCCTGGGAGCCGGATACCGTCGGGCTCCCCGATGCCCGCTCCGAAAGCGCTCTGGCCCGCATCAACGACGTGGCCTTCTACGCGAACGCGCGCAACGAGGTCTCCGCACTCGCCCGAATCTGTGTGGACCTGCTCCTCCTGCACACCCCCGAGGAAACCACCGGGAAACACTGCCGGGGCTGCTGTCTTGCATGGCCCTGCCCGACCTTCGAAGAGATCTCCCGCCTCCTGGGATGACCCCTCCCGCGGAAACGGACGTCGCCCGCCGAAGCCGGGGCGCGATCCGACTTCGACGGGCGACGATTCTTTCGAGTGCCCGCCGCCGATGGCACCCCACGACCGAACTGTCGGGCGCCCCCACCGGGCAGGGCATACAGCAGAGACTAATACTGAAACCCGTTCTACCGCAAGACCAGAACCAGACTCGAAACAGGTAAAAAACCCAGGGGAAGAGGGACCCTGGGTTTTTTGTAACAGGATCTATTCCAAGCTCTATGGGTCAGGCGCCACCCATGGTGGGGAGCTCGAACCGAACCGCCGCGCGCTCGGCGAGCAACGGCCGGATGAAGGCCAAGGCCGCCTGGTGGGCGGGGTGGTCCCGGTAGGCGACGAAGGAGGCTTCGTCGGCGACGTCGGCCACCACGGCGAAATCGAACTGGTCCGCATCGATACCTGTGTCCGGGCCGAAGGCGTAGGCGGCGAGTTCGGGGATCGATCCGGGCAAGGCGCCCAGCAACTCCTCGACCTCGGCGACCTGATCGGGGGTGGTGCCGTCCCGCCAGCGGAAAAGTGCGATGTGTCGAAGTGCCATACGGCAGAACCTATCCCGACGGCCCTTCGGCCGAGCGCGGGGGTGGTCAGGCCCAGGGGCGGGGGACAGCCCCTGGGACCGACCTTGGTCGGCAGGCGCGGCGACCCGTGCCCTTCGAACCAGGAAGGAGCCTTCCCACGACTGCTCGGGGCGCGCCGTGCATCTTCGACGTTAACCAAGCGTCGATAACGCGACCAGCCCCTGCGGGTAACCGGAATGTCTCGATTCTCCACGTGAGGAGAGCGACCGACACGCCTTGACCTGCGGTGACAGGTGACTCACCGTCACCATGGAGCGTGCGCGTGGAGCGCACACGCGCCCCCACGGCGCACCCCGAAAAACAGGGAAAAACGAAAGAACCCTCGCTGGAAACCGCAAATGAACACCCTCTGCAACGATCGGGGGAAAGGTTGCACAGGGTTGCGAATCCAACGAGGATTTCAAACGAGGAAGCCAGTGGCCTACCTCCGGAATCAGCTGATCCTGGTCGCCAACAGATATGCACCAGGAGAATCGGCTTCGGCTATTTCCGTGACCCGCCAAACCTGACCACCGACGCTGAACACGTCGCCCACGCGAACGTCGATCATGGGTGTGGGTCGCCACTCCTTGGGGCCACCGATCTTGGCCACCGGTCGACCGTCATCGTCGATCCAAAAACTTCCACCACCGACGGGGCCGCCGGTGAAGCGGTCGTTACGACCGTAACTGATCTTCTCCTGCGCACCGATCTCGTGAACCACCGTGGATTCAATCCCAACCGTCTCGGGTTCCATTGAAAACGCGTCTATATTAACCCTCGAAGCACCTTTGCACGGAGCACAAGGGCCTGATTCAACGCCTCGAGAAGAATAGCCGACAAAAGTAATGTGCGGGCCAGGACCTTGGTCCTGACCCGCACATGCGACTGCTTTCGGTGACGACTACTCCTTGGAACCGCGATCGCCCTTGAGGCGGCCCACCAAGGTCTCCAACGCGGAACTGAACGGGTGGTCATGCACCATGTAGGTCCACGTCATGGACGGACGCTTCACCCCGACCGCGCTCACATCGAGCTCACCGTCGACCACCTCGAGTTCGGCGAAACTCTCGGCGGCGCGGGCGCGGGCGTCGTCCAAGAAACCCTTGAAGACCGGAACGGCCTCACGGTTGAACTCGTCCAATGGGTCGCGACGGCCCAGGTAACGCAGGTGGATCCCCTCACGCAGTTCGGACAGGAACGCGTTGTGATCGGTCCATCCCCGGTCCAGGTGGTACAGGGTGATCAGCCGAGCCGCGTCGGCGACACGTTCGGCGTCCAACTCCTCCACCAGTTCGAAGTGGCGTTCCTTCTGGTCCTTGGCGATGTGCCGGTCACCCTCGTTCCCGGCCAGGACCAGCTCACGGTGTTCCAGGACCACCTCGCGCTGCACGTCGATGAGCTTGTTGTACCGCCAGGTGTTGCGGTGCACCTCCAGCAGTTGTCCTTCGGAGACACGCTGTGCGTGGTCGACCATGGACAGCCAGGCCTCGTCGGTGATCTCGCCTTCGGCGGTGGTCTTGTAACCGGTGGTCTCGGAAGCGTGGTTGACGAGCAGGTCGTCGTCCATGCTGACGAAGAAGATGGAGTCACCCGGGTCGCCCTGACGCCCGGCGCGTCCACGCAGTTGGCCGTCCAGGCGGCTGCTGGGGTACCGGCCGAAGCCCATGACGAACAGGCCGCCGGTCTCCACGACCCGGTCACGGTCGGACATGTCACTGCCACCGAGCCGGATGTCGGTGCCTCGTCCGGCCATCTGGGTGGAGACGGTGATGGCCCCGTAGGTGCCCGCCTCAGCGATGATGGAGGCCTCGTCCGCGTCGTTCTTGGCGTTGAGGACTACGCACTCCAGCCCGGCCTCGCGCAGCCTCCCGGCGAGAAGTTCGGATTCTGCGACGTCCTGGGTGCCGATGAGGATGGGGCGGCCGGTCTTGTGGATCTCCTCCACCCGTGCGACGAGGGCGTCCTCCTTCTCCTCCCGGGTGGCGTACAGGCGGGTGCCCTGGTCCTCGCGGATGTTCGGTTTGTTGGAAGGAATGACCGCGACCTCGAGTTCGTAGAACTCGCGCAACTGTTCGGCGACGGCCATCGCGGTGCCGGTCATACCGGCGAGAGTGGGGTAACGCATGACCAGGGCTTGGACGGTGATGGAGTCCAAGACCTCCCCGGTCTGGCTGATCGCCACCTTCTCCTTGGCCTCGACCGCGGCCTGGAGACCGTCCGGCCAGCGCTGCAACAGAGCGATCCGGCCGCGGGACTCGTTGATGATCCGCACTTCGCCGTCGCGCACCACGTAGTGGACGTCCCGTTGGAGCAGCACGTGCGCGTGCAGGGCCAGATTGACCTGTGGCAGGAGTGAGGAGTCCTCCTCCGAGTACAGTTCGACCCCGTCCAAGGCCTTTTCGACGGCGTCGATGCCGGCGTCGGTGAGCTGGACGTTGCGCCCCTCACCGTCGACCTCGTAGTGCAGGCGTGGTTTGAGGTCGCGCACCACGTCGGCCATCTCGATCTCGGCGGGCACCGCTTCGGCCGCGCCGGCAAGGACCAAGGGCACGCGAGCCTCGTCGACGAGTACGGAGTCGGCCTCGTCGATGATGGCCACGTGGGGCTCGGGGACCACCCGGTCGTCGATGTCGGTGACCATGCGGTCACGCAGGACGTCGAAACCGAGCTCGCTGACGGACGCGTAGGTGACGTCGCGGCCGTAGGCCTCCTTGCGGGCCTCCACGGTGGAGTCCTCGTTGATCCAGCCGACGGTGACGCCGAGCATCCCATAGAGGGGGCGCATCCATTCGGCGTCGCGCCGGGCCAGGTAGTCGTTGACGCTCAGCACGTGGACGCGCTTACCACGTAGCGCGAACCCGGCGGCGGCCAACGCACCGGCCAGTGTCTTGCCCTCACCGGTGGCCATCTCGGACACGTGACCGTCGAGCAATGCCATGACCCCGAGGAGCTGCACGTCGAACGGCCGCTCACCCAGGGTACGGCGTGCGGCCTCACGGCCCACGGCGCACAGGTTCACGAGATCGGTCTGGGAATAAGGGAGCTCGGCGTAACCGAGTTCGATCGCCTTCTCCCTCAGCTCGTCGTCGCTGAGTTCACGCAGGCCCTCCTCTTCGACCTCGATCGCCGGCAGGAGCTTGGTATAGGGCCGCAGATCCACCGCACCGGGCTTGCCCAGTAGGCGGCGGACGCTTTCCGCCATTCGTCCGAACACCACGCCAGGGTAACGCCGGACACACTGGTTTGGTTCCCCTCAGGTGATCGCTTGTTCACAACAAAAGGACGAAAACACTCAAGGGGAACCCCGGTTCGAACGCGAAGGGCCCCGGAAGCAAGCCCGGGCCCCTACGCGAGCTGACGCCGATCTCGCCCGCGGGCCTCCATCGCCATACCGTGCTTGACCAGGGTGACCAGAACCTTGATCACGGAGTTGCGGTCACGCGCGTCACAGTGGACGACGGGGACATCGGGTGTCAGGTCGAGGGCGTCGCGTAGTTCCTCGACGCCGTAGGCCATCTCGGGGTCGAACTCGTTGACGGCCACGACGAAGGGCAACCGGTACTGGCGTTCGAAGTAGTCCAAGGCCTGGAAGGTGTCCTCCAGGCGCCGGGTGTCGGCGAGGATGACCGCCCCGAGCGCACCGCGCACCAGGTCGTCCCACATGAACCAGAAGCGCTGCTGGCCCGGGGTACCGAACAGGAAGAGGGTGAGGTCGGTATCCAGGGAGATACGACCGAAGTCCATGGCCACGGTGGTGCTGGTCTTGTCCGGAGTGTGCGAGAGGTCGTCCACACCGACGCTGGCCGCGGTGACCGCCGCCTCGGTGCGGACCGGAGGAATCTCAGAGACGGCCCCGACGAACGTGGTCTTTCCGACCCCGAAGCCCCCGGCGACGATGATCTTGGTGGACAGTCCGGTGGGAGCGTGGACATTGCTCGTGCTGTTAGCTGGGTGGATCACAGTTTGTCCTAGCGAGAGTGCCGGGTCCGCGCGGACGGTCGGCTCACACGACCCGGTCTGGAGGGGTGCGGATCCGCTCGGGTCCGACACGGGCCGTAAAGGATCCACAACAGGAACCTAACACCGGACGACTCCGGAAACCGGGGTTTGAAAAGAGTGGAGCTTCACATCTCGAACCCTGAACACGGCGGGCTTTCCGAACGATGTGCGGCCCGATGGGCCTGAAGACGCGAACCCACGCCGTGGCCTGGAGTCCGCACTCGAGGACGGAACGTGATCACCCAAGCATATCCGTGTACCCCGACAGGACGACTTTATGACATTGTGAGCGGCCGTTTTCGGCCGCGCCGATCCCTGTCCGAGGCCGCCCCCCGCATCTACGGTGGAGGTAGGGCACCGAAAGAAGCACCGGTCGTCGTCGACTCCTGGCACGAGTACGCGACCGAGGGGCCCGGCGGCGCCTTGGGGCGCACGACCATCACCGACGTCTCGCTCTTCGACGTCGGACAGGCCGTACCACCCCGTCCAAGCGCTCCTTCGCACCACCGGCCCACAACCGTCCACGTGGGCCGGTGGTCGTCTTGGACCGGGCACCCACCATCGCGACGCTCTTCCCCTCCCATCCCCGTGCGTAGGATGGGTGACACACCCCCTCCCACGAGCGGCGCGTTCGCGTCCACCACGCCTTCACGCGGGCCGTTCGACGGAGGAAGGCGTGGTGAGAACAGCCGAACACTCCCGAGGGAGCCGAGAACCCCACATGTCCGATCAGCGCGTCGTCCGCCCCACTCCCATCAGCGGTTTTCCCGAGTGGACCCCTCAGGTCCGGGCCGTGGAGCAGCGTTGGCTGGACCATATCCGTGCCGGGTTCGAATCCTTCGGCTTCGCGTCCGTGGAGACCCCGTCCGTGGAGAACCTGGACGTGCTGATGGCCAAGGGCGAGACCTCCCAGGAGGTCTACACCTTGCACCGTCTCCAAGCCGACGCCAAGGACGACTCCGACGCCAGGCTCGGTCTGCACTTCGACCTGACCGTGCCCTTCGCCCGATACGTCGCCCAACACTTCAACGACCTGACCTTCCCGTTCAAGCGCTACCAGATGCAGCGCGTCTGGCGTGGCGAGCGTCCGCAGGAGGGCCGTTTCCGCGAGTTCACCCAGTGCGACATCGACGTCATCAACGTGGATTCGGTCCCGCTGCACTTCGACGCCGAACTCCCCCGCATCGTGCACGGGGTCCTCAGCGGCCTGGACATCCCCGCTTGGACGCTCAACGTCAACAACCGCAAGGTCCTCCAGGGTTTCTATGAGGGTCTGGGTGTCAAGGACCCGATCGCGGTCATCCGCGCCGTGGACAAACTCCACAAGATCGGGGACGACGGTGTACGTCGAATCCTGATCGACGAGGGACTGTCCACCGAACAGATCGACCCCTGCCTGGCCCTGGCCCGAGTCAAGGGCGATGGTGCCCACGTGGTGGCCCGGGTCCGTGAACTCGGCGTGTCCTCGGAACTGCTCGACGAGGGTCTGGAGGAGCTGGCGTTCGTCATGAACGACCTGGCCGACCTGCCCGAGGGCGACGTGGTCGCGGACCTGTCCATCGCGCGTGGCCTGGACTACTACACCGGCACCGTCTACGAGGCCTCCTTCGACGACGACCCGGGCTACGGCAGCATCTGCGCGGGCGGCCGCTACGAGAACCTCGCCGGGCAGTTCATCCGCCGCCGGCTTCCCGGGGTGGGCATCTCCATCGGCCTGACCCGCATCTTCGCCAAGCTCGTCGCCGAGGGCCGGATCGAAGGCGGCCGGACGTGCCCCACCGACGTCATGGTGGTGGTTCCGAGCGCCGAACGTCGTGCCGAGGCGCTGCGCACCGGTGAACTGCTACGCGAACGCGGTTTCAACACCGAAGTGTTCCACTCCACCTCCAAGGTCGGCAAACAGATCCAGTACGCGTCCAAGAAGGGCATCCCCTTCGTGTGGTTCCCGCCCTTCGAGGAGGGCGGCGAGCACGAGGTCAAGGACATGGAACAGGGCGGGCAGGCCGTGGCCGACCCCGCCATCTGGGATCCTCGGGGCTGACCGGACACCGATCCTCCCAGGTCGGATGGGTCTCGTTTCCCGCTCCTATCAGGTCACGAGCCGGCATGGGTGGTTTCCGACCCCTCATGCCGGAACCGGCCATCGTGAAGACAGCTTCGGTGACCGGATGCCAGACTGGGCCAAGCCGCATCCGAACCCATACCGCGGTACGGGGCGGCAGACTTCGGTGTCCTAGTAATCGAGGCCATGTCTCCTCCTCGTCACAACCTGCCCCTGTCCGCCGGTGAGTTCATTCGTTTCGTCGGCCGTGAGCGCGACATCGTCGACCTGGTGCGCCTGCTGGAGGGCTCCAGGATGATCACTCTGACCGGCACCGGCGGAATCGGTAAGACCAGGCTCGCCCTCCACCTGGCCGAGCGTGTGCTGCGCCGGTTTCCCGACGGGGTGCGCTTCATCGACCTGAGCGAGGCATCCACCCACGAACAGGCCTTGCGAGCCGTCGCCGCGGGCCTGAACGCAGCGCAGGACGACTCCACCAGTCTGATGGACGGCATCATCACCGCCCTGCGCACCCAACACCTGCTATTGCTCCTGGACACCTGTGAACACGCGGTGGGGCCGATGTCCGCACTGTGCCAGGCCGTCCTGCGTGACTGCCCCCGCGTGCGCGTCCTGACGACCAGTCGACAGCCCTTGCACGTTCCGCAGGAGAGCATCTGGCGGGTACCCCCGCTATCCCTACCTTCTCGGCCCACTCCCACCGACCCCTACGCCGCCACACCGGTGCCCATCCCCCGGCGTGACGCCCAACGCTACGAATCGGTACGCCTGTTCCTGACCCGCGCGCACGCGGCCCGTGCGGACTTCGAGATGACCCGGGAGAACTCCGGCTACATCGCGGAGATCTGCCGGATGCTCGACGGGATGCCCTTGGCCATCGAACTGGCCGCCGCCCGCGTCCGCGTGCTGTCCGTCCAGCAGATCCTGCGCAGGCTGGACGATCGTTTCCGGTTACTGACCAGCGATGGCACCGGAAACCTGCCGGTACGCCAGCGCACCCTGCGCGCCGTCCTGGAATGGAGCCATGACCTGCTCAGCGACGCTGAGCGAGCGCTCCTGCACCGACTGTCGGTCTTTTCCACCTGGTACCTGGAGTTGGCCGAGAACGTCTGTTCCGGCGGGGTCGTGGATCCCTCCGACATCTTGCCGCTGCACTTCTCTTTGCTCGACAAGTCGCTGATCGTGGTGGACACCGAGATCGATGGCACCGCCCATTATCGACTGACCGAGACCGTGCGCGCTTACGCCGCCGAACGACTCTTGGAGGACGGGGACGGTGAGGAACGGTGGGAGCGGTACCTGAAGTTCGGTGTGGACCGGTTGGAGGCGGCCGCGGAACGAGGCGACACCCCCAACGCCTGGCCCGAACGTTTGACTCGGTTGCGTATGTACGACCATCACCGGGAGAACCATTCCCGCGTGGTGGCGTGGGCCCTGTCCAAGGGCCGGGTCGATGAGGCACTGCGCGTGTGCGTGGCGTTGCGCCCCTATTGGTTGATGCGGGACCTGACCGCCGAGGGCGGACGTCTCCTGGAACGGGTACTGGCCCACTCCCCCGATGTCCAATCCCCCCACCTGCGTGCCCGCGCACTGGCCCTGCGCGCGGAGTTGCGCTTGGACGTCGACCCGGCCCCGCAGGTGTCCACCCTGGCGACGATCGCTCTGGAGGCGTCCCGTGCCTGTCGCGAACCCACCGCGGCGGCCTCGGCCCTGACCACCCTGGCCACCCTCTCGTTGCGCACCGATGCCCCGGAGGAGGGCCATCGCCAGTCCCGCAATGCCTTGGAGTGGGCGGTGAAGGCCGGTGATCCGGTGACCGAGAGCGCGGCTCGCGACGGACTGGCACGGGCCGCCCGACGCCGGGGCGCGGTGAAGGAGGCCATCACCCATCTGGAGGTGAACCTGAGGGTCGCGCGTGGCCTGGGGGATCGCTGGTCCCAGGCCCGGTGTCTGCACGGCCTGGGAACGATCGCGGCCGAGGCCGGGGAACATGAGCGCGCCCTCGAACTGCTGTCGGAGGCCCTGGAGGTCTTCGGCGAATTGCCTTCCGATTCGGCGGTCACCCGGTGCGCCTTGGACCTGGGCCGCCTCCACCTGGCTCGGCAGGACCCCCTGGCGGCCCGTGAACCCCTGGCCCGCGGTCTACGGGTGAGCTTCACCTCCGGCCGCAGGATCGCGGTGGCCCGTGCCCTGGAGGCACTGGCCGAGCTGGCCTTGGCCGAGGGAGAAGCCGGCCGCGCCGCGGCACTGGCCGGGGTGGCGGGGGACCTGCGCACCGCCCTTGGCCGGCCGTCCGCCGAGACCGTGCGCCTGCGTTCGGCGGTGGAACGGAAGATGAGCGCGGATCAGGTGGGCCAGGCGTGGAGCGCGTGGCGGTCACTACCCTTGGAACAGGTGCGCGATCGCGCCCTGGCCTTTCCCCGACCAAAGGAAACGCGAACGAACCGCTCCTGCTCACTGACCCCCCGCGAGAGCGAGATCGCGGCCTTGGCCGCGCGGGGATTGTCCAACCGGGAAATCGCGGAGAAGTTGACCATCAGTCAGGCCACCGCCGCACGCCATATCGCGAACATCTTCAGAAAACTTTCGATTTCCTCCCGAACACAGTTGACCGGCTGGACCTTTGCCCACGAACCTGACTGAACACCCCACGAACGTGCGACGGCACTTGCACAGTGCGCGTGCACCCGCTAAACCAGAAAGTCCGACCAGCGTCCGCCTGGAGTACCTCCACCCCTACCCCCGACGACCCCCGTCCCCGGCGGTGACCACACCCCGACCAGTCCCTACTTGTGAAGGCCATGGCACCATTGACCGCGCCCGCGCGGCACAACCTTCCCCGGCCTGGCACCGCTTTCGTGGGCCGAGAGCCGGATCTGAGTGATCTGCTCCGTCTGCTCGGTTCCACCAGGTCGGTCACCATCCGCGGCGCCGATGGGATCGGTAAGACACGACTCGCCCTGCGTGTGGCCGAACAGTCCACCGTGTCCTTCCCGGACGGAGTGTGGTTCGCCGACCTCACCGACGTACGCACGGTCCTGGAAGTGTACGCTCGCGTCGCCGACGCGGTCGGGATCGTCGAGGAGCCCGGGGCTCCCCTGGCCACCACCGTCGTCGAGGCCCTGCGCGATCGACGGTTGCTCCTGGTACTGGACTCCTGTGAACACGTGGTCGACGAGGTCACCGAGGTCGGGGAGACACTGCTGGCCGCTTGCGCCTCGGTCTCGCTCCTGCTGACCAGTGAGCAGGTCGTGCGACTGTCCGGCGGAACGGTGTGGATGGTCCCGCCCATGTCCCAGCCGGCGGTCGCCCGTAACGCGCCCCTCCCCGACCCCGCCACCACCGAACCGGTCCGACTGTTTTTGGATCGCGCCCGTGCCCGTGACCCCCACTTCGAGGCCTCTCCCCAAGAGTTGGAGGCGGTGACGGCCCTGTGCGACCTGGCCGGTGGAATGCCGCTCGGCATCGAGGTGCTCGGCGCCCAGGCTCCGGAGACCGGTGTGGAGGCGTTGCTCCAAGGGCTGCGGACGCACCTGGCCTCCCCCGAGTTGAGTCCCGGCCCAGGACAGGCGGTCTCGCGCAACCAGGTGTTACCACTGATCTTGGACCACGTGTACCGGAACCTCCCCGAGGCCGAGCGGGTACTGCTGCGTCGGCTCGCGGTCTTTCGAGGGTGGGACCTGGAGCTGGCCGAACAGGTGTGCGCGGATGAGAGCCTGCCCGAGTCCGAGGTCTTGGACCTGATCACCTCCCTGCTGAACCGGTCCTTGGCCACGGTGACGGGTGAATTCCAAGGACGGGTGCGTTACCGACTACCCGAGGCCGTGCGTGTCTTCGCCGAGGAGCGCTTGATCGCCGAGGGCGAGGCGGAGACCTTCCAGGATCGGCTCTTGGAACGCATGTTGGCCCTGGTGGAGGATCTGAGCCGCAAGCTCGAGTCGAGTCGGGCGATGCCCTGGTCGGAACGGGACGCGGGGCGCCAACGCGTGATCGCCGAATACGACACGCTCCGCTGTCTGCTGCGCCGGTCCCACATGCGTGGGGCGGCCGAACCCGGGCTCCGGTTGTGCGTGAGCCTGGTGTCGCACTGGGTGAGTCTGCACACCCCCTCCGAGGGCGCCCACTGGATGGATCGACTGCTCGCCCTGGAGGAGTCCGACAAGGCCCCTTCCAGGGCCCGAGCCCTGGTCGGACGTGCCCAGTTGGCACGGATCACCCGCGATCACGAGCTGGCCCTGTCGCTGGGCGAGGAAGGGCTGCGGCTGTGTCGAAAGGCCGGGGACGAGGTGTTCGTACGCGCCGCGTTGAACCTGCTGGCACTGACCGAGGTGCGTATGCACCGAGGCGAACACGCCTCGGTTCGGGTGGAGGAGGCCCTGCGGCTGTGCCGGGAGGCCGCAGATGTTTGGAACGAGGCGATCGCCCTGGGGACCCGGGCCGCCCTGGTGGCCCGACAGGGCGACTACTCGAGCGCCGACCAGCACTACACCACGGCATTGACGCTGCTACGCGGCATCGACCACCGCTGGGGTATGGGGGTCGTCTTGATCGGCCAGGCCCGTGCCGCCGAGGTCAACGGCGATCTGATGACCGCGGACCGGTGTTACCGGGAGGCCCTGGACACTCAGCGGTTGATCGGCGCGGCCGCGGAGGAGGCGCGTTGTCTGGCCGGCATCGGACGGGTGGCCCACGCCCAGGGCTCGCCGAGTCAGGCCTATGACTACCTGAGCGAGGGGCTGCGGCTGAGCAACCAGGGCGGGCAACGCGCCGACGTGGCCCGGGCCCTGGTGTCGATCGCCAAGGCCGTGTTCGAGGAGGGTCTACGCGAGCCCGCCTGCCGATTGGCCGGGGCCGCCACCGCTTTGCGCGACCGGGCCGGTCTGCCCACCCAGGACGCTCCGTGGCCGTTCCTGAACGTGGAAAAGGTGCGTCGACGCCGCCGCCACCTGGTGAACTGGTGGGAGCAGGGGTATCTGCTGGGGCAGACCGAGGCGGTCTCGGAGGCCGAGTGGGTGGTGACGGAGGCACGTCGCCCTCCGGACCGACGTTCTCGGGAGCGTTCTGGCACCCCTCGCAAGGGTGGGGAGCGCGAGACGACGAGCCAAAGCACTCGTTCCGCTTCGGGGCGCGGGCGCACGGGCGCTCTTGCCGTCTCCCCTGGGACCACCGCCCCGCAGGACGTGCTCACCAAACGAGAACTGGAGATCGCCCTTTTGGTGAGCACCGGTAAGAGCAACCCGGAGATCGCCCGGAAACTGTTCATCACCCCGTCGACGGCCGCACGGCACGTCGCCAACATCAATCGGAAGATGGGGTTCCGCTCCCGCGAACAGATCACCGCCTGGGTGATAGAACATGGGACGGGGCCACGCTCCGGGTGAGACCACATCGGCCCTGGGGGCCGCCCCGGGCGGTGGAGAGCCCCGGTCCGGATCGTGCAGGCCCGCGCACCCAGAATCTACATATGCATATGCATGGCAATGTGCATGTGCATTCGGCTGTGAACACGCTAGGCTTCAAGCCATGGGACGTCAGGCTCGAAGCGACGTGACAGCGACCCGCTCACGTCCCAGAAACGGCCGCCGGGCACCGGGTCGAGCCCCGGTTTCCGGACGCGCCGTCGATTCCGAGAGGGTTCTCGGGATCGGTGGGGGACCGTGCCGGTGCGAGGATGGACCTGGGGAGGACCCTCGCGACGAATCACCGACACGGCGCCATCGGGCTCGTCACGTGGAGGGGGCGTGACGAGCCCGAATGGTGGACCCGACAAGACTCCGGACGGCTGGAGAAACGTATGGGGGCAGGACTGACTTCTGGAATCGGACGACCGGGTAGGCACCTTCCGCGTAGGGAGGACCCGATCGGCTCTCTCACCGGTGGACTGTGCGGGCGGTTACGGCTACGCGCCGGTCGTGGCGGATCCATCAGGAGTAGGACCGGTCGCACCGACGCACTCGACTTCGCCGCGACCATCGAGCGGGCCGCCACCGGGCTGAGTCACCGAGGACTGTGCCTGGGGGACGTGGTGGGCGTCCTCGCCCCCGTCCACCCGGACCGTTTCCTGGCCTCCTACACCGTGATGGCGGTCGGTGGCAGGGCCCTGACCGTCCTGTCCGAGTCCGACTTCCACACCCAGTGCGCGGCGCTCACCGAGACCGATGCCCGTCTCCTCTTCGTCAGCGAAGACCTCGTCGAACGTGCGCTCGAACTGGCCGAACATTCCCGGGTCAGGCAGATCATCACCTTCGGCTCCGCCTTGGGCACCACGCCCTTCAGCGAACTCTTCCTGCCCAGTCCCGACGGTAACGGCTACAGCCCGACCCGCGGCCTCTTCGACAACGGGTTGCTGGACTACGAGGACACCGGTGACGGCATCCTCACCACTTTGCACACCCACCACGACCTACTGGCCCGGTTCGCCGAACTGCGCCAGAACCTGAACCTGCGCCCGGACGACGTCGTCGCCGTCGACGACCGTGGCGACGAGGCCACCAGGCTCGCCCTGGTCGCGCTCGCCCTGTGGATCGGAGCCTGTGTGGTCACCGGGCGGGACTGTCCGCCACCGGAGGGGCGTGAGGTCACGGTGGAGTGCCTTCCCGAACCCACCCGAGTCGCTCATCCCCGAGCCGGGTGAGGAAGGGGCCGATCGAGAACGGCCGGGCCGGGAGGGGCCCACGACCCTTCAAGGACGGATACGGGGGGAGGCGGCGGGCCCGGGTCACACGGATCAGGGACGAGGGGAGGCCGCCTGATCGTCGATCTCGAACCACGCCACGTGGGTGGCCTCGGTCCAGTAGTCACCGCTGCGCGTGGCGCAGTTCTCGACGATGAACTTCCCACGGCCGAAGTCGTCACCGTCCTCACGGCCGTGCTCGTCCAGAGCACCGTCCGCTTCCCGGTCTCCCTGGTCGGCGACGGCCACCCGCAGACGGTTCTCCTCGGAACGAATGAACAGGGTCATCACGCCACCGCTCTGCCCCGAACGCGAATGCAGCAGGGCGTTGGTGGCCAACTCGCTGACGGCCAGCTCGGCGTCGTCCAGCGCTCCTTCCGAATGCCCCGCCCGGGACAGGAACTCCCGGACCCTGGCACGGATGGACCGCACCGCGGTCAGGTTCCCCGCACAGCTCCAGACCGTGTGATCGGTGACCCCACTCGTCGGCTCACCGACGTCGATCGTCGGAGCAATGTCCGGGGCCTCCGCGAGCACGTAGCCCCGGAGTTGCCTCGCCTCAGCCATCCGGTCACTCCAATCACCCGCGTCGGGCGCGCGGGTCGCGCCGTCCGCACTCACCTTAGACAAGGGCGTACCGCCTCCAGCACAGCACACCCAGGTTCGTGAAGCCGGGGATCGGCCACAAAACCCCCTTCCGTGTCCTCCCCCATGTGGACAAAGGAAACGGCCTGGACCCCAGAGACCTCCATGTGAGGTGTAACACGTTGGCAATACGCTGCTGGAACACGCCCTGATGGATCCCCCATGGCGGCCCGCGAAAAAGCATCGGCCCCCGCCCGACGCACCGCTCCAAGCCTCACGCACAGTCACCGCTCACCTGGCAGAACAAGAAAAGTCTCGCTTAAACACCACGTTTTCGACTCTCGGTGACAACGATGGGGACACAACCCCGCAAGCGGAAACGAGGATCTCGTGCGCTATCACGAGTCGAGGAGCACTCGAACACACATGGGCGAGCGGTACTCGAACTCACCCGCAAAACCCCAGTCCACAGCGGATTTTGGGCATTTTATCCCGCCCCAGGCAGAGAGCCGGCCACGAACCCGTCCTCCACCACGACCTCGCCATCACCTCGTTTGACGCCCCATGTAGGGCGAACAAGGATCATTAGGGCCGACAACACCACACCACCCGGGACAACCCCTGGTCACCGCGTGCCACCCCCTGTCGGTCGAAAGCCGTCCCCGTCCCACCCGAGGTATCACGTGCCGAGCCTGCCCGAAGAGCGCACTCCCTTCCTGAAGCACCTCACCAGCCGCCGCGGCCTGCTCAAGGCCTCCCCCGCCGGTGCCGCCGTCGCCCCCGTCCTGGCCGCCTGCGGCGGTGGCGACTCCTCCTCCGGCGGTGGTGACGCCGGAGAGCCCCAGTACGGAGGCCGGCTCCGGGTCGGTGTGGCCGGTGGCGGCGCCAGTGACACCCTCGACGCGCACGACCCCACCGACAACGTCGACATCGCGCGCAACTACGCCCTCTACGCGGCGCTGATGCGCTTCGCCAACGACGGCACCATCGAGCCGTACCTGGCCGAGTCCCTGGAACCCAACGAGGACGGCACCGAGTGGACCCTGGTCCTCAAGGAGGGGCTGACCTTCCATGATGACTCCCCCGTCACCTCCGAGGCCGTCGTGTACTCGCTCAAGCGCATCCTGGACCCCGAGAACCCCATGCGCGGTGCGGGCGACATGCCGGGGGTGGACCCCGAGAAGCTGGAGATCGTCGACGATCGGACGGTCATCATCCACATCGACGAGCCGCTGGTCACCTTGCCCGAGGCACTCGCCGAGTACTACAACTGCATCGTCCCGGTCGACTATGACCCGGACTCCCCGATCGGCGCCGGCCCCTTCAAGTACTCCGAGTTCGTCGTCGGTGAATACAGCCTCTTCAAGCGACACGAGGGCTTCCACATGGAAGGCCTGCCCTACGTCGACGAACTGGAGATCATCGACTTCCCCGAGGACGACGCCCGTGTCAACGCGCTCAACAGCGGCAACGTCGACGTCATCAGCCAGGTGCCACAGGCGCAGGTCACCATCGTCGAGGGCGACCCGAACCTGAGCATCATGGAGTCCGAGACCGGCATGTGGTTGCCGTTCACGATGAACGTCGAGGAGGAGCCCTTCGACGACGTACGCGTCCGTCAGGCCTTCCGGCTCATCGTGGACCGCCAGGAGATGATCGACCAGGCGCTGGCCGGTTACGGCCAGGTCGGCAACGACATGTACGCGCGGATGGACCCGTCCTACCCCGAGGACTTCCCACAGCGCGAGCAGGACATCGAAGAGGCCAAGCGTCTGCTGTCCGAGGCCGGGTACGAGGACGGCTTGGACGTCGAACTGGTCACCTCCGACATCAGCGCCGGCGTCGTGGCCGCCGCCGAGGTCTTCCAGGAACAGGCCCGCGAGGCCGGGGTGAACGTGACCCTGCGCCGTGTCAACCCCAGCGACTACTGGAATCCGGAGGAAGGGTTCCCCTACCCCTTCGGTCAGGACTTTTGGAGCGCGCGCAACTACATCACCCAGACCGCGCAGGGGTCGGTCGTGGGCGCCCCTTACAACGAGACCATGTGGGGCGAGCACGAGGAGTGGCTCGAATACCTGAAGGAGGCGCGCACCACCGCCGATGAGGACGCGCGCAACGAACTCATCCGCAAGGCACAGGAGATCGAGTACGAGGAAGGCGGCTACATCGTGTGGGGCTTCGTGAACCTACTCGACGCCCACTCGACGCGGGTCCACGGCCTGGAGCCGTCCGTCTCGGGCCACCCGCTGGGTTCCTACGCCTTCCACACCATGTGGATGGAGCAGGACTAGCACCTCCGAGCCCTCACGTCAGCTACTGAAAGCTCACCATGACTCGACTCATCGTCGTCCGCCTCTTCTTCGGCGCACTGACGCTCTGGGCGGTGTCCCTCGTGGTCTTCGCCGCCACGCAGGCACTACCCGGTGACGCGGCCCAGCTCATCCTGGGCCGCGACGCCACCCCGGAGCGGTTGGCGGCTCTGCGCGACCAGCTCAACCTGCACGAACCGGTGGCCGTGCAGTACATGCAGTGGCTCCAGGGAGTCGTCCAAGGTGACCTGGGTACGTCCTTCTCCAATCGAATGCCGGTCGGCGAATACCTGGCCTCCCCCATCCGAAGTTCACTGACCCTGATGGGGCTGGCCGCGCTGGTGGCGACACCGCTCGCCCTGTTCATCGGTGCGTTCAGCGCCCTGCGCCGGGACCGCGGCTTCGACCACGGCGCCTCCATGGGGACCCTGGTCCTGGCCTCCATCCCGGAGTTCGTGGTCGGCATCCTGTTGATCCTGCTCCTTGGTCCGGGCGGGCTCGGCCTGTTCCCCTCGGTCTACGCGCGTGAGGGCGGCCCGGAGCAGTGGACACTGCCGGTGTTGACGTTGGCGCTGGCCGTCGCACCACCGATCATCCGCATGATGCGGGCGACGATGATCGAGGTCCTGGAGAGCGAGTACGTGCAGCAGGCACGGCTCAAGGGCTTGTCCGAACGCACCGTGCTGTGGCGTCACGCCGCGCCCAACGCCATCGGGCCGGTGGCCCAGGTGGTCGCCCTCCAGTTGGCCTGGCTGGCCGGTGGTGTGGTGGCCATCGAGTTCCTGTTCAACTTCCCCGGTGTGGGCAAGGTCCTCATGGACGCCATCGAGAACCGTGACGTGCCGTTGATCCAGGCCGTGGTTCTGCTCATCGCGGGGATCTACATCCTGGTCAACCTGCTCGCGGACGCGATCGGGCTGGCGGCCAACCCGAAGGTGAGGGTCGCGAACCGATGAGTGGAGCTTCGACGAACACCTCCCCCAAGACACCCGTCCGGCGCCGTCCGGGGCTGTTGCGGACCGCGTGGCGGTTCGGTCGGACCAAGGTCGGTGTGGCCCTGACCGGCCTGATCGTCCTGATCGCCGTGGTGGGCCCGTTCGTGGCCCCCTACACGCCGACCGAGTTCGTGACCAAACCCTTCGAGGCCGACGCGGACGGCGCCCTGTTCGGTGGTGACAACCGCGGACGTGACGTGTTCACTCGCTTCCTGTGGGGCGGATGGACACTGCTGTTGCTGGCGGGCGCGTCGGCGGGTATCGGTGTGGCCGCCGGAACGGTGGTCGGCATCATCGCCGGTTACCGTCGTGGCTGGGTGGACGACGTCCTCATGCGGGTCAACGACGTGCTGCTGGCCTTCCCACAGCTCATCGCCGCTCTGCTGGTGATGTCGATCATCGGCCCGAAGGTGTGGCTGATCGTGGCGGTGATCGCGGTGTCGCACATGCCGCGTGTGGCCCGGGTGATCCGTGAGGCCACCCGCAAGGTGATCGAACAGGACTACGTGAAGGCCGCTGAAGCCATCGGACTGCCGCGCTGGAAGATCATGGCGGTGGAGATCCTGCCGAACGTGACCAGTCCACTGTTGGTGGAGTTGGGTCTACGGCTGACCTACTCGATCGGTGTGGTGGCCGTTCTGGGCTTCCTCGGTATGGGCCTGCAACCGCCCACCGCCGATTGGGGCCTGATGATCAACGAGAACCGGCAGGGAATCGCGGTGCAGCCGTGGGCGGTGGCCCTTCCCGTGGCTGCGATCGCGGTGCTGACCGTGGGCGCCAACCTCATCACCGACGGACTGTCCCGTGCGGCGATCGGTATCGATCGGGGGGTCGAGAAGTGACCGGGTATTCGCGACAGAACGAGTCGACCGGAACCGGATGGACCGAGAACGTGCTGAGGGTCGAAGGGCTCACCGTGATCGGACGTCCGTCGGACGTCGAGATCATCAGCGACGTGTCATTGACCGTGAACCGGGGAGAGATCCTCGGTCTGGTGGGCGAGTCCGGCTCGGGCAAGACCACTCTGGGGTTGTCATTGCTCCGACACCTCAAGCGCGCCACACAGATCACCGAGGGTCGGGTGTGGGTCGGTGAGCGGGAACTGGCGTCCCTGAACGAACAGCAGGTGCGGAACCTGCGCGGCCGTGCGGTGGCCTACATCCCGCAGTCCCCCGCGTCGGCGCTCAACCCGGCGTTGCGTCTGGGCACCCAACTGACCGAGGCCCTGCACGACGACACATCGACCTCGGATCAGGTAGCCGAACGGGTGCGGGAGGTACTGCGCGAGGTGGCGCTACCCGACGATCCCGCGTTCCTACGCCGTTACCCGCACCAGTTGTCCGGTGGACAGCAACAGCGAGTGGCGATCGCGATGGCGTTCGTGGGTCGTCCCGACCTCATCGTGCTGGACGAACCGACCACCGGCCTGGACGTGACCACTCAGGCGCACGTGTTGGAGACCATCAAGGCGATGACCCGCGAGTACGGGACCGCGGGGGTCTACATCAGCCACGACATGGCGGTGGTCGCCGACTTGGCCGACGACATCGCGGTGATGTACCAGGGTGAACTCGTCGAACACGGACGCACCGAGCAGGTGCTGTCCGCCCCTCGGCACGAGTACACACGACGACTGCTGATGGCGGTGCCCCTGCTTCGCACCTCCGGGCACACCGAACCCGCGACACGGACCGAGGAGCCGCTGCTACGGATCTTCGAACTGTCCGCCGGTTACGGGCGTACCCGGGTGCTGGAGGGCATCGACCTATCGGTCTCTCGCGGCGAGTGCGTGGCCCTGCTGGGCGAGTCCGGATCGGGTAAGACGACCCTGTCACGTTCGGTGGCCGGTCTGCACCACCAGTTCGAGGGTGGGCTGGTCTTCGATGGTCAGGCTCTGGCCGGCACCAGCTACCGGCGCACCGCCGAACAGCGACGACGTATCCAGTACGTGTTCCAGAACCCCTATGAGGCACTGAACCCGCGCAAGCGCGTGCGCGACCAGATCCTGGGCCCCTATCGCCACCTGGTGGGCCGCCCCGACGACCCGGACCTGGTCGTGGCCCAGGCGTTGGAACGTGCCGCGCTTCCGGCCTCCTACGGGGAGCGCTTCCCCGAACAGCTCAGCGGTGGTGAGCGTCAGCGCGTGTGCATCGCGCGCGCGGTGGCGACCCGGCCGGACCTGCTGGTGTGCGACGAGATCACGTCGGCGCTGGACGTGTCGGTGCAAGCGGAGATCGTGAAGCTGCTGAGGTCGTTGCAGGACGACGGGATGGCGCTGTTGTTCGTCACGCACAACATCGCGCTGGTGTCCAACATCGCCGACCGGGTGGCGGTCCTGAACAAGGGCCGGATCGTGGAGTACGGACCGGTGGGCCAGGTGATGTCAGCGCCCGAGCACGAGTACACCCGGGCACTGATCGCCGACACACCCGACTTCGAGTTGTCCTTCCCAGGCGCTCCCGAGCGCCTGAGCATGGACTCCGAGGGTCGGGTCACCGACGGCTGACCGGAACGGATGAGTGGCCGGGCACGCACGAGGCGTGCCCGGCCACTCGGTTCTCAGGGTCGGGGGGCGAGGGCTCCGGGATGAGCGGCCTCCACGAACCAGCGGGTCAGGGTGGTCGGGTGGGTGATCGCCGTACCGACGACCACGGCGAAGGCCCCCCGCCCCAACGCCTCGGTGACGTGTTCCGGGCGGTGGATACGCCCTTCGGCCAGCACCGGTACGTCCAGATCACCGGCGAGGTCCTCCACCAGGTCCAGGTCGGGCCCCTCCCGCCGAGGGGAGTGCGGGGTGTAGCCCGACAGGGTCGTGCCCACCAGGTCGATCCCCGCCTCCCGTGCCGCACGCCCCTCTTCACGGGTGGAGACATCGGCCATGACCAGTCGCCCGGTCTCCTCGTGAACGGCTCGAACGATCTCGGCCGTGGTACTGCCGTCCGGACGTGGCCGCCCGGTGGCGTCGATGGCCACGACGTCGGCGCCGGCGCGTGCCACCTCCAGGGCCAAGGCCAAGGTGGGGGTGATCACGACGCCCTCGGTGCCCTCCTTGACCAATCCGATCAGGGGCAGGTCCACCATGGAGCCGATCCGGGCGATGTCCGTCAGGCCCTGGGCCCGAATCCCCACCGCTCCACCATCGCGCGAGGCCATCGCCATCCGGGCCATGGTGGCGGGGTCGCGCATGGGTTCGCCGGGATAGGCCTGACAGGAGACCACCACCCCACCGCGCAGCGTCTCCAGGATTTCCGTTCCCCTGCTCATCCGTGTTCCCTCCACGCCATGTGTCCGGCGCCCAGCAACGCCGCGTCCGCCCCAAGGTCCGAAGGCACCGGTGTCAGTCCCCTCAGGGCCGGCACCAGTCCTCGTTCGGTCCCTTCCCGTAGCGCCGACCACCAGCGTTCACCGGACTCGGCCACCCCTCCGCCGACCACGACGACCTCCGGAGCGACCACGTTGGCCACTCCCGCCAGTGCCTCTCCCAGGGCCCTTCCCCCTTCGGCCAGGACCGCCTCGGCCACCGGGTCCCCCCGTTCGGACGCCTCGACGAACTCCGCCAGGCCCAGGTCCCACGCACCGCTGCGTTCGCGGTACTCCTCCAGCAGGGCCGGCCCCGACGCCACCGCTTCCACGTGTCCCTCGGCCCCGCAGGGGCAAAGGCGCCCCGCGGCGGCCGGTACGGGGACGTGTCCGGCGTGCCCGGCCACCGCGCGGAACCCGTGGTGGACCCGCCCCTCCAAGAGCAGGGACGCCCCCACCCCCGTGCCCACGGCGACGAACAGGACCGTGGACCGGCCCCGGGCCGCGCCCCGTCGGTACTCGCCCAGCGCGTGCGTGTGCACGTCGTTGGTCACGGTGACAGGTCGGCCCAGGAGCCGGCCCAGGCCGCCCCGAAGGTCGGTCCCGGCCCATCCGGTCAGGGCGTCGGTGGCCGAGACCACCGAGCCGGTGTCGGGGTCGATGACACCGGCGCTGCCGACACCGACCCCGACCACGTCCCGCTCCCGGGCCACCTCATCGACCAGCTCGGCGGCCACCGCCAGGATCGCCTCGGGGCCGGCCCCGGCCGGTGTGGGGCACCGTTTCCGGACCCCGAGCACGCCGTCGGCCGTGACCGTCGCGGCCGCGATCTTGGTGCCACCGATGTCCAGCGCCACCGCGACCGGGTTCACAGCAGACCGACCTCCTCCAGGACCGCGCGCACACGAGCCGTCTCCTCCTTGGTGAAGGAGCGCATCGGCGAGGCCGGGGTGGCGTCGTCGATCACCCCGAGCAGGGCGAGGGCGCACTTGAAGGCACCGAGTCCGGCGGTGGATCCACCCGCGGTGGCCGGGTCGGCGGCGCGCACGATGCGGAACAGACGGTTGAGCCGCTCCTGCTCTCGTCCGGCCTCATCCCAGTCACGGCTCTGGCAGGCCCGCAGCAAACGGACGTACCCGTGCGGGTCGACGTTGGCCAGTCCCGGAACGGCGCCGTCCGCTCCGATGAGCATCATGGCGTCGACCACGGCCTCGTGACCGGTCAGCACGGAGAAGCCGGGGACGTCCCGAACGCCGACGATCACCTCGCGCAGGCCAGGGTCGTCTCCACTTGAGTCCTTGAGTCCGTCGATGATTCCTTCCGAGGCCAGTGCGATGACCTGGTCGGAGGACAACTTGCTGTGCACCGAGACCGGGACGTCGTAGGCCAGGATCGGCAGTTCCGCCCTGGAGCGGACGAGACGGAAGTGGCGGTCGATCTCGGTGGGGTGGACACGCGTGTAGAAGGGCGCGGTGACCACCAGGGCGTCGGCGCCCCGTTCGGCCGCGGACTCGGCGCGTTCCACGACGCGGGCGGTCGTGGTCTCGATGCAGCCGGCCATGACGGGGACCTGTCCGGCGACCGCTCCGACGATGGTCTCCAGGGCCGTGTCGCGCCGGGCATCGGTCAGGTACGCGGATTCGCCTGAGCTGCCCAGGGCGAAGAGTCCGCTGACCCCCGCTTCGAGGAGGTGGGCGACCACGCGCTCCAGTGATGCGGTGTCGACCTCGCCGTTCGTGTCCAAGGGGGTCACGATCGGCGGGACCACACCCGTGTACTTCGGACTGCGCTGACTCATGCGGGACTCCTCGCGATGGTTTCGGGATGGAAGCAACTCCAGGTGTGACCGTTGTCGAAGTCGCTCTCGGGGAACGCCTCGGCACAGGCGTCGGTCGCCTTCCAACAACGGGTGCGGAACGGACAACCGGAGGGTGGTGCGGTGGCGGAGGGGACCGGACCGTGCAGGATGATCCGCTCCGAAGCGTGCAACAGGCTCGGGGTGGCGGAGAACAGGGCCCGGGTGTAGGGGTGACGAGGTTCGCTCACCACCTGCTCGGTCGGTCCCTCCTCCACGATCCGCCCCAGGTACATCACGGCGATCCGATCGGCGAGGTGGCGCACGGTCTGGATGTCGTGGGAAACGAACACCATGCCCAGCCCCAGACGAGCCTTCAGGTCGACCAAGAGGTTGAGCACCTGAGCACGAACGGACACGTCCAGGGCACTGGTCGGTTCGTCCGCGACCACCACGTCCGGTTCCAGTGCCAGGGCACGGGCCACGGCCACGCGTTGGCGCTGTCCACCGGACAACTGTGCGGGAACCGCGCCTCCCACGTGCCCGGGCAACCCGACCAGGGAGATCAGTTCGTCCACGCGTCGCTCCCGGGTGGCCCGGTCTCCCCGGCCGTGGACGTCGAGTGGATCACGCAGGATCCGCCGGACCGACAGTCTGGGGTTGAGAGCGGTCGAGGGGTCCTGGAAGACCACTCCCATGGCCGCGCCGAACTCCCTCCTCCGTCGCGCGGTCGACATCGCCCACAGGTCCTCACCTCGGAAGCGGACCGTGCCGTGTGTGGGGCGCTGGAGGCCGGTCGCCACCTTGGCCAGGGTCGACTTGCCGCAGCCGGACTCACCGACGATGCCCAGGACCTCTCCCTTGTTCACCGTCGCCGTGGCTTCGGTCAGGGCGTGGACGCGGTCGCGGCTGAAGAGCTTCCCGGTCCGCGCGGTGTGCACCACGTGGACACCATCGAGTTCAACGATCGGCTCGGTCACAGCAGGGCCTCCTTCGTCACCGGCGCGGGGTGCAGGCAGGCGTACTCGTGGCCGGGTCCGTCGAGAGCCAGGGCGGGCGGTGCCACCAGACAGTCGGGGCGAGCGGCCGCGCAGCGGTCGGCGAAACGGCAGCCCGCACCGAAGTCACTCGCCGAGGGGACCACTCCGGGAACCTGGTGCAGCCGTTCGGCCCCGGCCTCCAGGGACAGGACCGAACCGAGCATCCCCCGAGAGTAGTGATGACGCGGCCGAGTGAGCAGGTCGCGCACCGGGGCGACCTCCGCGAGCTGTCCGGCGTACATGACGGCGACACGATGGGACATCTCGCCGACCAACGCGAGGTCGTGCGAGACCAGCACCATCGCGAAACCCAGTTCCTCCCGCAGACGGCCGAGCAACTCCACGACCTGGGCCTGCACGGTGACGTCCAGGGCGGTGGTGGGTTCGTCGGCGATGAGCAATCGCGGCTTACGGGAGAGCGCCATGGCGATGAGCACGCGCTGACGTTGGCCTCCGGAGAGTTCGTGCGGGTAGCTGCGCATGACCCGATCGGGGGTGAGCCCGACCAGTTCCAGGAGTTCGGCCGGGCTCTGGTCGCCGCCCCGGCTGGTGAGCTGGCGCAGCTGGGTGCCGATCAGCACCGACGGGTTCAGGGAGGACATGGCGTCCTGGTAGACCATGGCCAGTTCCGGGCCGGAGTGGGCACGCCGTTCCTTGGCCGACAGGGAGAGCAGGTCCCGCCCTTGGTAGAGGATCCGCCCCTTGACCCGTGCTTGCCGGGGCAGCAGTCCCATCAGCGCGAGACTGGTGAGGCTCTTGCCGCAGCCCGACTCGCCGACCAGCCCGAGGGTCTCCCCGGCGCGGACGTCGAAGGACACACCCTCGACCACGGACACGTCCCCGTGGCTGGCCGGGAAACCGATGGTCAGGTCGCGTACGGACAACAGGGTGCGGGCGTCCTCGGCGACGGGAGGCAGGAACTCTCCGCGCTCGTGGACGACCGCGGACAGGTGGGCCAACGACTCGGTCCGGGTCTCGTCCTCGGCGGCGACCTCCTCGGCCTCCTTCGTGGCCTCGCCCTCGGACCGCACCGCGGCCTTGGGCGCGGCCCAGGCGTCGGTGAGCCCTTCGGCGAGGATGTTCAGGGCGAGCACGGTGAGCAGGATGGCCAGGCCGGGGAAGAAGGTGGCCCACCAGCCACCGGACAGCAGGAGCTGACGTCCGTAGGAGATCACGTTGCCCCAGCTGGGCAGCGGGTCCTGGATACCGGCCCCGATGAAGGCCAGGCTTGCCTCGTAGACGATGGCGTCGGCGACCAGGATGGTCGTGAACACCATGACCGGTGCCGCGCAGTTGATCGCCACGTGCTTGAGCAGGATGTAGTGGCGACGCGCCCCGATCAGGCGTTCGGCGGCGACGTAGTCCTCCTCGTATTGGGCCAGGACGTTGGCTCGCACGACCCTGGTCAGTGAGGGCACGTAGACGATCGCGATGGCGATGATCAGGACGGGGACGCCACTGCCGAAGACGGCGACCAGCACGGCGGCCAAGGCGATACCGGGGAAGGCCATGACCACGTCGAGCACCCGCATGATCGACTCGTTGACCACTCGATGGGAGGTGGCGGCGATACCTCCCAGGACACCACCGACCACGAGCGCGACCAAGGTGGCGCCCAGACCGATCAGCAGGGAGTAACGGGCTCCGTACACCAACCGGGAGAAGATGTCACGGCCCGCCCTGTCGGTCCCGAACCAGTGGTCGGGTCCGGGTGGTTGGGCCGGTACGCCGGTGGTCAGCGGGTTTTGGGCGAACAAGGGTGCTGTGATCGCCAGGACGCAGATCACCAACATGATCGCCAGGGAGATCTTCGCCGAGAGGGAGAGACGGCGTTTTCGTGAGGGCTTCGAGAGCCCGATCAGGCGGGACGCGAGCTGTGGGCGCACGTGATCACACCTCTCGGATCCGTGGGTTGACGACGACGTAGAGCAGGTCGATCACGAGGTTGACGACCAACAGGGCGACGGAGACCGTGAGCACGGCTCCCTGGACGAGGGCGACGTCTCCGTTGGTCACCCCGGTGAGCAGCAGCTGGCCCATACCGGGGAGATCGAAGATGGTCTCGATGACCACCGCGCCGCCCAACGCGTATCCGAACCGCCACCCCAGCACCGTCAACGGTGTGATCAGTGCGTTGCGCAGGGCGCCGCGCAAGACCAACCACCGGGGCAGGCCGTTTCCGGTCGCGGTGCGCACGTAGTCACGGTCGAGTTCCTCGACCATCGACGTACGTACCAGACGGGAGAGCTGGGCTCCGATGGGGACGGCCACCGCGATGGCGGGCAGCGTCATGGACGCGGCCCAGTCGGCGATGGACTCACCAGGGGCGACGTAGCCGCCGGGAGGTAGCAGTCCCAGCCCGAGGGAGAACTGTTGGATGAGCAGGATCGCCAGCCAGAAGGGGGGAAGCGCGACACAGGTGATGGAGACGATGCGGGTCACCTGGTCCGGCCAACGATCTCGCCACAGAGCCCCGGTCAACCCCATGAACAGGGCGAACACGATGGCTCCGGCCATGCCCAGCATGGTGAGTTCGAGGGTGAGCGGAAAGGAGTCCACGATCCGGTCCGCGACCGGTACCGCCGGAGGAGCCGTCATCCCGAGGTCGCCTTGGAGCAACTGCCCCAAGAAGAGGACGTAGCGCACCAGCAGGGGTTGGTCGAGTCCGTGTTCGGCCGCGTAGGCGGCTCGGGCCTCTTCGCTGGCACCGACGCCCAGAGCGTTGTAGGCCGGGTCGTTCGGTGAGAACTGCAGGACTACGAAGACCAGCAAAGAGACGCCCATGAGCATCACCGGCAGGACCAGTGCTCTGCGCAGGGCCAGGCGCACGAAGACGCGCATCGAAGTGATTCTCCTCGTGGGGAGGGGCGGAATGGGGCCGGGTGTCGAGAGGACACCCGGCCACGGGTGATCAGGCGGGGCCGGCGTCCAGGAAGGACAGACCTGTGGTGGGGACGGGGGCGAAGCCCTCCAATTCCTCCTCGTTCCAGGCCGTGGTGAGCTTGCGGTGCAGGATCGGGTAGAGGGGCACTTCCTCGGAGATCAGGTCGAAGACCTCGCCCCACAGTTCCGCCCGCTCGGCCTCGTCCGACCTTTGGGCCGCCTCGTCGAGGAGTTCGAGGACGCGTTCGGCCTCCTCGGTGTCGTCCCAGTAGTAGTAGTTCGACGGCCACTGGCCGTCGTAGAACCAGCGCAGGAGGAGGTCGGGGTCGTTGCCGAAGACCGAAGGGTCACCAGGCGCGACCATGACCCGGAACTTCCCGGTCTCGACCTTGTTGGCGTACTGCCCACCGGACTCACCGATGTCGAGGGTGGTGGCCACCCCGATGGCGTCCCAGCTCTCCTTGATGAGGGGGACCACGTCCCTGACCCATCCGGTGTTGGTCGTGACCAGGGTGACCTCCAAGTCCTCGACCTCGGCCTCCTCCAGCAGTTCCTTGGCGCGGTCGGGGTCGTGCCGGTAGACCGTCCCGGACTCCTGGTAGTCCGGATGCGTCTGAGGAAGGTAGCCGCTGGCGGCCGTGGCCCCGCCCATCATGGCGGTCTCGATGATCTTGTCGTGGTCGATGGCGTAGTGCAGGGCCTGGCGGACCCGCTTGTCGTCGAAGGGCGCCTCGGAACAGTTGAACATCAGGAACAACAGGCCGAACGACTGTTCCTGTTCGACCGTCGCGGTCTGGGCCAACCCTTCTGCGTCGAGGTAGGGCACGTCCTCGATCACCGAGACCCGACCGGACTGCAGTGCGGTGACCCGGGCGCTGGGGTCGTCCAACAGCAGCCAGACCATCTCCTCGGCCTTGGCCTCGCGCGGTCCGTTGTAGGCCTCCCACTTGGCGAAGGTGATGTTGTCCGCGGCGGTGGCCGACACCAGCCGGTAGGGGCCGGAGCCGACCGGAGCCGAGTCGAAGGCCTGGGCGTCTTCCTCGACCAGCGCCTTG
Source organism: Nocardiopsis alkaliphila YIM 80379 (assembly GCF_000341005.1). Lineage (GTDB taxonomy): Bacteria > Actinomycetota > Actinomycetes > Streptosporangiales > Streptosporangiaceae > Nocardiopsis > Nocardiopsis alkaliphila. The sequence continues at coordinate 66,501 of NZ_ANBD01000078.1, read as the reverse complement.
GGCACGATCTTGACGACACCGAGGCGTTCGTTGGCGAGGGCGAAGGGGTGCTTGAGGGTGATCTCGACGGTGTTCTCGTCGACCTCGGTCACACCCTCGATGAACGAGATGAACTGGGCCATGAGCGAGTTGTTCTCAGGGTCCAGCACCCGTTCGAAGCTATAGACCACGTCCTCGGTCGTCACGGGGTCACCGTTGTGGAAGACCGCTTCCTCGCGGAGTGTCACGCGCAGGGTCGTGTCATCGACCTGCTCGGGCATCTCGGCGGCCAAGGCCGTGTACGGCTCTCGGGTGACCGGGTCCAGGTCCACCAAGGCCTCGAAGACGTGCAGGTTGGCGGCCTGGGGAAGAGCCCCGGTGGCGATCATGGGGTCGAACCCGGTGGAGAGCGTGTAGGACATACCGGCTTCGATCCGTGTGGTCGAGGCACCTCCCCCGCCCGAGGATCCACCGCAGGCGCTGAGTACGCCCGCCATAGCCGCTGCGGTACCGGCCGCACCGGCGAACTGCAGGAAACGTCGACGCTCCATGACGCCGAGTTGGAAGTGGGACACGATCACTCCTCGTGGGGGATTGCAGGCCTCAGGACGAATAGGCATATGACGTCTGATGTCTGATGCCTGTAGGGTGTGACTCTAAGCACTAGACCGGAAAGGGGTCAATACGTGACCGAGAATTTGCTCAAGCCGACACCCAAGAACACGTTGCGCGGCCATGAGGTCACCGAACAGATCAAGAACTTCATCCTGCGCAATGGCCTGACCTCGGGTGATCCCCTGCCCACGGAATCCGAGCTGTGCTCAGAGCTGGGCGCCAGCCGCTCCAGTGTTCGCGAGGCCATCAAGCGGCTCAGCGCCTTGGACATCGTCGAGGTCCGCCATGGACACGGGACCTATGTGGGCCGGCTGTCACTCAACGCGCTGGTCGAGAGCCTGACCTTTCGGGGACGGCTGAGCAGCGGGGACGATCTGGCGACCCTGTCCGAACTGGTCACCGTACGCAAGGTCCTCGAACAGGGCATGGGGGAGGCCATCATCCAGGCCTACGACGACGAGCAGCACTCGGCCCTGGAAGCACTCGTCCTACGGATGGAGGAGGCCGCCGAGCGGGGCGAGAGCTTCATAGAGGAGGACCGTAGCTTCCACCTGATGTTGCTGGCGCCCATGAACAACCACCTGGTCACCCAGCTCACCGGCGCCTTTTGGGACGTCCAGGCCGTCGTCGCCCCGCTCCTGCTCACCACCGAGGCGGAGGCCCGAGAGACGGCCGCCGCCCACCGGGCGATCATCGAGTCCGCACGTCACGGTGACCTTCCGGCCTTCGTGGCCGCCGTGGCCGAACACTACGCACCGATCCTCAACCACCTACAGGAGCCGGAGGGGAACAGGGGTTGACGCCGTGCGAACATCCACTTAACGTCACAGACGTCTGATGTCTGATGCCTCCGCCCCCGATGGAGGTATCACTTGAGAAAATACGCGATCCCGCTCATCGTGTCCCTCGGCCTGTCCATGGCCGCTCCCCTACCCCTACCCGCCCTGGCCGAGGACCGCCCCCAGACCGACACCGCCCCCCTCTTCGAAACGACCGACCTCGCCAGCGCCGGGGAGGGTGCGCACACCTGGCGCATCCCCGCCCTGGAGGTGTTGGAGGACGGCACCCTGATCGCCGCCTACGACCGCCGCAACGACAACGCCTCCGACCTGCCAGGAAACCTCGACCTCGTGGTCCGTCGCAGTCATGACAAGGGGCGGACCTGGACCGAGCCCCAGATCGTCGTCGACTACGACGGCGGGGTCGGCGCCGGAGACCCCAGCCTGCTCGTGGACCGTGAGACCGGCCGGATCTTCCTGTTCCACGCCCACGGCCCGGCCGGGGTCGGGTTCTTCAACTCCTCCGACGGCAACGCCAACGACAGCGACGACATCCTGCACGCCGACTACTCCTACTCCGACGACGGTGGACTGACCTGGAACACCAGAAGGATCACCGAGGACATCAAGGACCCGTCCTGGTTCGGGATCTTCGCCTCCTCCGGTACCGGCATCCAAACGTCCCAGGGGCGCCTGATCCAGCAGTACGCCTACGACTCCGGTGACGGCGTCTACGCGGTGAGCGTCTACTCCGACGACAACGGCCAGACCTGGCAGGCCGGCGAGCCCGTGGGGCCGGGCATGGACGAGAACAAGACGGTCGAACTCGCCGACGGCCGCATCATGCTCAACAGTCGCACCGCCCAGGGCCCCTACCGCCTTGTCGCCTACTCCGAGGACGGCGGTCGGACCTATAGCGACCCGGTCCCCGACCACGACCTGGTCGACCCCACCAACAACGGCGCCGTGGTCCGGTACGACCCCAAGGCCCCCATGGGGTGGCCGGAGGCCCACAAACTCCTGTTCACCAACACGAACCACGCTTCTTCGCGACAGAACCTGACCGTGCGCATGTCCTGCGACGACGGCCAGAGCTGGCCCGTGTCCAAGGTCCTGGACCCCGGCGCGGCCGCCTATTCGACCATCGTTCCCCTGGGCTCCGATGAATTCGGGGTCCTCTACGAGCGCGGAAACGTCGAGCACATCACCTTCGCGCGGTTCAACGCCGGCTGGTTGGGCGGCGACTGCACCTGACCGACGACCCGCGACGCCCTCGGGTGATCGCACCGAGTTCCCAGGCCTTGGGGGGTGAAGAGCGCCCTCAGGGCCTGGGGTCCGGGGCGACGGTGCGGGCGGAGGGGTGGGTCATGGTGGCCATGGCCAGCAGCCCCAAGGCCGACGTGCCGAACAGCAAGACGCCCATCGGCACGGCGGTGCTCTCGTCCAACCCCACCATCGGGGCCACGACCGCGCCGATGAGCATGGGCAGCGCCCCCAGCAGGGAACCGGCACTGCCCGCCCGGTTCTCCTGACCCTCCATCGCCAACGCGAAGGAGCCCGTGAGGACCACTCCCATGCAGGTCATGTAGACGAAGATGGGAACCACCAGGAGCACCAGCGGTCCCTGCAGGAGCGCGGTGGTCATCACCACCGTCGTGGCCACCAGGGCCGTGACCACCGCGACGAACAACAAAGGGCGCTCCCCGACGTGTTCACCGAGTCGCCCCACGGCGGCGCTGCCCAGGATGATCGCGACGCCGTTGACCCCGAACAGCACCCCGAACACCTGGGGTGACACCCCGTACAGATCCTGATAGACGAACGGGGTGCCGGCCACGTACGCGAAACTGCCACCGTGCAACAGACCGACCACCAGGGTGTACCCCAGGTAGCGGCGGTCCCTCAGCAGCGCACCCATCGTGCGCATCGCTCCGCCCACGGTGCCGGGGATGCGGCGCTCGGCCGGCAGGGTCTCGGGCAGGCGCAGGGCGACCACGACGATGATGGCGGCCCCCAGCAGCGCCAAGGCCCAGAAGATGGAGCGCCAATCGGTGAAGGAGGGCCACAGCACGGCGCCGCCCACGATCGGCGCGGCCATCGGGGCCACCGCGACAACGACCATGATCAGGGCGAAGAAACGGGTGAGCGCCGGACCATCGAAGACGTCGCGCACCACCGCCCTGGACAGCACCACCCCGGCACTGGCGGTGAAGCCTTGGAGGAAACGGCCCAGCACCAGCACCCCCGTACCGGGTGCCAACGCGCACAGGACCGAGGCCAAGACGAACAGGAAGACACAGACCAGCAGCGGCCCGCGTCTTCCCCGTGCGTCGCTGATGGGCCCGATCACCACCTGGCCCACGGCCAACCCGATCAGGCAACTGGTGAGGCTCAACTGCACCTGGGAGGCGTTCGCGCCCAGCTCCGCGGAGATCTCCGGAAAGGCCGGGAGGTACATGTCGATGTTGAGCGGGCCGAGCACCGTGAGCAGGGCGAGCAGCAGGGCGAGCCCCAGGCGTGCGCGTCCAGTGGGGTTGTGGAGCATCGGACCTCTTCCGAGCACGAGGAGAGTCGGGGCGGGGTGGTGGGAGGGCCCGTCCACGTTATCGACCCCGTGCCCCCATGGCCCGGGGTCGATGATCAACCTGACGAGGATCCGTCAGGTGTTCAGAAGAGGACCGACATGACCTCTCCGACCTGTCGGAAGCCGACCCGCCGGTAGGCGGCGCGGGCCGGGGTGTTGAAGTCGTTGACGTACAGGGTCACCCGAGGCGCGATCTCGGCCAAGGCGTACCGGACCACGGCGGCCATACCCGCGGCGGAGTGCCCCTGACCGCGTAGGTCGGGGTGCACCCACACGCCCTGCACCTGACAGGCGTGCCGAGTGACCGCACCGATCTCGGCCTTGAAGACGACCCGACCATCCTCGATCCGGGCGAAGGCACGGCCGGAACGGACGAGTTCGGCCACACGTGCCCGGTAGAGCGCTCCGCCGTCACCGGAGTCCGGGGGAACCCCGACCTCCTCGGTGAACATGGCGACACAGGCGGGCACCAGGGTGTTGAGTTCCTCCACGCGAACACGCCGCACCAGCGGGTCGGCGGGCACGGCCGGCGGTCCGTCGATCTCCAGAACGGGCTGACTGGCTCGGATGACGCGGGCCGGTCCCCAGGCCGGCGTGACCTGTTCCCAAAAGTCGCTGACCGCTTCCACCGGGCCGACGATCGAGGAACAACGCCTTCCTCGCCAGCGGGCGTGGTCGGCGAAACTACGGATGGCGGCGGGTCCGGCGTTGACCGGGACGAGGTTGGCACCCGAGTAGCACAGGGCGGTGAGGCGGCCCCGCTGGACGTGTCCCCACACCTCGGAGCCCCCACCGGCGGAGATGGTGGTGGTCATCAGGCGTGAGGCGACGAAGACGTTGCCCACGGGATCGGTGTCCAGGATCTTTCGGACGGCCTCCCGGTCGCGTTCGCCTAGAATCCGAACCGGTGAGGTCCGCAGCATCGCATCTCCCCCATCTCCCCCATCGACCGGGAACGGTCCTCGGGCCAAAGACGAATTCGCGCCGGTTACAGCCTATTCGACCGGTGCTTCGTACGCGGCAGGGTATTCCAGACCGATCGGTCCGAGACGGTCCACGGGTGTGGGGGACGTGCTCTGAGCCGTGCGTGGTTCGGGTTCGGCTCGCGCGTCACAGGTCAGGTCCGCTCCCCCGGCACCGCGTTCGGGCAGGGCACCCTCGCGTAGGTAGGCGACGACGACCTCGTCCACACAGGTGTTGCCGGTGAGCGCGACACCATGGGTGAGGCCGCCGTCCTCGATGACCAGGGACGAACCCGGCAGGCGCTCGCGCAGGGCGTAAGAACCCTCCACCGCGGTGGCGCCGTCATCGGTGGCGTGCACGATGAGTGCGTCGCCATCGTAGGCGGGGTGTTCGTCGACATCCTCACCGACCTGGAACCAGGGGGCCGATTCCCCGGGCCAGGTGGCACAGGGCGCATTGTACCAAATATTGTGCCAACCCATGAAGGGGGCGTCCTGATGGACCCCCCGCGCGTCGGCGTGCCAGCTCGCCCAGTCCCTGGGCCACTCGGCGTCGGTGCACTGGACCGCGAGGTAACCGCCGTAGCCGGGGTCGCTATCGGCGTCGTCGCCATAGTCCTGGTGCAGGGCCAGCAGCGGAGCGGCGTCACCACCGTTGATCCACGCGGCCAAGGCGGCGGCGACATCGGGCCAGGTGCGGCCACTGTAGGCGACGACGATGACGGCGCCCTCCAACTCGGTGGGACCGATCGTGTTCGCCACGGGACTTCGACGCAGTTCGACGCGCAGGTCGTAGTAGGCCTCGGTGACCTCGTCTCCCTCGGCGCCCAGGCCGTAGGTGGCGTCGTGACGGGCGACCCAATCGAAGAAGTTGCCGGCGGCGCGGTCCAACGCGCGGCTCTGGAGGAGATTGCTCTCGTACCAGGGACGGTTCGGGTCGACGACGCTGTCCAGGACCAGGGCGCGCACCCGGTCGGGGTAGAGGGAGCCGTAGACGGTGCCGAGGTAGCTGCCATAGGAATAACCCAGGTAGTCGACCCGGTCGAGGCCGAGGGCGACCCGGATGGCGTCCAGGTCGTGGGCGGTGTCCTCGGTGCGCATGTGATCCAGGATCGGCCCGGCGTTCTGCCCGCAGGCTTGAGCGTAGGCCTCGGCGTCGGCGCGCAGGGCCTCCTCCTCGGCGGCGTCGGCGGGGACGGTGTCCTTGCGGACGGGAGTGAAGAAGCCGGGGTCACAGGTGATGGCCGGTGTGGAGGCTCCCATTCCACGTGGGTCGAAGGCGACCACGTCGTAGATCTCACGGAGTTCGGCGGGCATCCGCAAGTGGGTGTGGGAGGCCCACTGACGGCCAGGACTCCCGGGCCCGCCCGGGTTGACCAGGATGGTGTGCTCGGCGGTGCCGGTGGCGGGCACTCGGGAGAGCGCGATCCGGACGGTCTGGTCGAGGTCACGGGGATCATCGGCGTCGGTGCCCCGGACCATGGGGACGGTGAGGGTGGCGCATTCGAGGTTTTCGCCCTGGACCGGTTCGAGGTCCGCGCAGGGACTCCAGTCCAAGGCTCTCTGATCGATGCGAGTGGTGGGTGCGGCCGGTGACCCCGCCGGCGTGGCCTGGGCGGGTGGCGGCGCCATCAGGGAGGCCAGAAGGATCCCGCCACCGCAGAAGGCGACCCATCGTGTGCCCATACGTGCCCGCACTCATCCACCCCTCGCTCACCGACCCGACCTTCCATGCATTCTGGTCGTTACCCTGCGTGACGCAAGGAAGCGACACGGGCCTCGTCCAGGCACTCCAGCGGTAGCATGTGGCCTGGCCGGAACATACATAGACGAAGGGGAACAATGCGTCTGGATCGCGTCGATGAGCGGATCATCGCGATACTCGGCGCGGACGCGCGGACGAGTTTCGCCGAGATCGGCGGCGAGGTCGGGCTCAGCCCTTCGGCGGTCAAACGCCGTGTCGACCGACTGATCGAATCGGGGGCGGTGCGCGGTTTCACCGTGGTCGTCGAACCCCAGGCGATCGGCTGGACCACCGAGGCGTTCATCGAGCTGTATTGTCGCGCGCGCACCTCCCCCACCGAGATCCGCAAGGGCCTGGCCGGCTACCCGGAGGTCACCTCGGCGTGTACCGTCACCGGCGACGCCGACGCCATCGTGCAGGTACGCGCCCGCGACACCCGCCACCTGGAAGAGGTCATCGAGCGCATCGGCGCCGAACACTTCGTGGTGCGCACCAAGAGCACCCTGGTGCTGTCCCGGCTGGTCGACCAGCCCATCCTCGCCGGCGCCGCCGACGTGTCCTAGGAACACGGAAGCGGGCCCAAGAGCACGGACTCCCGGGCCCCACCAAGGTCAGAACAGGTCTCTACGTCCGGCCAGGGAGTCGATCCACTGGTGCAGGTGACCCGTCCAGTCGTATCCGGCGCCATCGTGGTGACTCACGCTGAAGCGGTGGTAGGTGTCGCGCCCCTCGGAGAAGAGCAGGCCCGGCTTCTTGTCGAGCTCCAGCACCACGTCCAGGCCGTGCTCGTCGGTGACCATGGACAACTCCAACTCGTTCAGGCCCCGATAGCGTCCCGGCGAGCGGAACTCGATCTCCTGGTAGAAGGGCAGCCGCTGCCGGGTCCTCGCGAGGCGGCCCCGTTCCAAGTCGGCGTGCTCGAAGGTGAACCCCAGACCAAGCAGTGAGTCCAGGACGGCGACCTGCGCGGGAAGGGGTTCGATGCCCACCGGGTCCAAGTCACCGGGGTCGACCGCGTTCGCCACGTGCAAACGGGTGTTCACACCGAGGTTCATGCCACGCAGCCGACGACCACGGTGAGCGGTGATGGGGGTCTCCCAAGGCACGAAGAGTTCGAAGGGCACCTGGAAGCGCTGTCCGGGCACGAGGGTCACGCCCTCGCCCAGGCGTACCCGATGGAACTCCACGTCGTTTTCGACCTCATGGTCCCCCACCTCGGTCTCGACCCGGCCCTGGAGGCCGACCGTGAGCTGTTCGACCCGCTGCTCCACGTCACCGCCCTCGATGACGACGGTGCCCCGCAGGAAACCACCGGGAACGGCCACGGAGGAGGTCAGGGAGGTTTCCACCGAGGCTCCACCGATTCCGATGCCGGCGAGCAGGCGTTTGATGACCATGATGTTTTCTCTTCCCGGTGATACCTGGCTGAGGATGGCGGGCTCAGCGGCGCCTCGGGGAGGGTTTTCAGGAGACGTCGGCAGTGGCGAGCGACCGCTCAGGGAATCTACCGCAAGGCGATGGGCGAAGTTCCTCCCGATGCCGTTTCGCCGGACCGCCGCTACACGAAGAGGGCCCTGGAGCGCGTCGTGGAAGAACCCGCACCGGGGCCTCTTCGTCGGATGGCTTGGCGGGTCAGTCCTCGGGCAGGGCGACCGGGGCCAGTTCGTCGAAACGGTCGCCCGGGCCCGGGTTGGTCGGGTCGGTCGCGCCACCGAAGTGGTGCATGACGCCCCACACCGCGTTGAGGGCGGTCTGGACCGCACCCTCGGCCCAGCCGGCCGTCCAGGAGATGTCGTCGCCGGCCAGGAACAGACCGCGGTGTCGCTCGGCCAGGTCATCTTGGCGGAAGTGGGTGAACAGCCGCCGCTGGTACCGATAGTGGCCGGGCAGGTTGGCCTTGAAGGCGCCCATGAAGTAGGGCTCGTCCTCCCACGAGATCGTGACCGGGTCACCGGTGATGTGCGAACGGATGTCCACACCCGGGTAGATCTTGCCCAGGGAGGCCAGCATGACCTCCATGCGCTCGTTGGCGGACAACGGCAACCACTTGAGCGAGTCGTCGCACCAGGTGTACGACATGCAGATCGCGGCGGGTCCGTCCGGGTCCTGACCCTCCAGCAGGTAGGTGCCCCGGGTCATGCGGTCGGTGAGCGTCATGCTCATCAGGTCCCGGCCGGTCTCGGGGTCCTTGTCCCGCCAAAAGGCACGATCCACCGGCACGAACAGCTTCGAGGACTCCATGTAGTGGGTGCGTTCGAGGGCGTTCCAGTGCTCGATGGGCAACAGGTCCTCGTCGCAATCGATCTTGGACAACAGCGCCCAGGACTGCGCGGTGAACACCGCCGTCGGGTAGGTGCGCGTGGAGCCGGAGGCGTCGGTGACGGTGATGTTGCCCCCTGGACGCCCCTTGGCGGCCGTGCGACGCAGCGCCGTCACCGCCGGAAGGGGCCCCTCCTCGTGCAGCGAGGCCAGGGAGGTGCCCTGTGCCCAGTGCACGAGCTTGTCCGGGGCGTCCTCCCACAGGCGCCGAGGCAGTTGGTCCACTCCGCCGACGATGCCCATGTGGTCGTCGTCCGCGCCGGTGTAGGTGACCCTCAAGATCTCCAGGATGGAGTTGGGGAAGTCGGTGTCCCAACCACCGGTGCCAAAGCCCACCTGGCCGAAGATCTCCCGCTTGCGGAAGGAGGAGAAGCCCGGTGACTCGCACAGGAAGCCGTAGAAGGTCTGGTCGTCCAGGCTCTCCACCAACCGGTTCCAGATCTCCTTCTGGGTGGCGACGTCGCGTTCACGAATCGCCTTTTGCATACGGGTGTGCTCGACGCTCTCCAGGGTCTGGTCCCAGGCCCGGGCGACCTCCCGGTAGATCTCGGGCAGGTCGTCCAGTTCGGTGGCGTAGTGCGTCCGGCCCTTGAGGTCGACGACGGTGCTCGGAGTCGCCGGGGAGAGCGGATTGGGAAAGGCGCTGGTGCGTAGACCCACCCGGTCCACGTAATGCCAGAAGGCGGTGGAGGACGGGGGGAAACGCATGGCGCCCATCTCGGCGACCACGTCGTCGGGACCGCCGCCCATGCGTTCGGTACGCAACCGACCGCCGATCCGGTCGGCCTCGTACACCACCGGCTTCAGCCCCATCTTCATGAGCTCGTAGGCGGTGACGACACCGGAGAGGCCACCACCGATCACCGCGACCTCGGTGCCGTGGTATCGGGCGGGCACCTGGCCCAACCCGGCCGGGTGGGCCAGGTAGGCGTCATAGGCGAACGGAAAGTCGGGCCCGCACATGTTCAGGGGCCGATCTCCCTGATCGGTGGTACCGGCGGACGTGGGCACGGCGGACGTCATGAAGGCCCTCCTTCGCTAGGACTGGAACGTGAGGTGGGAGGCGGTTTCAGTGGCCGTAGAGGTCGGCTCGACGATCGTCCAGGTAGGACAGTTCGGCCCGGACGGCCTCGGTGGCACTCGGATCGACCTCGCCGATCAGCAGCTCCTCGGTGGGACCGGCCCGGAGCAGCTCGGTACCGTCCGGACCGACCAGGGTGCTCAGCCCGACGTAATCGAGGTCGCCCTCGCCGTCACAGCGGTTCACGTAGGCCAGGTGGATCTGGTTCTCCATGGCCCGGGCCGGGACCAGGAGCGTCGAGATCGAGGTGTTGGGCGCCATGAGGCCGGTGGGCACGAGCAGGAACGTGGTCCCGGCCAGGGCGTGCGCCCGCACCGTCTCAGGGAACTCCACGTCATAGCAGATCAGGAAGCCGAGTCGGTGGCCCTCGAAATCGACCTGGACGGGCAGGTCGGCGCCTGGGGCGAAGAGGCCTCGGTCCAGGTCTTTGAACAGGTGGGTCTTGCGGTAGAGCGCGCGGGAGGACCCCGTGGTGTCCACGAGTCGGATCGCGTTGTAGATCCGCCCGTCGGCGAGTTCGGGGAAGCCGTAGACCACGGCCACACCGGTGTCGACGGCGATCCGGGCCACCGCTTCATAGAGAGGCCCGTCCTCGGGTTCGGCGAGTTCTCGAACCCGCTCCCCGATGTTGTATCCGGTCAGGGACATCTCCGGGCCCACGAGGAGGGTGGCGCCGGCGGCTGCGGCCGCCCGAGCCCTGTCCCGAAGCCGGGTGAGGGCGGAGGCGGTGTCGCCACTGCGTCCCGTGCCCTGGTCGAGGGCCACTCTCAGTGGTGCGGGCATCGCTCCTCCTCCCTGGCGGATCGCCATCTATCCGCGTCCACTCTAGGGGGACGAAGGCGTCGAAAACATGCGAAAAAGAAGCGTTCTGTTGCGAGTTTGTCGGGGACCAGAGCCGATCGTTGCGTCTACGCGCACTCGCGCGGCCGCCCCCACTCCTCCCCTGCGGGAGCACGCGGGCGGGCCCGGGACGCCCGGTCCGCCCGCGTTCGGATCACCGCCCTCGGAACGTCCGACCCACGGCACGTACACGAATCAGGCTCGTGCTTCGACCATGGGTTCGGTCTCCAGCACGGAACGGCGCATGCCGTAGCCGAAGTAGACGGCCAAGCCCAACACCGACCAGAGACCGAAGCTTATCCACACGCTCAACGACATGCTGAACATGAGGTAGGCACAGGCCAGGACGCCCAGGAGCGGGGTCATCGGGGCACCGGGCATCCGGAAGGCCCTGGGGAGTTCGGGACGGGAGCGGCGCAACACCAGGACGGCGACGTTGACCAGGGCGAAGGCGAACAGTGTGCCGATCGCGGTGGCGTCGGCGAGCGGACCGAGAGGGATGAAGGCGGCCGGCAAGGCGATGAACACCGAGGTGATGACGGTGTTGGCGCGGGGGGTGCCCTTGGCGTCGACCCTGGAGAAGACCTTGGGGATGAGACCGTCGCGCGACATCGCGTAGAGGATGCGGGTCTGGCTGTAGAGGACCACCAGCACCACACTGGCCAGGGCCAGGACCGCCCCGGCGGCGAAGACGATGGCCCAGATCGGGGTACCGGTGACCACGGTCAGGATCCCGGCCAACGAGGTCCGACCCTCGGCGAACTCGGTCCACTCCAGGGCACCCACGGCGCTGAAGGCCACCAGGCAGTAGATCGCGGTGACCACGATCATGGAGAACATGATGGCGCGTGGCAGGTCGCGCTGCGGATTCTTGGCCTCCTCACTGGCCGTGGACGCGGAGTCGAAGCCGATGTAGGAGAAGAACAGGGTGGCGCCCGCGGCGGAGACGCCGGCCATGCCCATCGGCATGAAGGGGGCGAAGTTGCCGTCCTGGACGGCGGTGAAGGCGATGACCACGAACATGAGCAGGACCGCGACCTTGATGACCACCATGACGGCGTTGGCACGGGTACTCTCGCGGACGCCGGCGAGCAGGGCGAACATCGACAGCAGGACCACGGTGGCGGCGGGCAGGTTGACCAGACCGCCCTCCAAGGGTCCGACCAGGAACGTGGCGGGCAACGACAACCCGGTGGTCAGGTGTAGCAGTTCATTGATGTACTGCCCCCAGCCGACGCCCACCGCGGCCACGGAGACCCCGTAGGTGAGCATCAGGCACCAGCCGCACACCCAGGCCATGAACTCGCCCATGGTGGCGTAGGAGTACGAGTAAGCGGATCCGGAGGCGGGGATCATTCCCGCCATCTCCGCGTAGGCCAGCGCGGAGAACAGTGCGGTGACACCGGCCAGGACGAACGCGAGGACGACGGCGGGGCCGGCGACGGGGACCGCCTCACCGAGGACGACGAAGATGCCGGTGCCCAGGGTCGCGCCGATGCCGATCATGGACAGCTGCCAAAAACCCATGGTACGGCGCAATCCGTGCCCGTTTTCGGTCTCCGCCATCAGTTTCTCGACCGGCTTGCGCCGGGACAGGCGCTGACCGAGTGTGGGAACGCCCGCGCTCACCTGCGCGGGCGTCTTCTGCTCCAGCACGAATCGACTCCTCGACGTTCTACGAATGAGCACGGCGAAGGGCACTCCTCGACGGAGGAGCGCCCGTGATATTCCCCAGGCAACGTTAATGGTGTTGCCTGAGTAACATGACCCACATTCATTGCGTTTGTCTGGTTTATCAGCAGGAGTCGCGCAGACCGACGCAAGAAACACACGGAAGGTCACGCCGTGTGGTGTGGCCTTCCGTGGTCCTCCTCGCCTGGCCCGCGACGTGGCTTCGGGACCCGTCCCTCCCGTGGAATCCGCGGAGCGCCCAAAGGTCCACTCCCACCTCACCGGAGCCCGGCCACAGGAGGGTTCCCGACACGGGAAGACCCGGACACACGCAAGGGGGAGCCCGGTACGTGGCCGGACTCCCCCTGCCGAAGGACTCCTTCCCCGAACCCCTTGGGGCGGGGTGGCGAGAAAAGGCGTCAGCCGGTGATGGACACGCTGGGCTCGCCCTCGACCCCGGCCTCGCCCATCTCCTCGGCGATGCGCATGGCCTCCTCGATGAGGGTCTCCACGATCTTGGCCTCGGGGACGGTCTTGATGACCTCTCCCTTGACGAAGATCTGGCCCTTGCCGTTGCCCGAGGCCACACCCAGGTCTGCGTCGCGCGCCTCACCCGGACCGTTGACGACGCAGCCCATGACGGCCACGCGCAGCGGCACCTCCATGCCCTCCAGACCGGCCGTGACCTCGTCCGCCAGCTTGTAGACGTCCACCTGGGCGCGTCCACAGCTCGGGCAGGACACGATCTCCAGGCCACGCTCCCGCAGGCCCAGCGACTCCAGGATCTGGTTGCCGACCTTGACCTCCTCGGCCGGCGGGGCCGACAGTGAGACCCGGATGGTGTCACCGATGCCCTCCGCCAGCAGCGCTCCGAAGGCCACCGAGGACTTGATGGTGCCCTGGAAGGCCGGTCCGGCCTCGGTCACGCCCAGGTGCAGCGGGTAGTCGCAGGACTCGGCCAGCAACCGGTAGGCGTTGACCATGACGACGGGGTCGTTGTGCTTGACGGAGATCTTGATGTCGCGGAAACCGTGCTCCTCGAACAAAGAGCACTCCCACAGCGCCGACTCCACCAAGGCTTCGGGGGTGGCCTTGCCGTACTTGGCGAGCAGACGTTTGTCCAGCGAGCCGGCGTTGACGCCGATACGGATCGGGGTGCCCACTTCACCCGCGGCCTTGGCGATCTCGGCGACCTTGTCGTCGAACTTCTTGATGTTGCCCGGGTTGACGCGCACCGCGGCGCAGCCGGCGTCGATGGCCTGGAAGACGTACTTGGGCTGGAAGTGGATGTCCGCGATCACCGGGATCTGCGACTTCTTGGCGATGACCGCCAATGCGTCGGCGTCGTCGTTGGTGGGCACGGCCACCCGAACGATCTGGCAGCCCGAGGCGGTGAGTTCGGCGATCTGCTGCAGGGTGGCGTTGATGTCGGAGGTGCGGGTGGTCGTCATCGACTGCACGGACACCGGGGCGTCCCCGCCCACGGGGACGTCGCCGACCATGATCTGCCGCGTCTTGCGCCGGGTCGCCAGTGGGCGCGGCGGGGTGGCGGGGATACCGAGATCGACGGTCACGCTTGATTCACCTCGTCTGCCGCCGGCAGGGGGCGGCACTTGATGTCACGGTTCGTGAGGAAGAGCGCCGCAGCGGCGGCGGATCCGCGTTCGGGCGCTCCGTTCGCTCGGTCAAGGCCGGGCCGCGGTCCCCGCAACGCGTGCTCAAGGTTACCCGCCCCCGAGCCGCCACTCGGCCGTTCGTGGCCCCACTCACAGCGGTTCGTCCCTCCAGGCCCGCTGATCGCCGTGCACCGCGCCCCGCGCACCCGGCCCCGCGAGGGGCGGGCCGGGCGCGCGGGGCGGCCGGTCAGCCGAACAGCAGGACCGGGTTGACCAGATCGGCCACGAGCAGGATGACGCTGAACACCAGGAAACAGGCCACCACGACATAGGCCACCGGGGTCAGGAGCGCGATGTCCACCGGTCCCGGGTCGGGCCGCCGGAACAACCGCGCGGTCCACCTCTTGATCGACTCCCAAATGGCTCCGGCGATGTGTCCACCGTCCAGCGGCAGGATCGGCACCATGTTGAAGGCGAACAGGAAGAAGTTGACCCCCGCCAGGATGCTGATCATCAGCGCCGCCGTGTCCACCACCGGCAGGCCTTGCGACATGATCTCACCGCCGATCCGGGAGATACCGACGATGCCCACGGGCGAGTCCTCGGTGCGCTGCTCGCCCAGGAAGGCGGCACCGAACACCTCGGGAACCCGGCCTGGCAGGTTGATGATCGCTCGACCGACGTTGACCAACATCTCGCCCACCTCGCCGGTGGTCTCCGCCACGGTGAGGGTCTCCCGCTCCTGAGCGAAGTAGATACCCAGGAAGCCCACCGTCTCGACCTCGGGGACGCGGCGCCCCCTGTCGTCGTAGACGTTGTCGCCGCGCTCGTCGGTGGCGTAGACGAGCGCGCCGGACTCGTCGCGCGCCGGCAATTCGTTCTGGATGACGTCGACCGTGGTGGTGAAGCGCTCCCCGTCGCGTTCGACACCGAACTCGGTGGGGCCGTCCGNGGGGGCCCGCCCGCCACTCGGATCTCGCGGCTGGCATCGGCCCACTCCGGGGTGGGGGTGCCGGCCACGGAGACGATGACGTCACCGGGGAGCAGGCCCGCCTCCAGGGCGGGGGTGGGCGGCAGGTCGTCGGTGCACTCGGTGATGGAGGTGCCCTCGGGTGCCACGCACTCGCTGACCGCCCCGATCTCGGTGGTGTCCTGGTAGACACCGATGCCCATGAAGAGCACCGCGAGCAGGATGATGCCCAGGATCAGGTTCATGCCCGGGCCGGCGAACATGACGATCAGGCGCTTCCAGGGAGAACGCTGGTAGAACTGGCGGTCCTGGTCCTGGGGCCCCAGCTCCACGTAGGAGGCCTCGCGGGCGTCCTCGGCCATGGCCCGCCACCGGGACATCTTGCGGGAACCGTCGTCCTCGGTGCGTTTGGCCGGAGGCAACATCCCCACCATGCGCACGAAACCACCCAGTGGCACCGCCTTGATCCCGTACTCGGTCTCACCTCGGCGCGTCGACCACAGGGTCTTACCGAACCCGACCATGAACTCGGTGCACTTGATGCCGAACATCTTGGCCGTGGCCATGTGACCGAGTTCGTGCCAGGCGATCGAGAACAGCAAACCCAGGACGAGCAGGATGATCCCGACCACGGTCAGCAACACGACCATGTATCTCTCCTCAAGCCAGAGTTGTCCTCAGCCGTGGGCGAGCAGCTCGCGCGCGCGGATGCGGGCCCAGGTGTCGGCGGCGTACACGTCGTCCAGGGTCAGGGGTGCGGAACCCGAACCGTCCGTCCGCCGGTGTTCAGAGACTACCTGGGAGACGGTGTCCATGATCGCCGTAAAGGCGAGGTTTCCCCGGAGGAACGCGTCGACCGCCTCCTCGTTGGCCGCGTTGTAGACGGCCGGGGCGGTGCCCCCCACCGCGCCGACCTCGGCGGCCACGCGCACCGCCGGGAAGGCCTCGTGATCCAGTGGTTCGAAGGTCCAACTCTGGGCCCGGGTCCAATCCATGCCGGGAGCGGCGTCGGGGACCCGGTCGGGTGCGCTCATGCCGTAGGCGATGGGGATCATCATGCTGGGCGGGCTGGCCTTGGCCAGGGTGGTGCCGTCCACGTACTCGACCATGGAGTGCACGATCGACTGTGGGTGGACGACCACCTCGATGCGGTCGAAGGGGATGTCGAACAGCAGGTTCGCCTCGATCACCTCCAGCCCTTTGTTGACCAGGGTGGCGGAGTTGACCGTGATGACCGGGCCCATGCTCCAGGTGGGATGGTCGAGCGCCTGTTCCGGGGTGACCGCGGTCAGATCCTCGGCACGGCGCCCCCGGAAGGGGCCACCACTCGCGGTGACGACCAGCCGGCGCACCTGGGACGTTCGTGCGTGCACCAGCCCTTGGGCGAGACCGGTGAGTTCCCCTTGCGGTCGGTGTGGGAAGCACTGAGCGATGGCGTAGTGCTCGGAATCGACCGGGACGATCTGACCGGGTTCGGCCAACTCCCGTACCAATGGACCACCGATGATGAGCGATTCCTTGTTGGCCAGGGCCAAGGTGGCTCCGGAGCGTAGCGCGGCGAGGGTGGACTCCAGCCCCAGAGCGCCGGTGATGCCGTTGAGCACGACATCGCAGGAGGTTCCGGCGAGCGCCGCCACGCCCTCGGCCCCGGGAAGCACCTCGGGTGTGGCGCCCTGTTCGGCCAGCAGGCGGCCGAGCTCGGCGGCGCGCGCGGGGTCGGCCACGGCCACGCGTTCGACACCGAGCTGGACGGCCTGCTTGGCCAGCAGGTCCGTGCGGCCACCGCCCGCGGCCAGACCCACCACGCGGAAACGCTCCGGGTTGCGTTGGACCAGGTCGATGGCCTGGGTCCCGATGGACCCGGTGGAC
Organism: Nocardiopsis alkaliphila YIM 80379; assembly: GCF_000341005.1. Lineage (GTDB taxonomy): Bacteria > Actinomycetota > Actinomycetes > Streptosporangiales > Streptosporangiaceae > Nocardiopsis > Nocardiopsis alkaliphila. The sequence goes on along the minus strand of NZ_ANBD01000078.1, from coordinate 49,472 downwards.
CCGAGGATCACCACTGTTCGTTGCTGTTCTTCTCGCACCGTCCCATTGTCACCCAACCCGACGACCGCTGCCGAAGGCCTGTGGAGGACCCCTGCGCCAGGTCGGGTTCGATGGCCCGAATCCCCGAGTCGAAAGGGGTTCGGGAACGCCCAGGTCTTTACAGGGTCTTGGAGATCGTCTAACTTTACCGGCAAGTAAGTTACGCCACAGTAGGAAGAGAGACCACTCACCGTCGGGCGAACCGCCCCCCGACGACCACCGATGGTGACGGCGCGAACCCATCGGGACCTCCCCGCCCCTTTTCTTCGAGGTTTCGCAATGACCCCCACCCCCGCACGCGCCCCCTTCGGCGTGCTCCCCCGCATTCTGTCCGTTCTCGTGGCGTCCGTTCTCTCCGCCGCCCTGTTGTCTCCCGCCCCCGCGTCCGCCCAGAGCATCGGCTCGACCATCGGCTACGAGACCATCGTCAGCCATGACGGAACCGAACTGAAGGCCAAGGTCATCACCCCCACCGGGGTCGAGGGCCCGCACCCGCTGTTGGTCATGCCGGCCGCCTGGGGCACCCCCCACCTCCTCTACGTCGGCGCCGCCAAGAAGATGGCGGAAACCTCCGGTTACCAGGTCGTGGCCTATTCCTCACGCGGCTTTTGGGATTCCGGCGGCGGTATCGAGGTAGCCGGCCCCGAGGACCTGGCCGACGCCAGTGCCGTCATCGACTGGGCCTTGGACAACACCGACGCCGATCCCGATCGCATCGGCATGGCCGGCATCTCCTACGGAGCGGGCATCAGCCTCCTCACCGCCGCCCAGGACGACCGGGTCAAGGCCGTCGGTGCCATGAGCGGCTGGGCCGACCTGGAGGCCTCGCTCTACCCCAACGAGACCATCGACGTGCAGTCCGCCGAACTGCTGCTCCTGGCCGGCAACCTGGTCGGACGGCCCGGCGAGAAGCTCCGGGAGATCGAGCGCGAGTACCGCAAGGGCAACGTCGAGCCCATCCTGGAACTCTCCCCGGAACGCTCCGCCGCCACCAAGGTGGACCAACTCAACGCCAACGGGACCGCCATCATGATGGCGCACGGCTGGAACGACGGCATGTTCCCGGTCGGACACATCGCCGACTTCTACGAGGAACTCGATGGTCCCAAGCGCTTGATGTTCGCTCCCGGCGACCACGCCACATCCGAGGCCTTCGGCGCACTCGGCCTGCCCAACGAGGTCTGGGAGGACCTGGCACGCTGGTTCGATCACCACCTCAAGGATGAGGACAACGGAATCGACGCCGAGGCCCCCGTGCACCTCAAGCCCAACAACGGACGTGGCGCGTGGACCTCGCACGCCGACTGGCCGTCGGTGACCACGGGCACCGACGAGTACTTCCTCGCCGAGCCCAGCAAGAACTGGCTGCGTTGGCAGAGCTCCGGAGCGATGGAGACCGAACCCGCGACCGGCTGGGACTATGACTTCCGCACCGGAATCAACACCCCCGCCGACAGTGGCACCGTCATGCTCACCGGTGCGCTCCAACAATTCTTCGACGTGCCCACGGGCGTGCTACTGCCCACCGTGGACCGACACCGCGCGGCCGTGTGGACCAGCCCCGCCTACCCCGAGGGCGTCCGTGTGGCGGGCACCCCGGAGGTGACGTTCACGGTCACCCCGTCCGCCACCGACCAGTCGGTGTTCGTGTACCTGTACGCGATCAATTCCCGGGGCACCGGTTCCCTGGTGAGCCACGCCCCCTACACCCTGCGCGGCACCACCCCGGGCGAACCCGTGACGGTGGAGACCGAACTGTCGTCGGTGGTGTGGGACGTCCCCGCAGGCCACCGGCTGGCCGTGGTGGTGGACAGTCGCGACGCGCGCTACTCGGGTGAGAGCCGCATCGGCGACCGTGTCGAGGTGGCCTCTCCCGAGGACGCCCCCGCCCGGGTGACCATCCCGCTCGGCTGATCCTTCCCTCGGGCTCCGGTCCGGGTCGCACGGCACCGGAGCCTTCAAAAACCGGTGGCCGGTCGACTTCTCTCCGGCGAAGTCGACCGGCCACCTCACAAGGGTTGTGCCGTGGGCGTGGACATCGGCCCTCCTCGAAGGCACCGAACCACCCTCCCGAACGGGCTTGGTTCCCGAAAGTTCAGCGACACAAACTAAAAGTAGTCAAATAATTACCGCCAGTGTGCAAAGATCGGGCCATGACCTCGCCCACCGCATACAAGGTCCTCACCCCGCTGGCCGCCCTCATGGTCGCCTTCGCGGGGGCGGCGATCATCGACAAGCTCCCGGCACCCACAGCCGCGCTCACCCAGGCCGTCCACACCACCGACTCCGAGGCCACGGCTCCGGACCAGACGCCGGTCCGATCGTCCCAGGCCTCCCTCACCCGAGTGGACGGGGCCGTCCACCAGGTGGGGGCGATCACCCAGGCCCAGAACGCCGAGGTCCTCGCCTACTGGACCGACGAACGGATGGCCACCGCGCGCCCCATCTCCGACCTTATCGATTCCACCCTCGATCTCACCGGTTCCTCCCTCTTCCCCGCCCCTGAGGACCAGGAGGTGGAATGGCAGGTCTCCCGACCCGACAGCGCCGGCGAGCGTTGGACCGGTGGCGGGCTGGTCGCCCGCACCACCGGCAAGGTGTACCTGACCCTGGACGGGCGCGACTTCACGTGTTCGGCGTCGGTGGTGGACTCGGCCAACAGGAGCACCCTGGTCACCGCCGGCCACTGCGCCAAGGATGGTCGAGGTTCCTGGGCGCGCAACTGGACCTTCGTGCCGGGGCACTCGGCGGGGGGAAGCCCGCACGGTAAGTTCACCGCACGCGACCTGCTGGTCGCCCCGCAGTGGGCCGACCAGGCCGACGACAGCTACGACTTCGCGATGGTCGTACTGAACAAGGACGGCTCCGAGACCGCTCAGGACCGGGTCGGGTCCCAGCCGATCTCCTTCGATTCCTGGTCCCAGGCCCAGGTGGAACGAGGCGTGCAGGTGTACTCGTTCGGCTACCCGGCCTCCTCCCCTTACGACGGTGAGGACCTGCACTACTGCTCGGGCCGGACCACCCCCGACACCGGCGGCACCACCGCCAACGGGATGCGCTGCGCGATGACACAAGGGTCCAGTGGCGGGCCATGGTTCACCGACTTCGACTCCACCACCGGCCAGGGCACCATCTCCTCGGTGGTGAGCTTCAAGTACGCCGACGACCGCAACACCCAGTACGGTCCCCGATTCGGGGTAGAGGCCCAACGGCTCTTCGAGCGCGCCGAACGCCTGTAGCACCGATCGCTGAAGAGGATTCCCTCCTCACCGGGGGCGTGATCGTCCCCGACCACGGCCGGTGACCACCCTTCCCCTTGGGGTGGCCACCGGCCGTCCCCGTGCGGGCGTCTACAGATCGATACCGGTGAGGACCATGACGCGCTCCTCGCTCAGGTCGGTCATCGCGGCGCGCACGCCCTCCTTGCCCACACCGGAACCCTTGACTCCGCCGTAGGGCATTTGATCGGCGCGGAAGGTGGGAACGTCGCCGATGATCACACCACCGACCTCCAACTCCCGGTGGGCGCGGAAGGCGGTGGGCAGGTCCCGGGTGAACACGCCCGCCTGCAAGCCATAGTCGCTGTCGTTGACCGCGGCGAAGGCGGCGTCGGTGTCGGCGACCCGTTGAACCACCAGGACCGGGCCGAACACCTCCTGACGCACCACCCTGGCTTCGGAGGGAACGTCGACCAAGACGGTGGGCGCCATTGTCACACCGTCACGAGTGCCTCCGGTGAGCACACGAGCCCCGGCCTCGACCGCCTCGCCCACCCAGGAGAGCACCCGCTCGGCAGCCGCCTCGTCGATCATCGGACCCACGTCGGTCCCGGGGTCGGCGGGGTCACCGGTGCCGAGCGCCTCGACCTGCGCGACCAGGCGCGGCACGAAGGCGTCGTGCACGGTCTCGGTGACCACGACGCGCTGCACACCGATACACACCTGACCGGCCTGGCTGTTACCGAACAGCGCCACCCGTCGGGCGGCCCGGTCCAGATCGGCGTCGTCCAGCACCACGGCGGCGGCGTTACCGCCCAATTCCAAGATGAGGTGCTTGTGAGGGACCCGTCGCTGGATCTCCCAACCGAAGGCGCCACCGGTGAAGGACACCACGGGCAGACGATCGTCGGTGATCAACGCCGCGGCCGAGTCGTTGGGCATGGGCAACACCGACACCATGCCGCGGGGCAGGTCGGTCTCGGCGATGATCTCGCCCAGTAGCAGTGCCGTCATGGGGGTGGCCGGGGCGGGTTTGAGGATGATGGGCGCACCCACGGCGATCGCGGGTCCGATCTTGTGCGCGACCAGGTTGAGCGGGAAGTTGAACGGAGGGATGCCCAGGACCGGACCCTTGGGGACGCGACGGATCAGGGCCATGCGACCGACACCACCCGCATCGGTGTCCAAGCGCTGAAGCTCTCCACTGTCCCGACGGCTCTCTTCGGCCGCCCAGCGAAAGACCGAGACGGCGCGTCCGACCTCGGCCCGGGCCCACTTGATGGCCTTGCCGCTCTCGGCGGTGATCACCTGGGCGATCTCCTCGGCGCGCTCGGCCATCCGCCCGCAGACGTGGTCCAGAGCGGAGGCACGCACATGGGCGGGCAGGGCGGCGGCCTCGGCGGCGGCCGCGTGCGCGGCGGCCACGGCCTCCTCCACCTGCTCGGGGGTGGGAACGGAAACGGTGCCCACCGCCTCGCCGGTGTAGGGGTTGAGGATGGTCATCTCGGTGTCGCCGGTCGCGGCGGTGCCGGCCGACCAGAACGGGTGTGCGGTCATGTTCGCGACGCTAGACCCCCAGGGCTCGGCTCCGCCTTGTCCACCATCGCCAAAGCCCGGCACCACCTTGGCCACAATGGAGTATCGCGAGCCGTTGCGGACGCACGTCGACGACATGGACGTTCCGTGGGCCGACAAGCGGTACCTCCAGGAAGACGTCGACTGAACAACGCGGGAACGGTTCTTCGCCCAACCGGCTGGCGTTGAAGCAATCCTTGATACACAGTGGTGAGGGAGGGCTCTGTCGGCACGTTCGGTCAGGCCCTCGGGTCCACCGCCGTCGACGGGAACCCGGGAGTGCCCTTTGCCGCTCGTCTACCGCACGCTCGTCGCCGTTCCGGACAACGAAGGGGACCTCGCCGCCGAAGCCTCCGGCATCCTCTCCCGGTGGCTGAGCAAACGCGGGAACTCCGGAGCGCGGGTGGACTTCGGCGCCTCCGGTCGTTACGACCTCAGTAACAGGTCTCGGGCCTTGGTCGTGCGACACGACAACACCGACGAGGGACTGACCTTCCTGCGCCTGACCACCGAGTCCGACAAACCCGACGGAGTGTGGCGCACCGTGGTCACCGTGGTACTCGACCCCGAACTGTCACCTTGGCACTACCTGTGGCTGGACATGACCGTCGACCCGGCCCCCGGCGCCCTCACCGAAGCCTCCCGGTTGGAGGTGATGCCTCCCGAGGCCGCGCGCATGCTGTTGGACTCCCTGAACGCCCACGACGGGGCCCACCGGCTGTCGTCCGCGCCCAGGATCGTGCGCGGCCGCAATGAAGAGGACGTGGCCGCCCTGTACTCCGCCATCCGCGACCCGCTCCGGCGACTGGCCATCATCGCCACCGGCTCCCCCGACGACGTGACCGTGGCCGACTGGCGCGGTTCCATGGCCGGGGCCCTGTCCCGCTGCACCGGCATGTGCGCCGGATACGTGCTCGACAACGCCGCCTTGGACAAGACGAAGCGACTTCTTCCCCGCGAATTGGACATCCCGCCGGGCGGGGTCCGCACTTTCCTACCGGGGGCGGACCCACGTGAGATCACCGACGCGACCCGCCATCCACGGATGGGCGCCACCACCTTGGGTACCGCCCGCAATGGGCACCGGGTCCGCAACTGGGTGGGTGCCGCCCTCTCCCGTGGGGTCCGCGAGAACGCGCTCTCCCTGGCCCTGCCCGAACCCCTCAGGGCGATCGACGCCTTGCTCACCGAGGAGACCGACGACCTGCGCTCCGGACCCGACCGGGTCGCCTTCGCCTCCAGCCCTCTGAGAACGAGTGGATCGGAACACCCTGGTCCCCCTCCTTGCGACCGACACGAGCAGCCCGAGCCCACTGGCCGGTTCGACCAGGAATCGGCCACCAACGCCGAACTCGCCGCCGTCCAGGCCCAGGAACAACAGGCGCAGCGACTCCGAGAAGAGGTGCGTCGTCTCAACGCACGGATCACGGAACTGTCCGAGGAACGTCAGGAACTACTCGCCGAATCCGCGGACCTGACCGAGGAACTGGACACCACACGGGAGGTGGCGCGCTCGGCGCGGTACGAGGTGCGGTGGTTACGTGACCGAATCCGGGAGGAGGGCCTGTTCCGATTGGCTGCCACACCTCCTCCGGTCGACCCCGAACGGCGCCCGCCCACGAGCGTGGCCGAGCTGTTGGAACGCGTCACCGACGGCACCGCGCTCCCGCACCTGTTCTTCACCATCGAGGATCAGACGGTGTACGAACTGGCGGACAGCCGCAAGGAGAGCCTGTGGGTCACCCGGGCCTGGGAGGCGCTCCTGGCCCTCAACGACTACGCCCGTTACCAGTTCGACAACCCCGGCAGCGGTCTGGGTTTCCACTCCTACCTGCGGGACCCGCCCGACGGCTACCGGGTGATCCCGGTCAAGCGGTTGGCCTCCCAGGAATCGGACTACGTGCGTAACCGGGGCAAACTCAACGAGAAACGGTTCTTTCGGGTACCGGTCGAGGTCGATCCGACCGGGCGCGTGCCGATGTACGCGCACATCAAACTGGACATCGAGTACGGCATCTGCCCACGGTTGTACTTCTTCCCCGACCTGGGCCCCGACACCACCAACCGTGTGTACGTGGGTTACCTGGGCCGGCACCTTCCGGTCCAACAGTCCAACTGAGGCCTCGACTCAGAGGATCCGGTGGCCGAAGACACGGGAGAGCGCCTCCAGATCGGGCTCTCCGTAGCGCTCCACCAAACCCTTGAAACGGACCTCCTTGTCGGCTCCCAGGCGCCGCACCTTCGCCGAATAGCCTTCCACGGAGCGGAATACCGGGGGTTCGGTCTTGCTGTGGAACTTGTCGGCGTACATCACCAACTCCTCCTCCGGGGTCTGGGCGAGGTAGTCGGCGACCGGGATCGGCAAACCCTGGGTCCGGACGTCATCGGCGGTCACGCCCACACCGGTGTGGTGGGAGCAGAAGCGGCACAGGAATTCGGGGAACCCTTCCTCGGCGAGCAGTTCGTGCCCGAGGACGCCGTGGCTGACGTAACGGGCGTGGTCGATGCGCCCGGAGTCGTCGATGAGTCGGTAGACACCGATGTCGTGCAGCAGGCAGCCCGCCCGCACCAGGTCGACGTTCACGTTCGCGGGAACCTGGTCGAGTAGCTGTTCGGCGATCGCGCACACCACCCGGCAGTGCGTGAAGACGCGGTCGAACGCCTCCTGGGTGGGCGCGTGGCGCTCGTGGAGGGCACGGATCTGTTCGTCGGTGGGGATCAGCACACAGGAACCGTAGCGCCGAGGCCCCGCACACGCGACTCGTCATTCCCCCATTCGACGCGATCCCGACCTTGAATCGTCGGACCGTCCCTATCTCCGCCGGGGGCCACTTCCCCCTCCTCCGGACGGCCCTCGTGGGGGTCGGGTCGCCACCACCAGGGCCGCTGTGGACGACGCATACCCTGGTGGCCGTGAAGGCAACGATGACGAGCGAGATCACCGAAGCCGCCGAGGCCGTACTGGGCGAAGATCGGTGGCGTGAGCGCGCCGCGCGGCACGCCGAGCGGGTGGACGCGCTGACCGCCGACCACCTGCGCCGCCGTCGCGCGGGTGAACGCCACCCGGTAGAGGACTTCCTGTTCACCTACTACAACCTCAAGCCCGCGCAGCTTCGGCGTTGGCACCCGGGGGTGGGCACGTTCCTGACCGGTGAGGGTGCCCGAGAAAGGTCCTCGGAGCGCTTCTACACCGAACACGACGACGGCCGGGTGGGGCTGGACGTGCCCGCTTTCCTGGCGGCCCGCCCCGTGCTGGACTTCGTGGAGCGTCTGCTGTCGTCGGTGGCCTCGCGCCCAGCCCACCTGGGCTGTTTCGGGTTGCACGAGTGGGCGATGGTGTACCGCACCTCGAAGGTGCGCCACGGACAGGTGCCGTTGCGGTTGGGTCACCAGGGCACCGACCGGGTGGTGGAGTCGCACCGGATCCAGTGCTCGCACTTCGACGCGTTCCGTTTCTTCACCGAACCCGCGCGCCCGCACAACACCCTTCAGCCCACGCGCGAGGCCCAGGTGGAGCTGGACCAGCCGGGGTGCCTGCACGTGAACATGGACCTGTACAAGTGGGCGTACAAGCTCACCCCGGCGGTGCCGTCCGAACTGGTGGTGGACTGCTTCGAGCTTTCTCGGGAGATCCGCACCCTGGACATGCGGGCCTCCCCCTACGACCTGCGAGAGTGGGGTTATGAGCCGGTGCGGATCGAGACCGCCCAGGGCAAGGCCGCTTACATGGAGTACCAGCGTGACTTCGCCGAACGTGGGGCGGTGTTGCGCGAGAGGTTGCTGAAGGTGTGCGGGGAGCTGCGGACGCACGCTCCTGCCTGATGCTCGATCAAGGCGGGTCGGCGCGGCCTTCTTCGCGGGCCAAGCGTCGCCGGGCCACACGGTGCGCCCGCCAGGAGCCCACCAACAGCAACCCCGTACCCACGGTCGCCGGGATCAGGATCGCTGCGACCTGCCCCTTCGGGTCGGAGATCAGTGGCGTGAGGATCGCCGCGGGCAGGAAGGCGATCCCGGCCAGGATCGACCAGCGGGCGGAGGCCTCGTGCACCGCGTACCAGGCGGCGTCACCGGACCGGGTGAACCTCGTGCGGATCCCGAAGAAGTCGTTGGGCGGGACCCTTCGCTTCGCCCCGTGGACTCCCATCAGCACCAGCGCCACCGCGGCGCCCGCCATACTCAGTACCGTCAGCAGGAGCGGGGCGAGGGGGATGGTCGAATCGACGCCTTGGGCCGAGGGGATCATCGCGGCTCGTCTTTCGTGCTTCGATGGCTTCGTGTTCAACTGTTCCGCGTGGGCAGGACGCGGGCGGCGACGCCGCCGGGGATGCGGTGCCGGTTCGCCGCCACGACCCGGTAGGCGACCCGGTTGAGGGAACGCAGGCCGGGCAGCCCCAAGAGACGACCCAGCACCCGGAACGGAAACCGTCCGTGCCGGAGCACCTCGGCGACCGCGTCACCTCCCGCGAGCAGGTCACCATCGGAGCGTGCCAGCCATGCCTGCTCCCTGGTCTGTTCGGGGGTGAGCCCGAAGACCTTCAAGTCGACGGCCTGCCAAGCGGCGAAGACCACCTGGGAACGCACCCGCTCCCGCGCGAACGAGACAGACCGCCGGCAGAAGCCGCAATCACGGTCGTAGAGGAACAGACCTGGCGTCGGCGTCTCGTTCACATTCGGCTCGTTGCTCATCCTCATCCGTCCTTTCCCGGAGACACCGGAGAGAACCGACTTCCTTACCCGCTGGAGGTGTCTTCGCTCTGGGGGCTCCAGGTGGCACCGGCCCCTTCCTCACGCACCGCACGCGAAGCGCGCACGGTCCCCACGATGAGCAACGTCATCAATGCCGACAGACCGATCACGAGCAAGGTGAGCTGTGTCGGCCCGTGAGAGAGCGAATAGAGGCCGACCGTGAGGACGGGCATCACCAGACCGGAAGCCATCAACCAGCCCCCGGCCCTTTCGTGCACGTCATACCAGGCGGCTTCGTTCTCCAAGGTCAGAGGCGTCCGGATCCCTATGAAGGCGTTGGGCCTCAAGGTCCTCCTGTTTCCGGCGTATCCGGCGTGGAAGACCAGCCCCCCGGAGGCCAACAGCACGAATGCGATCCAGTGCAGGGCTCCCCCCTCCAGTGGTTCCAAGGCGGCCGGTGCGGCACCACCGGACGCCACCACCAGGGCCCATTCCTTCATGCTTCCATCCTTTCTCGGTTCATCTCTTCAGTGCGCCCTTCGATGCCGATATCAGGTTTGTTTCCGGATGACCAGGCCCTACCCCTCTGATCGACGTAGCGGGATGGGGCCACCCGGGAAGTGGATCCCCGGGGCGCACGGCATAGCGGACCAGCGCCCCGAACATGATGGTGGAGGACCCGGGCGACCCGAGCAACAGGGCGCTGGAACCGTGAAGCGCGGCTCCCACCACAAGTGCGAGGTCATGCCCTCGAGTTCTTCGCGGCCGGCGACCTCGGGAAACGGTCACGGGTGTCATGCCCGTGTCACGTTCTCGACGGGTGACCGTTGTCATGGGCATTCCTCGGGCCCCGCGCGAGACCCGAGGAACCCCCCTCGCACACGTCCCTACAGGTGGACGGCGAGCAGCCCGTAGCCCATGTAGGTGAGCAGGGCCAGGGAGAACAGCACCGAGAACACGAACACGGTGACGTGCGACCACCGGAAACGGCCGGCCTCCACCGGGACATGACGCCAGTGCCACACGCCCACGGCGAGGGCCGTGGCCACCACACCCGCCGCGACCGTGAACAGCTCGGAGGGCAGATCGGTCCAGACCCCGCCCCGCTGGACGTAGATCAGCCAGGCCAGGGAGCCGAGCCCGAGCGAGACGATCCGCATCCGGTCCAGGGGCCGCTGGGTGATGAGGGTGCGGCGCCGGATCATCAGGGCCAAGAGCAGGAACGGCGGGACGAGGAGGGGCACCAGGGTCAAGACGATGAACGGCGCCGTGGTGGACGGTGCGGTCAGTGGCTCACCGGGTTCGTCACCGAGCAGGCCCAGCGCCAACTCGGTCTCTTGGAGCGTCGAGGTGTTGCCCATGAGGACCACGGCGCGTTCGTCGTTGAAGGCCACCGTGGTGGAAGCCCCGTAGACCTGTCCGTTGTGGAAGGTGACCATTCCGTGCTCGGGGGTGTCCAGATGGTGCCAGGCCAGCCCCAACGAGAGGCTCGCGCCGTCGTCGGTCTCTCCGGCCGGTTCGTCGTCCGAGGGCGCACCGGGCGATTCGACGTCCTCCAACACGACATCGGTCGAGGACGCACCCGGTGCGGTCCCGTCGGCCACGGCCGCGACCAGGGTGACCAGGTCGGAGGTGGTGCTCCAGGTGGAGACCCCGGCCGGGGCGTAGTCGGTGGCCGTCCACGGCGCGACACGCACCCCCGGTTCGAAGTACGGCAGGGCCCCGTCCTCGGGAGGCTGCGCGGTGACCTGGGTGTCGTCCATGCCCAGCGGGTCCAGGACACGCTCGCGCACCAGTTCGGGGTAGGTGGTGTCGCCGGCTTCGGCGGCCAAGGCGTGCCCCAGGACCGCGAAGGCGTGGTTGGAGTACACGTACTGGTCCTTGGGGCCGGCCTGAGTGTGGACCAGGCCCTCCACGGGTGGCGTCGCGTTCTCATAGGGACCGATGAGAATCATGGAGCGGAAGAGGATGCCGAGGTCGTCGCCATCGGGCGCGGCGCGCAGACCGGAGTGGTGGGTGGCCAACTCCTGGAGGGTGATGGAGGCGACCTCGGGGTCGTCGAAGTCCATCTCGGGGAACACCTCGGCCAGGGTGCGATCCAGAAAGGTCTGATCGCTCTCGACCATGTCGGCGAGCAACATGCCGGTGATCACCTTCATGACCGAGCCGGTCTCGAAGAGGGTGTCCGGACTGACCGGAGTGCGACCATCGGTGGTTCCGGCCACGGCCCACTCCACCGCGTCGGGCGCGACGGAGGAGAGGGGGTCGGTGGGAAGGGAGGACGTCTCCACGGGGGCCGCGGAGGCGTCGGTGTCGATGAAGGCGGCCGAATCCGCGGCAGATTCGGGATCGGTGGCGTCCAAATCGAACCTGGCCACGGAGAGCCCCTGCACCTCGACGATGCGCTCGCCCAGGATGTGTTCGACGTCGGAGGCCAAGGGATCGTCCCCTGCCACCCCGGTCGCGGGGGTCGACCGCACGGGGGCGAACAGGTGCGCCAGAACGGCGACGACGGCGCCCACGACCAGAGCGAGGAGCCAGATCCGTCCGGGCGCGGCCGGGGGGCGTGGAGTTCGCCGGGAAGACGCACCCGGCGGTGTGGAGGACGGGGTGGGGACGCTTGAAGCCATCCCCCCACGATGGCGGAGATTCCCGGATTGTTGTAGTCGCCTCTGTCATCGCGGGTCGAGGAGGTCCTCCCCATCCGGCGATGACAACTGTCACGTGGGTAGGTGGCAGCACAGGGCCGTCCCTCGTATGCTCGGCCCGGCTTCGTCGGGTGTGGACGGAGCGAAGAAGGGGTGGCGGGCAAGACCGGCTTTTCAGCCCTTCCCGAAACAGACGAAGAGACAACCAAAGAGCCACTGTTCGGACACACCCCTCGTACTTCCCCGACATCAACGCGCGGGCGCCCCGTCCGTGTTGACGAGGCGCCCGCGCGTGGAGGCGAATCAGCCGGTGCCGTGGAGGATGCGCTCGGCCCGCTCCTCACTGGGCTGGATCTCACCGGACAGGATCTGCTCGACGTAGTGGCAGGCCACTCGATGGGTTCCACTCTTCAGCGTGCGCAGCTCGGGGCGCTCGGTATCGCAGAGCTCCTCTTGCCGCCAGGGGCAACGCGTGTGGAAACGGCAACCCGCCGGCGGATTCGCGGGTGAGGGCAGGTCACCTGCGAGCAGGATACGTTCCCGGGAGTCCTCCACCGTCGGGTCCGGAACCGGTACCGCCGACATCAACGACCGGGTGTAGGGGTGCATCGGGGTCTCGTACAGTTCGTCACTGGTGGCCTCCTCCACCAATGATCCCAGGTACATGACGCCCACCACGTCGCTGACGTGGCGCACCACGGCGAGGTCGTGCGCGATCACCAGGTAGGTCAGCCCCATCTCCTCCTGGAGCTCCTCCAAGAGGTTGAGCACCTGCGCCTGAATGGAGACGTCCAGCGCCGATACCGGTTCGTCACAGATGATCAGGTCCGGCTGGAGCACCAGTGCACGAGCGATCCCGATCCGCTGACGTTGACCACCCGAGAACTCGTGCGGGTAGCGCTTGAGAGCCTTGGCCGATAGCCCCACTCGTTCGAGGGCGTCCACGACCCGCTTCTTGCGGTCCTCCTCCACCGCACGGTGACGCTCCTTGGCGCTGGTGCCCTCGGGAAACTCCTCCGGGCCCCCGATGCCGTGGGTCTGCAACCCCTCCATGAGGATCGCGCCGACGTTCTGTCGCGGGTTGAGGCTGCCCAGCGGGTCCTGGAAGACCATCTGGAGGTTGGCTCGTTCCCGGCGCATGGACTCGGAGTCGAGCCCGGCCAGGTCACGACCGCCGAACCAGACCTCGCCCTCGGTGATCTCGTTCAGGCGCAGGACCGCCCGCCCCAAGGTGGTCTTGCCACAGCCGGATTCACCCACCAGTCCGTAGGTCTGGCCCTTGGTGATGCTCAGCGACACCCCGTCGACGGCCCGAACGTGCCCGATGGTGCGGTCGATCAGCACCCCGCGCCTGATCGGGAAGTGGACCTTCAGGTCCTTGATCTCCAACAGGCTCATTCCCGCTCCTCCTCGTCCTCGCCCACCACGGCCGGGCTCTCCAGAACGGTCTGGTCCACCACGTCCGCGTGATCGATGGGATTCACACAACGGTGGATGTGGGTACCGTCCCCCGTGCGCACGAGCGGGGGCGGACCTTGGAGGCACTCCATGGTGTAGTGATCGCATCGGGGGGCGAACGCGCACCCGTCCGTCCAAGCGATGTTGTCGTTGACCGAACCACGTACCGGGGTGAGCGGTTCACCCCTGGGCGCGTCCAGCCGGGGGACCGAACCGAGCAGTCCCACCGTGTACGGGTGGGTGGGATCGGCGAACAGTGGCCGACGTGGCGCGGTCTCCACCGCCCGACCCGCGTACAGAACGTTGATGTCGTCGCACAGGCCCGCCACCACGCCCAGGTCGTGGGTGATCATGAGCAGGGCGGTGCCCTCCTCGGTGACCAGGTCCTTGAGCAGCTCCAGGATCTGGGCCTGGATGGTGACGTCCAGGGCGGTGGTGGGCTCGTCCGCGATCATCAGGCGGGGTTTGCAGGCCACCGCCATCGCGATGAGCGCCCGCTGACGCATACCGCCGGAAAGCTGGTGCGGGTACTCGTTGAGCCGGCGCGTGGGGTCGGGGATGCCCACCCGGTAGAGCAGGTCGGCGGCCTCCTTGCGGGCGGCGGATCCGCGCATCCCTCGGTGACGTTTGAGGATCTCGGTGACCTGACGGCCGATGGGGACCACCGGGTTGAGCGAGCTGAGCGGGTCCTGGAAGATCATCGCGAGCTGCGATCCGCGCAGGTCGCGCAACCTTCGTCGGGAAAGCCGAAGCAGATCCACTTCGCCCTCGGGCAACCGCATGACGGCACTGCCGCCGACCTCGACCCCCCGGTCCGGGAGCAACCCCATCAGGGCCAGGGAGGTGACGCTCTTACCGCAACCGGATTCACCGACCAGGCCGGTGACGCGGCCCTCCTCCAAGGTGAAGGAGACCCCGTCGACGGCGCGTGTCTCACCGGCCCCGCGCCGGTGGAACGCCACGGACAGCTCGTCCACCGCCAATAGCGGCGTGCTGGAACTCATGGTCACTTCCTCAACTTCGGGTCGAGCGCCTCACGCAGGGACTCGCCCAGCAGGGTGAACCCGAGCGCGGTGATGATGATCCCCAGGGCCGGGTAGACGGCCAGGGAGGGGGCGCTGGACAGGAACCGCTGGGCCTCGGAGAGCATCGTGCCCCACTCCGGGAAGTTCGCGTCGGGGTTGCCCAGACCGAGATAGGACAGAGCGGCCGCGTCGATGATGGCGGTCGCCAGGGTGAGCGTGGACTGCACGATCACCGGCCCCATGGAGTTGGGCAGGATGTGGGTGAGGGCGATCTTGCGTTTGCGCACACCCATGGCCTGCGCGGCCAGCACGTATTCACGGTTGCCCTGGGAGATCATCGCGCCGCGCAACAGACGGGCGAAGATCGGGATCTGGGCGATACCGACCGCGAGCATGACGGTGGTCAGGCTGGGTCCCACGAGCGCGGCCACGGTGACGGCGAGCAGCAGGGTGGGCAGGGCCAGCATCATGTCGATGACACGCATGACGACGTTGTCCACCTGACGTCCCCACCGCCCTCCGAGGACGGAGCAGGCACCGGCGGTGCCGCCCAGCAGCGCCCCGAAGAGGAATCCGACCAGGGTGGCGACCACGCCGACCATGAGGGTCTGACGGGCGCCGATCACCATGCGGGAGAACATGTCCCGACCCAGGTGGTCCAGGCCCAGCCAATTCTCCCCGCGCGGTCCGACGAACTCGTTGCGGTTGGGGAAGACCTCGTTGCCCCAGGCCTGGGAGGTGGGGCTGTAGGGCGCGATGAGCGGAGAGAACAACGCCACCACGATGAAGACGGCGACGATGACGGCACCGGTGATCGCCATGGGACTGCGCCGCATCCGGGCGAAGGCCTCGCGCCAGATTCCGGCGCCGTGGCCGTCGTCCCCGCGGTCGCCCATGAGTTCGGCGAGTCGGTCGACCTTGGCGGCCTTGCGCTGGTGGAACGGGATTTTCTCGTCGCTCTGGGAGCTCGGTGTCGTAGGCATCACTGGGCCCGCACTCTCGGGTCGAGGAGGCTGTACGAGATGTCGACCAAGAGGTTGATGAACACGTACATGGTGGCGATGAGCAGGATGAACCCGGTGAGGACCGGATAGTCGCGTTCCTGGGTGGCCACGTACACGAACGAGCCGATCCCGGGGAAGGCGAAGACGCTCTCGGTGAGGACCGCCCCGGCGAAGAGACTGCCCGCCAGCAGACCCATGGCCGTGACCACCGGAAGCAGGGCGTTGCGCAGGACGTGGCGGGTGCGCACCGTGGTCCGGTGCAGTCCCTTGGCGTTGGCGGTGCGCACGTAGTCCTCACCCATGACCTCCAAGACGCTGGCGCGGGTCATCCGGGTGATGACGGCCAGCGGGATGGACGCCAGGGCCAGGCCGGGCAGGATCAGGTGTGCGAGCGCGTCCCAGACCACGTCCCACTCACGGGTCATGACGCCGTCCAGGACGAAGAACCCGGTGATGTCGGTGCGGCCGAGGCCGGGGGAGAGCCGGAAGGCCGAGGGGAACAGGCCCAGGCCCTCGGCGAAGACCACCTTGAGGATGAACGCCAGGAAGAAGACCGGGGTGCAGATGCCCAGGAGGGAGCCGCCCACGGCCGCGAAGTCCAAGACGCCGCCGCGTTTGCGCGCGGCCAGGTAGCCCAAGGGGAGACCGATGGTGACGGCGATGATCATCGCCGTCACGCCCAGCTCGAACGTGGCGGGGAATCGGAGGAAGAACTCGTCCATGACCGGACGGCTGGTCTGGAGGGAGGTCCCCAGGTCTCCCTGGAGGATGCGACGCAGGAAGGACAGGTACTGAACCATGAGCGGTTCGTCCAAACCCAGTGACCGGCGCAGCGCTTGGCGCTGTTCGTCGGTCGCGTCGTCAGGGAGGAGGGCGTACTCCGGGCCGCCCGGCAAACGTTGGAGCCAGACGAACAGCAGGATCGACAATCCACCCAGTGTCGGGATCAGCTGTAGGAGTCGCCTGACGATGAATCGCAGCACCTTCGCCGCCTTTCGCCAGTGGTGAGAACGTTGGACGCGAAGCGTCCCCGCCGGGGTGTGGCGGGATGGACGGTTGTGGAGTGGGTCGCCCTCTCAGGGGTGCGGCGACGAGGGGGACACCGCCGTGGAGGGGCCCACCGGAGGGGCCCGGACCCGTGCGCTCCGGGAGGACCTCCGTGATGGGGCCCGACCGGTGACGTCACCGGTCGGGCCCGCGATCGTTCACCTCGGGGCAGGGAGGAGGGGGCCTACTTCCAGGAGCCCTCGGCGAAGACCTCCTGCGTCAGCGGACTGACGTTGGGGGGCTCCACGTCCGCGGAGAAAGCGATGGAGGGCGGGGAGCTGGAGATCGGCAGGCCCGGCAGGACCTCCATGACCATCTCGTTCAGCTCCTGGTAGCCGGCGATGCGTTCGTCGGCGTCCGGGTTGGTGCTGACCTCTTCCATACGCTCGAAGAGCTCTTCGTCATCCAGGCCCCAAGCGCCCATCGGGCCGGAGAACCAGGTACCGATGAAGTTGTAGGCGTCGTTGTAGTCACCGGTCCAGCCGAGCAGGTAGAGCGGGCAGTTGCCGCTGTCGGTCTGGTTGATGTACTCGGCCCACTCGTAGGCGGTCGGCTGAACGGTGACCCCGACCTCCTGGAGGTCTTCGCTGATGACGTCGAAGATGTCCTTGGGGGCGGGCATGTACGGGCGAGTGACCTCGGTCGGGTAGCAGAACTCGAGTTCGAGGTCCTCGTGACCGGCGTCGGCCAGCATGTCGCGGGCCTTGTCCGGGTCGTAGTCGAAGGTCCGCACGTCGGGAGACCACCCGTCGAGGGTGTCCGGGTGGAACTGCGTGGCGACCTCGCCACCTTCGGGGAGGATGGTGTCGACGATGCGCTGGCGGTTCACGGCGTGGGACAGGGCCTCACGAACCTCCAATTCGGCGAGCGCCTCGTTCTCCTGCTGGTAGGCCAGGTAGAGGACGTTGAACACGTCGCGGGTGGGCACCTGGAAACCGGCGTCCTGGAGCGGGGCGACATCGGCGGGAGCGACCAGGTCGTACCCGTGGATGTCACCGGCCTCCAAGGCCTGACGACGGGCGGTCTCGTCCGGGATGGCCCGCAGGATCATCGTTTCGAAGCCCGCCGGGTCACCCCAGTAGTCATCGAAGCGGCTGAGGGTGACCTCGGCCTGGTCCTGGTTCCACTCCTCGACGGTGAACGGGCCCGTGCCGGCGACGGTGCCCGCGACCTGCGAGTACTCGGGAAGACTGGGGTTGCCCTCCTCACCGGTGATCTCCTGGCCCTCCATGGCCTCCAGCGTGGTGGGGCTCATGATGCCGAAGGCGGCGAGGCTGAAACCGCCGGGGAAGATCGAGGAGTACTCACTGACCTCGATGACGGCTGTGAGCTCGTCCTCGGCGTCACAGCCGACGAAACGCGGCTCCGGCGGGGCGTAGTCCTCGTCGTTCTCCGCGAAACCGCCGAAGATCGTCTGCCAGTAGTAGGAGTTGTTGGAGCTCTGGTAGGCGCCGGTGAGGTTGAACCATCGGTCGAAGTTGGCGCAGACCACCTCGGCGGTGAGTTCGTCACCGTCGTGGAAGGTGACGCCCTCGCGGAGGTTGAAGGTCCAGACGGTTCCGTCCTCGGACTGCTCCCAGGTTTCGGCGAGGCCGCCGACGATCTCGGAGCCCCCCGATTCGTGGTCGAGAAGGGTTTCGAAGACCTGGCGGCTGTAACGGAAGGTTTCACCGTCACTGGCCAGGAACGGGTCGAGCGCGGTGATGTCGCCTGGCGCGCCGAAGACGAACGGCTGCTCGTCACCGCCGGCCGTGTCGCGGTCGCTTTCCGCGCAGGCCGTCGCCACCAACGTGAGCGACGCCGCGACGGCCACGAGGCCGAGCGGCTTTCGGGAAGACTTCGTGAACATGTGGGTCCACCTCAGGGGGACGTGGGTTGAAGGCCCAAGAACGATGCTGTGGACCCTAAACCGCGCCGGGACCCCCTGGGAAGATAGACGGCTGGGTATTAATACAACCGTTTCAGATCTGTGCCGTGATCCATAGATCGGATTTTGGCACACAGGTGTTCAATCTCTTGCCCCCTTGGCAGGAGTCGAGAAACACCGAATCCAGTGACCTTGGGTATTCACGCGAATACAATTCTTCTCCCTATGATCCTGTCATGGGATGTTCTTTCGCTTCGGGCTCGGTGGCTGTTGCCGCACTGATACACCCGAGCCGCTCTATGCTTTGAAAATGAACACACCCCTTGACGACGCGGCCCTCACCGCGTTCCTGGAGAGTCAGGACCGCACCTGGCTCACCGAGCAGTTGATGCTGATCGCCGACGAGGACCCCATCACCCGCATCCGCCTGAGCGGCGCGGCCGGAGCGGAGAGCGCCGTCGAGGAGGCACGCGCCGTCTTGCT
The DNA here is from genome assembly GCF_000341005.1 of Nocardiopsis alkaliphila YIM 80379. Classification (GTDB taxonomy): domain Bacteria; phylum Actinomycetota; class Actinomycetes; order Streptosporangiales; family Streptosporangiaceae; genus Nocardiopsis; species Nocardiopsis alkaliphila. Next base: position 30,422 of record NZ_ANBD01000078.1, on the reverse strand, counting down.
GGCCCACATCGCCGACCACCTCCCCACCGAGGACGAGGAGGGCGACCTCCTGCATCGCGCATTGGATCTGCTGGACGACCTCATCGACTACGGGTTCGACGAGGAGGTCGGCGACGCGGCCGACGAGGCCCGCGAGATGTACGTCGTCCGTCACGGTGAGGACGACAGCGAACACCTGGCCAGACTGCACGTTCTGGCCGACGGCGAAGACGACCAGGACGACTAGGAAGAGCGGGGCCCGACGTATGTGAACGGGCCCCGTCTCCAAACACGAGCCGGGACTACAGGTGGCACCAACGGCGCACGCTGGTGCTCCACAGCGCCATGTTCACGATGATGGCGCCCAGGACCACCGGCATGCCCACCGCCAACAGCGGGGTGTCGGCGAGGCGGGCCGCCAGGTATAGGGCGAACAAGGCCGTGCCGAGGGCGACCAAGGCCCCGAACTGGGCCGACCGCCACAAGACGTAACCGGCGCGGCGGACCGGCAGCGCCAACGCCGCCAACCCGAGGCCGACCAGAACGGCCATGACCAGCAACAGCCACAGGTCGCCCACCATCGATGCGGGGGGACCACCGTCCAACATGCTCCAGCTCTGGTAGGCCAACAGGCCGAACAGCGCCGCGGAGACGAACATCAGGACGCAGGTCTGCCGCACGTCCAGTGGGGGCCGCACACCCGGGTGCCGCACGGCCAACAGGCTCTGTCGGGGTGCGGGGACCACACTGAAGGGCCGGGGAGCGGTGGTGGTAGGGGACGTTTGGAAGTCTTGCATGACGAACAGGGTTCCGTGCCGGGCTCCGCTACACAAGTGGAGCGATGCCGCACAACAGACAGTGTCCGTAATGTAACCAAAACGTGGGTCAGGCGGGAGATATCGGCACCGATCCGCTCTCCACTGCGACCTGTCGGTTCAGACCCCGCTCGCACGCATCCGTTCCCCTACGTACTCCAGGGCCCGCGCCGTGAGCGCGTCCAGGTCCTCGCGCAGGTCCAACTCCTGCCCCCCCTCGTCCGGATCGAGGCGCTGCAGGGTGTCCAGTTGGGAACGCAACAGCGCCGGCGGCATGAAGTGTCCATCGCGCGCGTCCATCCGCTCCCAGATCACCTCGGAGGGCCCGTGCATGTGCAGAAAGTGCACCTCGGACGCGCCGGCGCGCAGCACGTCACGGTAATCGCGTTTGAGTGCCGAGCAGGCCATGACGGTGGACTCGCCCTTGGACTCGTGCCTTCCCATCCAGTCCGCCAATTCCCGTAGCCACGGCCACCGGTCCTCGTCGGTCAGAGGTTTTCCCGACTCCATCTTCTCGATGTTGCTTCGGGGGTGGAAGTCGTCGGCCTCGGCGAAGGGCAGCCCGATGCGATCCGCCACCCGTGCGGCCACACTCGTCTTTCCACTGCCCGACACACCCATGAAGACAAAGTGCATGGTCTCTCCGTCTCGTGGCCCACCGCCGTGCGCGGCGCCGCCATCAATAGTGGTATCAATCAATCCGGTTAGGCTTCAGCCTGACCCCCGGCTCGACGCGGCCGGAGTACGACGCATTCCGACAGTCCGAGAGGCCGAAGATGGGCACGACGCACCGCACACTGCACAACCGGGTGTTGGCGGTGCTGGGCCCCGCGATCGCCGCCGGCGAATACACCACCGGTCACACCTTCACGCTCAGCGGACTGGAACAGGACTTCGGGGTCTCCCGGACGGTCGCCCGAGAGGCGGTGCGGGTCCTGGAGTCGATGGGTCTGGTGGTCAGCCGGCCACGAACCGGTATCCGGGTCAGACCCCGGCGGGACTGGAGCGTCTTCGACCCTCAGTTGATCCGCTGGCGCCTGGCCGGGGCCGGACGCATGGAACAACTGCGATCCCTGAACGAACTGCGCGCCGCCGTGGAGCCGGGCGCCGCCGCCTTGGCCGCCGAGCGCGGACCCGCTGATGAGCGGGCCCAACTGGCGATCCTGGCCGAACAGATGACGCTGACCGGCAGGGCCGGTGAACTCGACACGTTCCTGGAGTTGGACGTCACCTTCCACCGGCGCGTCCTGGAACTGTCCGGCAACGAGATGTTGTCCGGGTTGGCGGAGGTGGTGACCGAGGTCCTGGTGGGCCGCACCTCCTACGACCTGATGCCGCACAGGCCCCGTCCGGAGGCACTGCGCCTGCACACCGCCGTGGCCCAGGCCATTCGGGACGGGTTGCCGGACGTGGCCGAAGCGGCCATGCGGGCCATCGTCACCGAGGTCGCCGACGCGTTGGAACAACGGCGCCCTCCGGGGGTCTGATTCGACGCACACGCCCCGCAGCGGCCCCCGCGCGTTCGGGCGGGGGCCGCCGGTGGGCGGGCCGGTTCGAGACCACATGAGGCGCCCCTACAGGAGCAGGGAGAGGCCGAAGGCGAGACCGAACCCGATGAAGCCGATCAGCGTCTCCATGACGGTCCAGGTCTTGAGCGTGGTCTTGACGTCCATGCCCAGGAAGCGACCGACCAGCCAGAAGCCGGAGTCGTTGACGTGTGACAGGGCGGTGGCCCCGGAGGCGATGGCGATCACGATCAGGGCCAAGTCGATCGAGCTCAGCCCCGAGGTGGCCTGCACGGCCGGAGCGATCAGGCCTGCGGCGGTGGTGATGGCGACCGTGGCCGAGCCCTGGGCCACCCGCAGGGCCAAGGCGATGATGAAGGCCGCGACGATGACCGGCATGCCCGTGGACTCCAGGCTGCCGGCGAGGGCGTCGCCGATACCGCTGGTGCGCAGGACACCACCGAACATGCCACCGGCACCGGTGATGAGGATGATGGCGCAGACGGGGCCGAGCGCGCCGCCGACGATCTCCTCCACTCGGGTGCGGGTGAAACGGCCCCGACTGAGCACGAGCATCGCGTACAGGACGGTGATGAGCAGGGCTACGGGGGTCTCCCCGACCAGACGCAGGGTCTGGACCCACAAAGCGTCCTCGGGCAGCGTGCCGGTGGCGGTGGCGGTGCCCATGCCGGTGTTGGCGAAGATCAGCAGCATCGGCAGGAGGAGGATGCTGATGACCGTCGCCAGGTGCGGCGGATTCGGGTGCTGGACCTCGCCGTTGGACATGATGTCGTCCGGGACGGGGAGCTCGAGGCGCTTGCCCGTCCACAGGCCGAACAGGTAGCTGGCCAGGTACCAGGTGGGGATGGCCAGGACGGCGCCGACCAGCAATGTCAGCCCCATGTCGGCGCCGATCTCGACGGCGGCGGTGACCGGCCCGGGGTGCGGCGGCACGAAGGCGTGCATCACCGCGAAGGCACCGGCCGTGGGCAGGGCGTAGAGCAGGACGGAACCGCCTACGCGTCGGGCGACGCTGAAGACGATCGGCAGCATCACGACGAGGCCGACGTCGAAGAAGATCGGAAAGCCGAACAGCAGCGAGGCCACGCCGAGCGCCAGCGGGGCGCGCTTTTCACCGAAGAGCTTGATGAGGGCGCCCGCCAGGACGGCGGCGCCGCCGGTGACCTCCAGCATGCGACCGATCATCACGCCCAGGCCCACCAGGAGGGCGACGTTGGCGAGCGTACCGCCGAAGCCGTCCAGGAGGGTGGGTACGACACCGTCGACCGGGATCCCTGCGGCCAGGGCGGTGAGGACGCTGACCAGTACGAGCGCGATGAACGCGTGCAGTTTGAGTCGAATGATCAGGAACAGCAGGAGCGCGATGGCGCCCGCCGCGATCCCGAGGAGGGGGCCCGTACCGTAGACGGGTTCGAAGTTCTCCACGACGGAGCCTTCCAGTGGATGGGGAGGGATGAAAAACAGGTGTCACGGCATGCCGGAACACCGCCCTGACCTGCTCTCGGACCAGGTTCCGAGAATGGTAGTACCATTTGTGAGGTCCTGTGAACGCCCCGGTGAGGTTCTGTGATGGAGATGCAGGTCACAGCCTTGGAATCATCCTGAAATCCCCAGCGCGCATCCCATCGCCAGGGCCGCTTCGAAGCACCCCCTCCCGGGTAGGAACGCTCGGGCCCCCGACAGGAAAGAGCGCACGGACATGATCGACTTCACCTCGGCCGCCACCGACACCCCTGGATGTGCCGGAGACCAGGTCTTCCTGGACAGCGCGGGGTCCTCCCTGCCACCCCGCCCGGTGCTCGACACCGTCGTCGCGCATCTGCACCGGGAGGCGGAGGTCGGTGGATACCGGGCCGCCCAGGAACGGGCGGAGGAACTGGAGGACGGGTACACCGTCTTCGCCGACGTCCTGGGGTGCTCCCCCGAGGAGGTCGCGTTCAGCGACAGCGCGACCAGGTCCTGGCTCTCCGCGTTCCAGGCCATCCCGCTCACCGAAGGCGATCGCGTCCTGATCACCGAGATCGAATACGCGGGTAACGCGATCCCCATCCTGCGTAGGGCCCAGGCCGTCGGAGCGAGCGTGGAGGTGGTGCCCTCGACGGCCTCCGGCGAGGTCTCCCTGCCGGCGTTGCGCGAGCTTCTCGACGAGCGCGTCAAACTCCTCTCCCTCGTGCACGCGCCCACCAACGGTGGTCTGCTCACCTCCGTGAAGGAGGCGACCGCAGCGGCTCACGAGGTGGGCGCCCTCGTGCTCTTGGACGCCTGCCAATCCGTTGGTCAGGTGGAGTGCCGGGCCGACGAGCTGGGGGTCGACTTCATCACGGGAACCGGACGCAAATGGGTGCGTGGGCCTCGCGGGACCGGTTTCCTCTACGTCAAGCGAGCCGTTCTGGAGACCTTGGTCAAGGAAAACGTCGACCTCAGGGGCGGTTCGTGGACCGCCAGGGATCGGGTGAGGCTGCGTGAGGACGCCAAGGTCTTCGAACTGTGGGAATACGGCGTCGCGGACCGGCTCGGACTCGTAGCCGCCGGGCGGTACATGCTGAAGCTCGGGATCCCCGAGATCTATTCGGCCGTCCAGAGCATCGGCGCACGCCTCCGCGAGGGACTCGCGCGAATCGACGGGGTGCGGGTCCACGACCTGGGTGAGCGACGTTCGGGGATCGTCACGTTCAGCGTCGAAGGCACTCCCGCTACCGAAGTGGTGGAGCTTCTAGGGCGAAGGAACGTCACGACGACCGTGAGCAGCCGCCCGTCGACGCTGATCGACATGTCCCGTCGCGGTTTGGAGGAGATCGTCCGCGCCTCCCCGCACTACTTCGTCTCACCTCAGCAGGTGGACACCACTCTGGAGGTGGTCCAGGACATCCGAGGCGGGCGAACCTCCGCACGATGACCAGGCGCGTTCCGGGGAGTGCTCCGGGGCTTGGCTCACGGCCGGTTCCGGACGCTCCTCGGACCCAGAGACGGGTCGGGCACATGAGCCTTCGCGTCCAGGAAGCCTAGGGACCTTCATCGGCTTGGCCCTGGAGTCGAACGGATACCTGGATGCCTCGGACACGGTCTTCATGGTGGCCTCCGTCTTCGACTTCTTCGTGCTGCCGATCGTCCTGGAATGGCTCCAGATGGTCCCGTGGGGGCGAAGGCCCGGAAAGATGATCCTGGGACTGTGGGTGGTACGCGCCGACGGCGGTGGTAAGGTCACCGCCGGCCGTGCGCTCGTGCGCGCCTCGCTGTACGTCCCCGGGCACACCAACCTGGTCAACCTGCTCCTGCCCTGGTCGACCACCAACCTGCTCTGGCGGTTCCGCGACAAGGACTTCCGCAGGTGCCTGCACGACAAGGCCGCCGGCACCGTGCTCATCCAGCTGCACCACTGAGCTTCGTCCGGGCCCACCGAGCCTTTCCGATGCCGGAACGTTCCACCCCGAAACCCCCTGTGTTGAGGAGATCCCTCCTGTCCCCTGTCCAGATCGTCCGCACGGTGGCCATCGCCCTCATCGCGGGCGGCGCGGCCCTCGGATTGATTCCCAGCGGATCGTGCGGCGCGGGATGGTGGGAGCCTCCCTCCAGCGGTGATCTTTACGGATGGTTCGCTTTTGGGGGCCCGCCGGACATCGAGCCGGTCACTTGTTGGACTGCCATGGCGCCGGTGGGCTCGTGGGCGACGGCCCTGGTCGTGATCGGGGTGGCCCTGCTGCTGACGATGTGGTTCAACACCCACTACCGACCCAAGACCGAACGCCAACCAGAGAAGTAAGTCCCTACCACCGGCGCAAAGCCTCCTCACGCCATCCGAAGCACGTGCCCGCCGTGCACGAGAACCCGCCTGCTCGGGGAGCAGATTCAGCCCTAGACGGCACGAAGCGGACGGGGGTGAAGCACCGCCGTTATCGGGCAGAACCAGAAAAACTCGCAGTGGCTCCCGGAGCGAGTGAGGTTGTGGACGACCCCGCACACCCGGTACCACTTCGTCGGTTCGTTACGGGGCGCCGAAGACTAACCGTGAAGGTGCTGTCTCCCGCACAATTCGACGTCCTGGTAGAAATGGGACCACGACCTGTTGCTTCCCAAAGGGGAGCGATGGTATCCGCCATCGATGACCGCACGGAAGACCTCGGGTGCGTCGGATTCGGTGTACCTGCGGCCCTTGGTTCCCGACACCTCACGCATGAGGATGCGTTTGGGGTCCTGGAAACGGCCGGTGTCCTTCCCCCTGTACTTGGCGGGGACCTTCCATGCCTTCACCACGGCGGAAAGAGCGTCGGGGAAGAGGAGCATCCACGCCTCCATTTCGGCGACCGCCAAGACGTAGTGTCCGCATCCCAGCTGGCGACGGATTTCCTGTTCCACCCGTTGGCGTGTCTCCAGATAGACGTTCCCGTCGACGCCGTCGAGATCCTCATGGACGTAGAGACAGGCGACCCGGGTTCCCTCCCCCTGTTTCTCCGCGACCCCCTGAGCCTTGTTGACGATCGTTCGTACCCGCTTGCTCAGGTTCGCCCCCGTGGCCTTGTGCAAGCGGACGGGGTCACGGATCTGAACGATTCCACCGCGAAGACCCGGCTGCTGTTCCTCCAGGAGGATCTTCAGGCTTTCCCGATCATTGCGATCCTCACCAGCGATGACCACAACGGATCGGCTTCGTTCAAGTCCGCTCTTACGTCCACTCACAGACCACCGCCGAGAACTCCCGAGAACCACAGCTCGCCGAGTGGAAGGCCCTCGCTTCTCTCCACGATGGCCTCCAACTCTTCTTGCGTCACCGCCGGTATCCGGGAAGCCCCGTCGTTTCCTCTTTCGCAGACAACGAGCTCCTCCGGCCGGATCCTATCGGCGAGAGCCGGCGAATGGGTGGCGATGAGGAACTGAGTACGTTCGCTCGCTTCCCTTATCCGCTCCACCAACAATTCCAACGCTTGAGGATGCAGCCCGTGATCGATCTCCTCAATGCAGGTCAGGGACGGTGGGTTCGGGTCGTACAGGAGCGCCAGCAGTCCCAGGAGACGGATGGTTCCGTAAGAGGCGTCTGCCAATGGAGTGGGGAAACGCAGACCTGATTCATGTAGAACAACGATGACTTCACCGGCAGGCCCGGAAGGGAATGCGAAGTCGATGCTTCGTAGTTGCGGAAGCACTTCCTTGGCATCGGATTCCAACCTATCCCACGCCTCGGGATGTTCCTCACTGAATCGCAACAAGAAGGCTGCGAGGTTGGCCGCATCCTCCCAGAGCGCCTCACGATGGAACCCACTGGAATAACGTGAAGAATAGCGCGCCGCGTTCACGTTCACGTCGAAGACACGAAACGAGGCGAGCCTTTCTGCGAGAACCGCGACCTCGTTCCCACCGGCGTCATCGCTCAAGCGAGGAAGGGTCGACAGGCCACTACTGAAGCGTCGCAGGCCGATGGATCGTATTTCCTGCTCTTTGCTTTGCTGAGTGTCGACCACCTGGGCTTTCTCTCCCTGGATGGTGATGCGACGCCCACGACCCTTGGTCCTTTTGAACTGGAAACTCTCCTGCCGCGACAGGGTGTCCTTGCCCTCTCTACGCCGCCTGGTGATCTGAAGTTCGTACTCATCGGGGGCGTTGGGGCTGCTGTGCCTGGTCCAGGTCGACTTGAGGCGAATGCGAATGTTGGAGGGAGCCCGGGAACCACCACGGAAAGCCGTGCTTTCGAAACCACCACGCCCTTCCAGGGCGGGCTCGATGTCACTTTGGATGATGTCCGCGAGGAAGCGGAAGACGTCCAGCAGGTTGCTCTTGCCCACACCGTTCGGGCCGACGAGGACGTTGAGTGGGCCGAGGGGGACGCTGACCTGGCGCAAGCTCCGGAAGTTCTGGACTTCGAGTTCGAGCAAGCGCTTTTCCATGACTCCCCATGTTCGTTCTCATCGCTCCGGTCGGCCCTTCCCCCGCACGTGGGAAGCAGAACCGCCGGGGAGGCCGCGAGTACCGCACCGAGGCACCAGGGTCCATCCCCGCGTGCGCGGGGAGCAGGTGAAGGTTACAACACGGTGCCTTCATGATCCGGTCCGTCCTTGCGTGCGAGGCGGCAGCGTCAAGTATTTCTTGTCGCACTGGCGTTCGCCAAGAGGCGGGGACTTTGAGAAGGTGTGTCCTTCTTGGGTGGTGATGCAACCGTGGATGGAGCCTCCCACCCCGAAACCCCCTGTGTTGAGGAGATGCCTCGTGTCCCCTGTCCAGATCATCCGCACGGTGGCCATCGCCCTGATAGCGGGCGGCGCGGCCCTCGGGTTGGTTCCCAGCGGATCGTGCGGCGCGGGATGGTGGGAGCCCTCCCCCGGCGGCAGCGCCTCTTTCGGGTGGTTCGCCCATACGGATATCTCCAGCGGAACGATCACTACGTGTGGGACTGCCATGGAGCCGGTGGGCTCGTGGGCGACGGCCCTGGTCGTGATCGGGGTGGCCCTGCTGCTGACGATGTGGTTCAACACCCACTACCGACCCAAGACCGAAGAAGAATCGGGCAGGTAGGCCCCTACCACCGGCGCAAAGCCTCCTCACGCCCTCCGAAGCACGTGCCGCCGTGCACGAGAATCCGCCTGCTCAGGGACACGGGTCCACCCCCGCCTGCGCGGGGAGCAGTCTTTCACCTGAGGACTCGTCAGTGACAAGCAGCCGAATTTCCAACTTCCTGAAAATCAGACAAAACCGACACCACCCCCAGCATGCTCCCGGTCACTTTAGAGGCCGGAGCAACCACCACACCAGCCACTCGGCCGAAAGAGTTCCGACCCCACAGCCGCCCCTCCCACCCTCGCCCATCTGGACAAACGATCACCCTCACCACCAGACAGGTATTTTCACGGCACCAGTGAATAAAACCGGAACCGAGCCTTAGCAGCGCACCGACTCCGGTTTCCGTAAATTGACACCCCACTCCCCAGCCCGCAACCTCATCCCATGAATGCTGAGCCCCGCACCTGCCTTCACCTCGCCGTTCACGACCACATGGCCGACTGGCAGTACGGCCACGCGATCGCGCACGTTCGCTCGGGGATCGGCCCGTACCGGCTCGGGAGCCGCGAAGTCGTCACCGTGGGCCTCAGCGGATCCCCCATCACCACGGCGGGCGGCCTCACCATCCTCCCCGACCTCACGTTGCCGCAGCTCAAACCCTCGGGTAGCGCCATGCTCCTCCTCCCCGGTTCAACGGCCGGGGAGGTCTCCCCCGAGGTCATGGACCCGCTCACCTCCGCCGCGGGCATCTTTTTGGACGCCGGAGTTCCGGTCGCCGCGATCGGCTCATCCATCATGGCCTTGGCCAGGGAGGGTCTGCTCGATTACCGCGACCACACCGGAACCTCCCGGACGGACCTGGCCACCACCGAATACGCCGGCTCCCACCGCTACCTGGACCGTTTGGCCGTCACCGACGGAGACCTGATCACCGCCGCTCCCACCGCCCCGGTCGAGTTCGCCCGCGAGATCCTCGCCCTCCTGAACGGGCACACTCCGCGCTCCTTGGACGCCTGGTACCGCCACCACGCGCTGCACGATCAGGAGGCCGCGTTGACCTTGGCCGATGAGGGCTGATCCACGCCTCCCGGGGCCGCCCATCGAAGAACCCCGCAGTATCGTCATGTCGACACCCGTCTCAGCCATCCCGGGGGAGCCCCATGATCGACCTGCGCTCGGACACCTTCACCCGCCCGACGAAGGAGATGCGTCGGGCGATGGCCGAGGCCGAAGTCGGCGACGACGTGTGGGGCGAGGACCCCACCGTGCGCGAACTGGAGGAGGAGACCGCCGCGCTGCTCGGCCGGGAGGCCGCCCTCTACGTCACCTCCGGTCACATGGCCAACCAGTTGGGCCTGTGGGTGTCCACCCATAGCGGTGAAGAGGTCTGGGCGCACGAGAACCACCACCTGATCGGCGACGAACAGGGCGCCGCCACGGTGATCTCCCGTGTGCTGCCGAAGCTGTACTCGGGTGATCCCTTCCCCTCGCGGGAACTGTTGGACCGGTGGATCACCGGGTTGGGCGACGTGCACCGCGCGGATCCCGCGTTGGTGTGGCTGGAGAACACCTTTTCAGGTCAGGTCATCCCCTTGGCCGAGCAGAAGAGGGTCACGGACTTCGCGCACGCACACGGGCTCAAGGCCCACCTGGATGGAGCTCGTCTGTGGAACGCGGCGGCACACTTGGGCGTGGAACCGGCACGGGTCGCCGAGGGTTTCGACACGGTGTCCGTGTGCTTCTCCAAAGGGTTGGGCGCCCCGGTGGGATCGGCGTTGGTGGGTGACGCCGACACCGTTCGGCGGGCTCGGCGGGGTCGCAAATTGCTCGGGGGTGGTATGCGGCAAGCGGGAATCATCGCGGCGGGCGCCCTGTACGCGTTGCGCCACCACCGAGAACGGCTGCCGAAGGACCACGCGCGTGCGGCCCGGTTGGCGGACCAGGTGGACGCCCTTCCGAATCTGAGTGCGGTGGCGCGGACGAACATGGTGCTGGTGACCACGCCCGAAGGTGCGGCCGACCGATACGTCGCGGCGTTCGCGCAGGAGGGTCTGCGTGTGCTCGGTGGCGGGGATCGGATCCGGATGGTGGTGAGTCTGGAGGTCACCGAGAGCGACGTCGAGGACGCGGCGAAGGCGGTCGCCCGGGCCGTGGCCAGACTGTGAGCGCTCAAGAACGCAGGTCAACGAGGTGAGCCATCGATAGACTCGACCGAACGAACCAGACCCCTCGGGGGTCGGGGTGTCCAGCGTCACATCGCGTAGTAGCATTCGGCGTATGACATTGTCGTACTAGAGAGTGGTAGCACCGCAATGCCGGGAAGAATCCAGTCCATCGAACGCGCCGCCGCGATCCTGCGGCTCTTGGCCAGTGGCGCCCGGGGACTGAGCCTGGCTGAGATCTCCCGTTCCGTGGAGCTGCCCAAGGGCACGGTGCTCGGCATCCTGCGCACCCTCCAGCACGTCGGCTTCGTGGAGCAGGACGCCGAGTCGAGCCGCTACCGCCTGGGCGGGGGCATGTTGAGCCTGGGCACCCGCTACCTGGACGGCAACGAATTGCGCACCCGCGCCCTGAACTGGGCGGACACCCTGGCGTCGCGCAGCGGGGAGAGCGTGCGGATCGGCACGCTGCACAAACACCAGGTCCTGGTGGTACACCACGTCTTCCGCCCGGACGCCAGCCGACAGACCCTGGACGTGGGCACCCTGCTGCCGTTGCACGCCAGCGCCCTGGGCAGGGTGCTGATGGCCTTCGACCCCTTGGCGGTGCCGGAGGAGGTGGGTGAGGTGGAGACCGACGGCGCGGTCGCGCTCACCCCGTTCACCCGGCACACGGTCACGTCGATGCCGGCCCTGGAGAAGCGGCTGGACCAGATCCGGGAACAGGGGTGGGGCTGGGAGGTCGAGGAGCTCGTCGACGGTGAGGTCTCCATCGCCGCGCCGATCCGGGACCGACGCGGGGTGACCGTGGGCGCCATCGGGGTGAGGGGCGCGGTGGAGCGCCTGCGCGACGCGTCCGGCGGACCCGACATGGAACAGGTCTCCTACGTCCGCGACGCGGCGCGAGCCGTCTCCCGAGACCTCGGCGCCACCCCCTACTGAGCCCTTCCCTTCGGTAAAACGAGCACCACCTCGGGGTATCCCTCCGGAGTGGTGCTCTTCGTGTGTCTGTTTCCTCCTGGGACCGTGGGTACCAAGAACGTGTGACCCACACGACACGATTGCGTCACACCGTCTTGACATGAGAAGGAGAAACGGTCGAAACTAACGCCTGCTCATACGGCAATGCCGTACGCCGTGCGATGATCACTGCCCTATCGCACGTTTCGACCCCCGTCCCCAGACACGTCACCTGAAGGCGAGACCGATGAGTCAGCAGTACATCGCCGCGATCGACCAGGGCACCACGTCGAGCCGCTGCATCCTCTTCGACCGGGACGGGCGCATCGTCTCGGTAGACCAACGCGAGCACCGTCAGATCTTCCCCAAACCGGGCTGGGTGGAACACGACGCCCAGGAGATCTGGACCAACGTCGAGGCCGCCGTACGGGAGTCCCTGAAAAAGAGCGACATCACCCCCGAGCAGATCGCCGCCATCGGCATCACCAACCAGCGCGAGACCACCTTGCTGTGGGACAAGGAGACCGGGGAGCCGGTCCACAACGCCATCGTCTGGCAGGACACCCGCACCGCCGACCTCGCGCGCGAACTCGGTGGCGACCAGGGCCAGGACCGGTTCCGCGCCAAGTGCGGTCTGCCGTTGGCCACCTACTTCTCCGGTCCCAAGATCCGTTGGCTCCTGGACAACGTCGACGGGGTCCGCGAGCGCGCCGAGCGTGGTGAACTCCTGTTCGGGACCATGGACACCTGGATCATCTGGAAACTGACCGGCCGGCACGTCACCGACGTCACCAACGCCAGCCGAACCATGCTGATGAACCTGGAGACCCTGGAGTGGGATCCGGAGATCCTGGAGGCCATGGGGATCCCGGAGAACCTGTTGCCGAAGATCCGTTCGTCTTCGGAGATCTACGGTGAATCCACCGGCTACTTGAAGGGCACCCCCGTCGCGGCCTCCCTGGGCGACCAGCACGCCGCCTTGTTCGGTCAGACCTGTTTCGACCCGGGCGACGTCAAGGGCACCTACGGGACCGGCACGTTCCTGGTGATGAACACCGGCACCGAGCCGATCATCTCCGAGAACGGGCTGCTCACCACCCTCGGCTACAAACTCGGCGACGAACCGGCCGTGTACGCCCTGGAAGGTTCCATCGCGGTCACCGGCTCCCTGGTGCAGTGGCTGCGCGACAACCTGGGTCTGATCTCCAGCGCTCCGGAGATCGAGACACTGGCGCGCACGGTGGACGACAACGGTGGCTGTTACATCGTGCCCGCCTTCTCCGGCCTGTTCGCCCCGCGCTGGCGCAGCGACGCCCGTGGAGTGATGACCGGTCTGACCGGCTACGTCAACAAGGGCCACATCGCCCGCGCCGCGCTGGAAGCCACCGCCTGGCAGACCCGCGAGGTGGTCGACGCGATGAACGCCGACTCCGAGATCGACCTGACCACCTTGAAGGTGGACGGCGGGATGACCGCGGACAACCTGCTCATGCAGATCCTGTCCGACGCCCTGGACGCCGAGGTGGTACGTCCGATGGTCGCCGAGACCACGTGTTTGGGCGCCGCCTACGCGGCCGGTCTGGCGGTGGGCTACTGGCCCGACGTCCAGACGCTGCGCGCCAATTGGCACAAGGCCGCTGAATGGAACCCCAAGATGGATTCGGCGGTCCGCGAGCGCGAATACCACAACTGGAACAAGGCGGTCCAGCGCACCCTGGGCTGGGTCGAACACTCCGAGGACGAGTAACGCCGGGTGGGACCTCGATCCCACCCCCCACACACCCGCACCCCAGGGACGCTAGCGCCAACTGGAACCCCTGGGGTGCGGTCCGGGGACTCCTGATCGGTTCCCCTCCCCATCCATCTGTGACGGGTGTGTCCGATTATCCCGGTGGGTGATCACGACTCCGTTTCGGAGTCCCGAGCCCCGGCGGGGACCACCCGTGACCCGGCTGCCCCGCACGGGGCGGAGGTCCCATGGTCTATCTCGCGGAATTCGTCGGAACGGCGATCCTCACCCTTCTCGGCTGCGGTGTCGTCGCCGGTGTCGCCCTCGCCCGGTCCAAGGCCCTCGCCGGGGGCTGGATCGTGGTGACGTTCGGCTGGGGCATGGCGGTCACGATGGCCGTCTACGTCGCCGGTACCACCAGCGGTGCCCACATCAACCCGGCGGTGACGCTGGGTCTGGCCAGTATCGGTGAGTTCGACTGGGCCCTGGTGCCCGGTTACATCGGTGCCCAGCTCGTCGGTGCCTTCTTCGGTGCCTGCCTGGTGTACCTGGCCTACCTCTCCCACTGGAAGATCACCGAAGACCCGGACGCCAAGCTGAGCGTGTTCAGCACCATCCCGGCGGTGCGCAACCCCGTGGCCAACCTGACCACGGAGATCATCGGTACCGCGATGCTGCTGCTGGGCATCCTCGGCATCGGCGCCAACTCCGGGGCCGTATCGGCGGGCCAGGCCGACCTGGCCAACCTGTTCACCAATGGCCTGGCCCCTTTGCTCATCGGTCTGCTGGTGTTCGCGATCGGTCTGTCCCTCGGTGGCCCCACCGGGTACGCCATCAACCCGGCTCGTGACCTGGGTCCACGTGTCGCGCACGCCCTGCTGCCCATCGCGGGCAAAGGCCCCTCCGACTGGGGATATTCCTGGATCCCGATCGTGGGACCCGTCATCGGCGGTGTGCTCGGCGCCTGGATCTGGAACCTCACCGGTTTCGGTTCCTGAACGCTCTCCGGTTTCCGGGGGCGCCCGACCCTGGCCGGACGCCCCGACCGGCTGTGGGCGCCCCTCGTCGTTCGACAATGCCGCATCACTCACCCAACAAGCACCACACCCCTCCCTCTTTGCAAAAGTTGCCTCAATATTCACCGCTCCCAGCAACGCCGATGTCCACGAACAACGGACAGGGGGCGACCTAATCTTGATAGCGTACGGCATTGTCGTATGATCAATTCGAAAGCAACCTGAAACATCAAGTCCGTTCAGGTATGTGCGGCAGCCACCCCTTCCCTACGGACGGAGCACCAGCCATGACCGTTGGCACTCGCCACGACAACATCCCCGCCCTCCGCTCCCGCACCCGCGAAGAACTCGCCCGGGGCACCTTCGACCTGCTCGTCATCGGCGGCGGCATCCTGGGCACCTCCGTCGCCTGGACCGCCACCCAGGCAGGGCTGCGCGTGGCCATGGTCGACGCCGGAGACTTCGCCGGTGCCACCTCCAGCGCTTCCTCCAAGCTCGTGCACGGCGGGTTGCGCTACCTCCAGACCGGCAACGTGCGTCTGGTCGCCGAGAACCACAAGGAACGGCGCGCTCTGGCCTCCGAGGTGGCTCCACACCTGGTCAACCACCGTCCCTTCCTCGTACCGATCTACGCCGACGGTCCGCACGGAGCCGCCAAGATGGGCGCCGGGGTCTTCCTCTACTCCGCGTTGTCGGCCTTCGGTGACGGAATGGGCCGACTACTCTCCCCCAAGCAGGCCAAGCGTCTGGCGCCGGGGCTGCGCACCAACGGCCTGAAGTCGGTCGCCGCCTACGGCGACCACCAGATGAACGACAGCCGCATGGCGGTGATGACGGTGCGCGCCGCCGTGGACGCTGGTGCCGTGGTGCTCAACCACGCCGAGGTCTTGGCGTTGCGCACCACGCGGAACCGGGTCACCGGCGCCCAGGTGCGCGACCGGATCGGTGGGGGGGAGTTCGGCGTCGACGCTCGCCTGGTCCTCAACGCGACCGGCCCGTGGGTGGACCACCTGCGCCGCTTGGAGGATCCGAAGGCGGCACCCAGCGTGCGTCTGTCCAAGGGCGCCCACCTGATACTGCGCACTCCAGAGCCCTGGCGGGCCGCCTTGACCATCCCCGTGGACAAGTACCGGGTCTCGTTCGCCATCCCGTGGGAGGACCACCTGCTGCTCGGCACCACGGACCAGACCTATGAGGGCGACCCCGGCGAGGTCGGTGTGGTCTCCTCCGACGTGGACCAGATTCTCGGCGAGGCGGCCCTGGGCATCGACCCTTCCTACCTGGACCGCGAGCACATGACGTACTCCTTCGCGGGGCTGCGCGTGTTGCCGGGCGGCCCCGGTGAGACCAGTTCGGCCAAGCGGGAGACCGTTCTCAGCCAGGGCAAGGGCGGGATGCTATCGGTGGCCGGAGGCAAGTGGACCACCTACCGGCACATCGGACGAACGGTGCTGGAGGAGCTGCGCAAGGTGTCCTCTGTGCCGCTGGCGGAGGACATGGCGGTCCCGCTCAAGACCGTGCCGCTTCCGGGTCTGGCCAGCCCCGACGCGATCACCCACCGGCTCATCATCGACCGTGAACCCGGAGCTCGCCTGGACCCATTGGTCGCCCGCCACCTGGCCTCGCACTACGGAAGCCTGGCCTTGGACATCGCGGCGCTGGTGCGTGAGGAACCGGCTCTGGGCGAACGAATCCACCCCGACGGCCCGGACATCTGGGCACAAGTGGTGTTCGCCCGGGAGCGAGAGTGGGCGGTGACCGTCGATGACGCGCTGCGCCGACGCACCACGGTGACGGTCCGGGGGTTGGACGGGGCCGAGGTGCGCGAGCGCACCCGGAGGCTTTTGGAGGGCTGAACGACGAACACCCCCGGTGGGCGATGCCCACCGGGGGTGTTCCGCGTCGTTGACGCCCTCGAAAAGAGGGCGACGGCGCTACGTCTTCGCGTTCTTAGAGGGCGACGACGTTCTCGGCCTGCGGGCCGCGGGTGCCTTCGACGACCTCGAACTCCACGCGCTGGTTCTCCTCCAGGTTACGGAAGCCCGAACCCTGGATGGCGCTGTAGTGAACGAAGGCGTCGGGGCCGCCACCGTCGGGGGAGATGAAGCCGAAGCCCTTCTCGCCGTTGAACCACTTCACAGTTCCCTGAGCCATGTTCTCTCCTTCAGCTCGGTGTACCACGAGCGCATACTCACGCCCGAAAATTGCCGCGAGCCGACTCCGTGAGAAACCGCCCGCCGGTCACAAACTCCGCGGGCAAAACACCAACTGCGAAATTCAACGACTAACAATCACCTTGAAGGTATCACAGTCGGCCCGGAAGGCGAGGACTTTCGGTGTGGCAACACACACGGCCCGCCGAGGAATACCGGCGGGCCGTGGTGGGAAGGCGTGTGAATCCAGTGACGGCCACCCGAGTGTCACGACCTCTTCACGAAGAGGTCGCCAGAGCGTCGTTGACACACCTCAGGACCGGTGTGCTCGTCACCTCCTCCGGGTCCAACCCAGCTCCACCGGCGATCGTGAAGGTGTGCTCCTCCCCCGGCAAGAGGGTCACCAAAGCACTGTCGACCACGGCCCGCGGATCGATCCGATCGACGTTCAGGACCAGATCTCGCAAGAGCACGCCGGCTCGGACCTTCACCCACAAATCGGAACCAACGACCCGGGTTTCCACATCGAATTGCGGTTTTTGGTACTCGACATCCAAGTCTCTGGAGAAGAACCACCACGCGCGTTCTCCCGCCCCGTCGACGGTGAGCACCTCCCCGGTCGAGGAGGTGGCCCGAGCCACCTCCTGGGGCACCGGAAGCCGCAGCGCGCCGCGCGGGGCCACCCGTACCGGATGCGAGGAGGTGGACAGCGTGTCCCCCTGGTGGACGTCCCGACGGGCCACCGTCACCTCCGTCACCCATTCGATGTCGGTGTCGTTGCCCAGGACCACGACCAACCCATCGGAGGTCGGCTGGACCGTGGCGACCCGGTCCGCGTAGACCCGGCGCAGCGCGTACCACAGCGGTTTGCGCAGACCCGCCCCGTCCACCGCCGCCCAAGACGTGACCGGCCAACAGTCGTTGAGTTGCCACACCACGGTGCCGGTGCAGTGGGGCCAAGTGGAACGGAAGTGTTCCACCCCTAGAGCGAGTGCCCGAGCCTGGTTGACCTGGGTGAGGTAGTGCCAGTCGTCGTAGGACCAGTCCCGCTCACCGAAGTGCAGGGACAGCCCGCGGGCGAGTTTGGCGTTGCCCTCGATGGCCTTCTGGTGGTGCAGGACACCAGGTGAGGTCGAGGTGAGCGGTTCGTCGGACACCGCCGCGCGCAGGGTGGAGTGGTTGGGCGGTGCCTGGTAACCGAACTCCGCGGCGAACCGGGGCCGGTGGTCGCGATAGACGGTGTAGTCGAGCTCGTTCCATACGTCCCACAGGTGCATGGTGCCGTGCGCGGGGTCGTTGGGGTGAACGCCCTCACCCTCGGAGTAAGGGCTGCCCGGCCAGTAGGGGCGGGTGGGGTCGAGTTCGTCCACCACCCGAGGCAAGAGGTCCAGATAGTAGCCGGCCCCCCAGGGCCGCCCGGCCAGGATCTCCTTCCAGCCCCAGTCCTCGTGGCCCCAGACGTTCTCGTTGTTGCCACACCACACGGCCAGCGAGGCGTGCGAAGACAGACGGGCGACGGCCTCGCGGGCCTCCGCCTCCACCTCCGAGTAGAGGGGTTCGTCCTCGGGGTAGGCGGCGCATGCGAACAGGAAGTCCTGCCAGACCAGGAGACCGCGCTCGGAGCACAGTTCGTAGAAGTCCTCGGACTCGTAAATACCGCCGCCCCATACCCGCAGCAGGTTCATACCGGCCTCGCAGGCCTGGTCGATCCGCTCCCGGTAACGGTCACGACCGACCCGAGAGGGAAAGGCGTCGTCGGGAATCCAGTTGGCTCCCTTGACGAGGACGTCGCGGCCGTTGACCCGCACCGCGAAACCCGTCCCCTGCCGGTCCGGAGTACTGGCGATGGCCACGTTCCGGAACCCGATCCGCCGTTTCCACGTGTCCAGGAGTGTCCCGGAGCCGGACAGCTCCACCACCAGTTCGTACTGGGGCTGGGCTCCGTGGCCGCGTGGCCACCACAGTTCGGGGTCGGTGACGACCAGTTCCAAGGCCGCGCCGTCCTCATCCGCCGGAACGGTGACGGTGCCGCTCGTTCCGGCGACCGAGGCGGTCACCGTCAACTCCGTGTCCCGGCCGGGACCGGTACGTTCCACGTCCAAGCGGAGGCAGACACGCCCCTGGGAGGCGTCTCCGGTGACCGACACCAAGGGCCGGACCGAGGCCAACCGAGCGGTGGACCAGGCATGCAGGCGGATGGGCCGCCAGATGCCGGAGGTGACCACGGTGGGACCCCAGTCCCAACCGAAGTTGCAAGCCATCTTGCGGACGTACTGGTAGGGCTCGTCATAAGCGGCGGGGAAGGGGCCCGAACGTTCCCGTTCCGCTTCGGCGTGCCGGTAGGGTGCGTCGAAACGTACCTCCAGCTCGGGGCGTCCCCCCGCCTCCCCCAACGCCTCGGTGACGTCGAAACGATACGACCGGTGCATGTTGGCGGTACGGCCGACCTCACGGTCACCGACCCGGACGGTGGCGAAGGTGTCCAATCCTTCGCACACCAAGTCCACCCGTTCGGCCGGAGCACTCTCGGCCAAGGCTTCGACCTCGGCGGCCAGGGACCGGACGTACCTCCAGTCGGTACGACCGATCCAGCCCAGCCTGGTCTCGTTGTCGTCGAGGTAGGGGTCCTCGATCAGACCATGGTCGAGCAGGTCGGTGTGGACACAACCCGGCACGGTGGCGGCGATCTCCCCGATTCTGGTGGCCGGCTCCGGCAACGGGCCCTCATGAGGCACCGCGGCCAGGGACCAGCCGTCGTTCAGGTCGAACCACGCGGTCATGCGTGCTCCTCTTCCCTTGATGTGTTGCTTGCCCCGTGAGCGCGAACGGGTGCTCAGCGCTGGTCGATCCCCACGAAGTGCCCCTCTTCGGCCTCCACCAGTGGAGCGGAGTCGTCGCCCTCCTCGACCGTGGGCGGTTCGAAGTCCTCAGGCGGATTCGCGGCCAGTTCGGCGTCCACCTCGGCCCAGGTGCGGTGCAGCTGGGGCACGCACGAGAGAAGGTGTCGGCTGTAGGGGTGCAGCGGGTTCTCGAACACCCTCCTGGTGGGGCCCATCTCGGCGATGGCGCCCTTGTGCAGGATCACCGACCGGTCACTGACGTAGTTGCCAAGGGACAGGTCATGGGTGACGAACAGGATGCCCAGGCCGCGTTCCTTGAGGTCGGCCAGCAGGTTGAGCACGTCGATGCGGGTGGAGGCGTCCAACATGCTGATGATCTCGTCGGCCACCAGCAGTCGGATGTCCAGCAGCAGCGCCCGGGCGATCAGCAGCCGTTGCAGCTGACCACCACTGAGCTGGTGCGGGTACTTGTTGAGGACGTTCTCGGGGTCCAGGCGGACCGTGCCGACCACGTCCAGGACCTTCTCCCGCCAGTCGGCGTCGGAGACGCCTGGGAAATAGGAGGTACGGATCATCTCGAAGACCCGGTCCGCCTTGAAGATGGGGTTGAAGGAGCTGAAGGGGTCCTGGAAGACGCCCTGCACGCGCCCGTAGTACTCCTTCCTCGCCGCGAACCCCCGAATCCGGGTGATGTCCTCGCCCTCGAAGGTGATGGTTCCTTGAGAGGGCTTGGTCAGGCCGAGCACCATCTTGCCGATGGTGCTCTTGCCACTGCCGGACTCACCGATCAGCGACACCACCTCACCCGGCTTCACCAGCAGGTTGACGTCGCGCACCGCACGCAGTTTGGCGCCGCCGAACGCGCCCACCCGGTACACCTTGTGCACGTGGCTCAGTTCCAGCACGGCGCTACCTCCCCGTCTTCCAGCAGGCGGCCCAATGGCCGGGTTCGATCTCCACCAGGGGAGGCACTTGGGAGCACTCCTCCGAGGCGATGGGACAACGGGCCTTGAACCGGCAACCGGTGGGCGGCTTGAGCAGGCCCGGCGGAGTGCCCGGGATACCCTCCAGACGTGTTTCGACCGTGGACCCCACCTCCGGCAGAGCCCCGATGAGCATCTTGGTGTAGGGGTGCTGTGGAGAGTTGATGATGGTGCTCGCCGGCGCCTTCTCGGCGATCCGGCCCGCGTACATCACCATGACCGTGTCGGCCATCTGGTAGACGAGCGAGATGTCGTGCGTCACGAAGATCATGCTCTTGACGAAGCCCCGGTCACGGAACTCCACCATGGATTCGACCACCGACCGCTGGGTCGACACGTCCAGGGCCGACGTCGCCTCGTCCGCGATGAGCACGGAGGGGTTGAGCAGGGTGGCCATCACCATGACCACCCGCTGCTTCATCCCACCGGACAGCTCGATCGGGAAACGGTTGAGCACGTCGGGGTCCAGTCCGACCAGCTCCAGGCGACGCTTCAGTTCCTCGGCGACCTCGCTCGGCTTCACGCCACGCGACTGCAACAACTCGTTGATCATCCGCCCGATCTTGCGGGTGGGGTTGAGCGCGCTCATCGCGTACTGGGGGATGAGCGAGATCTCGTGGTAGCGGAACCGGTTCATGCCCCGGTCATCGGCGATCGGGACGTTCTCGCCGTCCAACTCGATCGTGCCGTCCACGTGGCGCATTCGAGAGTCCAGGCGGATCAGGCTCTTACCGAGGGTGCTCTTACCACAGCCCGACTCGCCGGCCAGGCCCATGATCTCGCCGTCGGCGAGCTCGAAGTTCACCCCGTCGAGGGCGTGGACGTCCCCGCGCAGGGTCTGGTAGTAGACCTTCAGGTCTTTGACGCGGAGTGTCATCACAGCTCCCGCAGCTTGGGGTTGAAGATCTCGTCCAACCCGACGTTGAGGATGTACATCGAACTGACAATGGCGGTGATACCGAAGCCCGGTGGAATGAACCACCACCACATGCCCAAATGCAGCGCGCTCCACTGGAAGGCGTTCTGCAACATCAGGCCGAGGGAGACACCGTCCGAGGGCCCCAGACCGATGAAGTCCAGGCCCGCAGCGATGAGGACGGCTCCGCCGAACAACAAGATGAACGACATCACCAGGTAGGAGCTCATGTTGGGAGCGACCTCCGTGAGGATGATCTTCCCGGTACGTCGTCCACTGAGCCGGGCCAGGTCCACGTAGTCGCGGGTGGCCAGGGACAGGGCCTGGGAACGAACCGCGCGAGCGGCCCACGGCCAAGAGGTCAACCCGATGAACAGGGCTTGAACGAACAGGCCCCGAACGTCCAGGTAGGCGACGGCCACGATCAGAACGACCAGTGCCGGCAGGACCAGCACGACGTTGGTGAGCATGTTGAGGATCTCGTCGACGACTCCGCCCTTGTAACCGGCGACGAATCCGATGGCGGTGCCGATCAGGAAGGCGATACCGCCACCGAGGAAGCCGATCAGGAAGGTGGAGCGCACTCCGTAGACGAACTGCGCCCAGATGTCCTGACCGAACGTGGTGGTGCCCAGCCAGTACTCAGCGCTGGGCGGCTGCATTTGAGGACCGATGTAGACGTTGGGCCCGTGATCGACGAAGAGCGGACCGATCATTCCGATCAGGAAGAAGAGGAGAACGACGCCCGCACCGATCAGCAGCTTCGGGTTGCGTTTGGCGAAGTAGAGGGCCTCTGATTTCTTGCGCTCCCCGATCGGCTCGGGGTCGGTGGTTCCGTCGGAACCCGGTGCGCCCGCGAGGTTGCTCAAGACGCGCCTCCCGTCATCTGGACCCGCGTCCGCGGGTCGACCAGGACGTAGATGATGTCGATGATGAAGTTGGCGATCAACACCCCGATGATCACGAACAGGAAGGTGCCCTGAAGCACGAAGTAGTCGTTGTTGTTCAGTGCCCTGAGGATCAAACTGCCCAGGCCGGGGTAGTTGAAGACGATCTCGGTGAGGAGCGCGCCGGCGATGACGGTACCGAGTTGGACGGCCAAGCCGGTGATCTGAGGCAGCATCGCGTTACGGAAGGCGTAACGGCGGATCAGACGACGCGGAGCACCGAGGGCCTGGAGGTAGTTCGAGTAGTCCGCCTCCAATTCGTAGATGATCATGTTGCGCATGCCGATGGCCCAGCCGCCCAGAGCGACGATGAACAGCGACAGGAACGGCAGCACCCAGTGTGTGAGGGCACTGAGAATGAACTCCCACGAGAACGCGGGCATCAGGGCCAGGCTGTAACCGCCAGAGGTCGGCAGGAAGCCACCGACCACACCGACGGCCCAGGCCATCAACAAGGCCAACCACATGTAGGGAGTGGCGGTCAGGATGTAACTGAACGGCAGGAGGGAGTTGTCCAAGCCCTTACTGCGGGCCGCGAAGGCCCCGAAGTGGTTCCCCAGGATCCAGCTCAGGATGATGGCGGGGAGCAGCAGTCCCAAGGTGTAGGGGACCGCACGAAGGATGATGTCCAGGACGGGCTCGGGGTACTGCATCGAGCTGATGCCCAGCTCTCCGCGGAAGAGCCCGGACCAGAAGCTGAAGTACTGTTGATGGAGCGGGGTCTCCAGACCGAAGACCTCGTTGTAGTAGTTGGTCATCCGCTCCAGGGCCTCAGGGTCTGAGACCGAAGCCCTGTTGAGCATGCTACGGACCGGGTCACCGGGCATGAAGCGCGGGATCATCCAGTTGATGGTGACCGCGATGACGAAGGTGATCGCGTAGATGCCGAGTTTGCGGCCCATGTAACGCCACACGGGTGTCCTCCAGAGGTGCAGCCGAAGTGGAGCGCTCCCACGTGGAGCGCTCCACCCGTGTTGGTTATTCGGCCAGTTCGATCTCGGCGAGGGTACGGATGGCACCCAGTTGGAACCATCCGTCCCACATGGTGGCGTAACCGGAGTAACCACTCTCGCTGGGCCAGTTGGTCCAAACATCGTTGCTCTGCTGCGACCAGAGGCCGTTGTACCAGAGCGGGATGGCGGGCAACTCGGCCAGCTGGATCTCCTGGATCCGCGAGGTGACCTCGGCGGCGCCCTCGACGTCATCGGCCGGGACGGTGGCGAGTTCCTCCACCAGCTCCCATGCCTCTTCGTTCTCGTAGCGGCCGAAGTTCACCGTCGTCTGCGAGTCACGGACCGGCAGCTGGAACAGGTAGTCGTAGTAGCTCCACGGCGTGTTGCTCAGCTGACGCTCGTTGTTGATCACGATGTCGAACTCACCGGCGTTGCGGTTGTCGACCAGCAGACCGAAGTCGGGGAAGTTCGTCTGGATGTCGATACCGACCTCTTGGGCGTTCTCGGCGATGACCCGAGCGGCCTCCTCCCAGTCACTCCAGCCACCGGGCACCTCCAGGGTCAGGGAGATGGGTTCGCCGTCAGGGGTTTCGACGTAGCCGTCCCCGTCATCGTCCATGTAACCGGCGTCCTCCAAAAGCGCCACGGACTCGTCCGGGTTGTAGGTGTGGCCTTCCTCCTCGACCAGTTCGTGATCGATGTAGGCGTCCCACTGGGGCAGCAGGCCGGTGGGGTTGGCTCCATCGACCAGGTCCGAGTACGGACCCGAGATGATCTGGTCCAGGTCGATGGCGTGCGCCAAGGCCTTGCGGAACTCCGCGTCGCCCAGCGCCGGGTGGTCGTGGTTGACCACCAGCCAGGCGGTGTTCGCCGACTGCATGTAGGGCGGACCGTCGTAGAAGCTGGTGAGCTGTCCGGCGTCGATCGACTGCTCGATGCCGGGAAGGAAGTTGTTCGAGAGGTCGACCTCGCCGTTGCTGAGCATGTTCATCGTCACCTCGTTGGAGGCGTTGACGACGTCCACGATGTAGGTCGGCTGCATCTCGAGGCCGTGGGCCTCGGCGCCCCACCAATCGTCGTTGCGCTTCCAGACCATGCGGTCGTCGGCGTGCGCCTCATAGACGTAGGGACCACTGCCGACCGGCTCGGCGTTGGGGTCGTCGGTGAGCTCCTCCTGACTCTTGTCGGCCCAGATGTGCTCCGGAACGATGGGGGTGCCGAAGGCCCAGTTCATCCACTCTTGGGGGCGGGGGTCGGAGAAGGTGACCGTGACCTCCAGGTCACCGGTGGCCTCGACACCCTCCACGTAGTCCCAGATGTTGCTGTAGGAGACGTCCATCTGGCCGAGCTCGATGGTGGTCACGACGTCCTCGGCGTCGATCGCCTCGCCATCGGTCCATGTCATCCCGTCCCGCAGAGTGATGACGTGGGTACTCTCGTCAGGCCACTCATCACTCTCGGCGAGCCAGTGAACGTAGTCGTTGGCCTCCGCGTCGTAGTGGAAGAGCGGTTCGTAGGCCAACCCGAAGGTGCCGACCGCGTACTGTCCCCGCATGATGGGGTTCCAGTTGGTCGGCGGGTCCCACGCGGTACCCGTCGTGTACAGGGTCTCGTTGCGGGGGTAACCACTACTCCCGCTGTCTCCGCCCTCGTCCGAGCAGGCGGTGGCGATGAGCGCCACCGCCGCCAGCGCGGCGGGAAGCCTCAGAGTTCTCATCTCGACTCCTCCTTTGACCCGGTCGGTCCCCTTCGGGGGGAAGCCGATTCCTGAGAGGAAGGCTGGGAGCGCTCCCAATAATGAGCGCCAAGGACCGTTACTGAACCGGGTAAGTGATGTCCACAACAACACGCCCAGACAAACCCCGTCAATCCCCGCCACTTCGGTGTTATCCGCTTGTAACAGCTACGACAGAGTAAGGACATGAAAACCGAACCGGAGCTGAACCGGTTCCGTGCACCGCGCAAGCGCGCTTCTCCGCCCGGCCCCGAGAACACACGGCTCACAGGACCAGGGGACCCGTGCTTCCTCGGGGCTGGAGTTCACCCAGGGGGGTCTCCTCGCTGGCGACGTCCTTGCCGGCCAGGACCGCGTTGAGCATCGCCGCCGCCCGGCGTCCGTGGCTCACCACGTCGCGACTGATCGCGCTGAGCGAGGGGCGCACCAATCGGCACAGCGCGGAGTCGTCCCAGGCCACGATGGACAGCTGCGAGGGCACCTCCACCCCCATCTCCGCCGCCACGCCCAGGCCGGCCACCGCCATCAGGTCGTTGTCGTAGACCACCGCCGTGGGCGGCTCCGCCGCCGCCAGCAGGCGCCGCGTGGTACGTCCGCCCGCCTCACCCGTGTAGTCGGCGTGCACCGTGCGTGCCTCCTCCAAACCCGCACGTCGCGCCGCCTGTTGGAAGGCTTCGGTGCGGTCATGCGTGTGCACGAAGTCCTCCGGCCCGGCCACCCGAACGATCCTTCGGTGGCCCAGGGCCGCGAGGTAGTGCACCACCTCGCGCACCGAGGCGCCGTCATCGGTGTACAGGCACGGCAGGCCACCGGCACCCTCGGGGCCGCCCAAGACCACCGCGGGCAGCGGCAGAACACCCATCGCCTCGGGTCGGGGGTCGGCGACCCGAAGGTCCACCATGATCACCCCGTCCACCCGACGCTCGGCCGCCCAGCGACGGTAGACCGCGAGCTCGGCTTCGACGTTCTCGGCGACCTGGAGCATCAGGTCGATCCCGGAGGAAGCCAGTTCGGTCTCGACCCCCGAGACCAGCTGCATGAAGAACGGCTCGATGCCGAGCGAACGCGCCGGTCGATCCACCACCATGCCGATGGCGCCCACCCGACCACCGGGTGCGAGTGCACGGGCCGGGTTGTTGGGCGCCCAACCCAGGTCACTGGCGATGCTCAGAATCCGCGCACGGGTGGACTCCGACACCCCTGGGCGGCCATTGAGGGCGTAGGAGACCGCCCCTTTGGAGACCCCCGCCGCTTTGGCGATGTCCATGATCGTAGGGCGCCGCATCAAAGACCCCAAGCCGCCTCCCTGTTCCCGTGTGGCTGAACCGGTTCAGCCACCGGGAGGGGAGTGTAACCGATGCTCGGAGAAACCCATCCGAAATTTTTGCGGTGGACGTCCGCGGATCCGATGTTCTCGAAGGTGGTGCGGGCGCTCAGCCCTGGCACCCGGGGCACCAGTACAAGGTGCGACCGGCCAACTCGGTGGCGGCGATCGGTGAGGCGCACACACGGCAGGGTTCACCGGTCCGGTAGCAGACGTAGAGGGTGTCGGGCCGGGGCACCGGATAGGCGTCCGGGTCGGGTCGATGTTCGGGGCGGGTGGTGATGATGTAACCGTCACGGACCCCGTCCCGTAGCAGGTCGGTCAAGTCCTCCCACAGGGGCTCCCACCGTTCCCGCCCCAGATCACGACCGGAGGTCATGGGGTCGATCCCGGCCCGGAACAAGGACTCGGCGCGGTAGATGTTGCCGATGCCGGCGATGACGTCCTGACGCATCAACAGCGCCCCGATCGTGGTGCGGGAGCGGTTGATCACATGCCAGGCGCGTTCGGGATCGGCGTCGGGACGCAGTGGGTCCGGCCCCAGCCGGGCCTGGACGGCACGTTTTTCGTCGGTGGTGATGACCTCGCAGGCCGAAGGTCCACGTAGGTCGGCCCAGCCACCGGTGTTGACCAGACGGACGCGGACCGCACCCACCGGCGTGGGTGGGACCACGAAACCGTCGCCGTCACGGTTCAACTCGACACGTTCGGTGCCCATGGCCCGGGGCGCGCCCAGGTGACGTTCTCCGTCGGCGTCCCCGAAGCTCCAGGCTCCGTAGAGGCCCAGGTGGACACGGAGCCACTCACCGGAGTCGAACCCCAAGAAGAGGTGCTTGCCATGGGCCTCGCCTTCGACCAAGACCCGCCCGTCGATGCGGGCGGCGCCGTCGGCGAACCGACCCTGAGGGCTGGTGGCGCGCACGGCACCACCCCCGAAGGTCTTGTCGAAGTGCGCCGCCAACCGGTGCAGTGTGTGGCCCTCGGGCACCCGTACCTCCCCTTCTTCGCCAACGGCATCGCCTGGCCTGTCGGGCGAACCAGGGCGTTCCGGGCGTGTGCGTTTCGCCCCTGAAGGATAGTCCGCGTGCGGACCGACCGGTTTTCCCGGCTTCGCAGGCGTCCGAACCGGTTTCAGCGGGCGGAGAGGATCTCCTCGACCAAGGCTCGGGGGTCGGCCAGGCAGCGCCAGGCGGGGACGACCACGACGAGGTCCTCGGTGGTCTGATTGAGTGCCTCGCCCCGAGCCAGGAGACGGCGCAAAGAGGCCCCGTCGGGTTCGCGGTCCAGCAGGAGCACCACCCTGCGGGCCCCGTAACGCACCAGTAGATCCGCCGGCCACCCGTGGATGCGTGGCCGGATCCTCACCTCCGCGCCGGCGGCCCGTAGGGCGTTCACCAGGGCGGCACCGGCCGCGTCGGTGACGATCCCGGCGGCCGTCCCCTGGTCGGACTCGGTGAGCAGGTCCGCGAGGGGGCCCTCACCCGCGGCCCAGTAAGCACGATCACCCACTACCACGAGTCGACGCGAGGTACGGGTGAGCACCCAGGACCACAGGTGATTCATCCGACGTATCCGCCGCTCGGCGATCGCCGGTGCCCCTTCGGTGAGCATCGGGGAGAGCACGGTGACGTCGACGGCCTCTTGGTCGGCGTCCAACAGTTCGGCACCGCCGACCCGCACGCGGTGTCGCAGGACACGTTGGCGCAGCAAGCGGCGTAGGAGCGCCACCTGGGGTTGGAGGGGAGCGACCACCGCGAGGGTGTGCCCTTCGGGGAGCGCCCGATCGAGTTCGTCCACGACCACGGCGGTCCGGTAGGCCTCGTCCCTGTTGACGTAGGAAGAGCCGGGGGCGGCGTCACACTCCCCGACCGCGTCATGCCAGTCGAAGGCGGATCCGCCGAGCGGGTCGGCGGCGGTCACCACCCCGAGCCGACCCCCGTAACAATGCCGTGCGGCCGCCGTGGCCAGTGGTTCGGGCGCACCGTGGTGTTCGTTCAACCAGAGCATGTGCGGTGCGACCTTGTGGGCGGCCCGCAGGGCCGAACCCACACCGTATCGGAGCGCGCGATCGTCGAGTTGGTCGGCGGTGAGCCCGGCCGTGGCCAGGGCTCGACGTTCCTCGTCCGGCTCTAGGACGGTGGGCGGACCGGGATGGGCCGGGTCTCCGATGACCACGGCCCGCTCGGCTCGGTAGAGGACGGGAAGGAGTTCACCGACCCGAGTCCGTTCGGCCCCCAGCACGATGACCAGATCGAACATGCCGGCCTGCGCCGGCAGGGAGCGGGCGTGGTCGGTACGGCAGACCCAGGCGGGCAGGGTGTCCAGAAGGCCGAACAGTGCCGTCCGGTTGCCGGCCCCCGGCCAGTTCAGGAGCTCCAAGCGGTGTTCGATGGCGGCACGTCCACGCCACAGGCGAGGTTCGGTGACCCCGGTCAGGCGCCGGCCTCCGGCCCGCCGCAGGTCTTCAAGGGCACGGGCGAGGTTCTCGGTGAGTTCGGTCAGGGGCGCACACCGGGTCCGGCGGTCGACCGCTTCACGCCATTCACTCTCCAGGCGAGCGATCGCGCACAGTTGGCTCAGGCCGACGGGGTCGGTGGTGACACCGAGTTCTCGGCGGATGGCGGCGCGGTGCGGCAGCCCGCTCAAACCACTCATGGCACGCTCGGCGCGATGCGACCAGTACTCGGGGCCGCCGCGTTCGGGGGTGAAGAGGGTGTCGGGGTCCCAGCCCCGAGCGATGTTGCGGCCACGTTCCTCGGCCAATTCGGCCAGGACATGGCCTCCGGAAGCCATGACGTCCATGGCTTCCCAGACGCGACGAACCCGGGTCCAGGCATCGGTGAGCTCGTCGAAGCCCTCCTCCTCGGGGGTGACGGCCGGTGGCGGGGTCCCTGCCAAACGACTCAGGAGTCGGGTGAGCACGTGAGCCTCGTCCGCGTTTCGTCCGGAGCCACCGGCCCGGACGACGGGGTGGCTCGGGTCCGTATCGGCGCGGGTCAGGACCGCGTCGACGTCGGCTTCGGTTCGGGCGCACACGAGAACGCGCCGGCCGGCGGTTACGGCGGTGCGCACCATCGCGTCCACGAGGTCGTGAGCACCGCTGCCGGGCGGTGCGGCGACCACGCTGAGCTGGTCGTGCATGGCGGCTCTCAGGGCCGCGTACCGAGGCTGGTCCAGGGGGGTGGCGGACACGGGAACGACCGCGGGGGCGGACGCCTCTTCGAGGGTGAGGCGCCGACCACCGGCGCGGCGCAGGCGGGACAGGGGCGGTTGCGACGGGGGCGGGCGGTGACCCCGACTCGCGGGACGCGCGCCCAACAACGACTCCAAGGCGGTACCGGAGATGGCCTCGGGGTCGAGGCCGTCCCGGGCCGTGGGGTCCAGGTCGGCCAGGAGTCCCTCGACACCGCCGGGTTCGGGTTCTTCGCTCTCGGGCCCTCCCCCGGGGCCGGCTCGAAAGAGCACGGCGGTGTTGTGGGCACCGGTGACCACTGGGCTAGGCAGGCCGCGGGTGCCGAGGGGGGCGATGTCGTCCACCCGCTCGATCTCCAGTCTGGTGAGCAGAGTGCGAACCTTGGCGGCGAGGTCGGCGACCGCCGCCGGGCGGTGAAGGGCGTCGGGCGCCCCGGCACGCAGCCGGGTGCGCAGCTCGAAGAGGTCCTCGGGGTCGGTGATGCCCAGTCGCGCGAGCAGGGCGGTGTTGACGTCGGGAGGACCGATCGCACGGACCGAGGGGGTTTCGCCGCCACCCGTTCGGTCGCCCACGTGGCGTTCCTCGAACTCTTCCACGATCCGTACGTCGACGGTGAGCAGGGGCAACGCCAGACGTGTGTCGCCCTCTCGGCCCCCTCGTGCACCGTCGGTCCGTGCGCCACCGGCTCGTTCCGCAAGGGCGTCCTCA
>NZ_ANBD01000077.1 GCF_000341005.1 Nocardiopsis alkaliphila YIM 80379 | reverse complement strand
ACCATGGCGGCCGGCCAGCCGCATGACGCGGACGCTCTCGTGGTGCAGTGGCAGGACCTCCCGAGCACCGCTGAAGAGCGGTTCCGCTCCGGCCGGCAGACAAGCGCAGGTGTCGGAGTCCAGGTCCCGGGCCCGTACGAGGTGGCCGTGGACGGCCTCACGATGCAGGCAGGAGCGTAGGTAGGCCAGGAAGGAACGGACCTCGCCCTGGTCGACCGGCGGCTTCCAACGCAAAGAGGCCGCTCCGACCCCGCCGCCCTGCCAGTCCCTCTCGGCCACCGGCATCCCCGATGCGGCGTGCGGACCGACGTACCCGGTCTGTGTCTCGTCTCGCAGTGACCTCACAGCGTCCCCCAGACCACTCGGCCGACATCGTGACCGAATGATTACTCAGCGCCATCGGGCCCCATTGTGGTGCATTCCTCGTGCCACCGCCCGAGGAATGACCGAACCCGCCGCCACTTTCACCGAGAGTGATGACATCGGGATGCCCCAGGGTCATCCGCGCCTCTCCCGGACGCGGAGGGCGATCCACAGCTCCACCCGGTGGTCGGGGTCGTCGAGGTCGCCGGGGAGCAGCTCCCGAACGCGCTTCATCCGATAGCGCAGGGTGTGTCGGTGCACCCCCAACCGTTCCGCAGCCGCGTCCCAGCGACCGGAGGCCGCCAGGTAGGCGCGCAGGGAGGCGAGGAGTTCGGTCCCATTGCGCCGCCGACCGATCGGGGCGAGCAGATCCTCCGCCAAACGAAGTCCGGCCGGGGTGTCCGCCAGTCCCAGAAGGCCACCGGGCAACTCTTCCGAACACAGCAGCCCTCGTCCCTGGTCCACCGCCGCCGCCAAGGCGCGTTCGGCCTGTGAGCGGGCCGCGGGTAGGTCCGGATAATCGACCGGCTCGCTCAGCCCCACGGCTCCTCCGAAGAACTCATCGAACACCTCGGGCAGCCGATCCACCATGTCCGCCGGAGCCAAGAGCAGCGAACCCGCCATGACCTCGACGTTGCCGATGGAAGAGCCGCCGGTCGGCAGGGCGGTGTCGGTGGCCAGGAGCCCCTCCGGTAGAGGGCCCTGCGGAATGGGAGCCCGCGCGGCGGCCACCACCACCGGCTCGGCGGGTAGGACACGGCGCAACGACGTGGCACCTGGATGCCCCGGGTCCAGAGCACCGTCGAACAGGGCCGCGAGCACCCCGGGCCCGAGTTCGGCTCCGCGCTCGTTCGTGGGACGCTCCATTTCCAAGGACAAGAGCGACACCGCGGCGTTGACCAGGGTCCGGTCCTCGGAACCGAAGTCCTCCAAGCCTCCCACCGCCAGGAAGCCGAGCACACGACGACCGGCGGACAAGGGCTGTAGGGCCACACGCGTCCCACCGGAGACCACCGAGGCACCGGCACGGGGGCCGGATCCGCGCAGTCGGGGCAGTTCGGCGACCAATCGCCGTGCGTGTTCGGCTGCTGAGAGAGGGGAAGCGCGGCGGACCGAACCATCCGGGTCGAGCAACAGGACCCAGCCGCCGAGCTCCCGGGCCAGCCGGTGCACCACCGCCTCGGCTCCGCTCAGCGCGGCCCGAGTGAGTTCGCGTTGGGCCGTGAAGGCCCGGGTCAGCCCCTCGTACTCCTCCTCGGCCAACAGGCGCGAGACCTCCTTGCCCACCGCGATGAAGGGCGTCTCCCGTGCCACTTCCACCAGGGCGACTCCGAACTCCTCGGCGGCTTCACACAATTCAGCGGGGGTTCGGTCGAAGATGACGTGGGCGCCAAAACCCAGTCCGGCGATGTCCCGCTCGGCCAGTCGACGCACGTAGGCGCGCAGGTCCGGAAGTTCCTCGGCCCAACGCACCCCCGTGGTGAGCACCAACTCTCCCCCGGCCAGGTAGGGGGTGGGGTCGGTGAGTTCGCTGACCGCGACCCACTCCACCCGTCGGTGCAGTCGTTCCTGGCCGGTGAGCAAACGCAACCGCAGGCGCGGCGTACGGATCAGGGCTCCCAGTGTCGGCGGCATCGTCCCTCCCCCGTGACCGTCCGCGCCACTCCTACCCTGACACAATGGCACGGATCGTTTCCCTGGTTATCCACTGTGTCCATGCTCGCCCGCTTCCAGACGGCCTGGTGTCGCGCCATCCCGCGTCTTCGGCGGAGCCCCGGTGTGGATCACCCCGATCCACGACACCTGGGGCCGTCCCGGCGAGGAGGCAGCCGTATGGCCACGACCGAGGTCGTTCGGTCTCGCCGGTTCCTCACCCAGGTCCCCGACCCCGGGTCCCGAGCCGTCCAGAAGCGTCGAAGCTCCGCCGTCGCCCAGGGCGTGGGCGGTGTACCGCCCGTCTACGTCGAGCGGTCGGGCCGATTCACGCACACCTGCTTCATGGTCAAGCCCTACGAGGCCTACATGGAGGTGTGCGAGGCCCTCAACCGGTTCACCCCCGGTGACCACGCGGGGGCCGGCGTGCTGGAGGGCAGGCGTCCTCAGGACTTCGGCGAGGGTGGGGAACACTCCGCGAGTCCAGGGATACGAGTGGTTCCGCCTTACCGGGTGATCTGGTCACAAGGCATGTGTTGGCCAACCTCTCAAGGTGCGGCGAGACTGGGGACATGTCGGAACTTCTCTCGCGCCACCGAGCGGTCATGCCCTCTTGGGCCCCCCTGTACTACGAGTCCCCGTTGGAGATCGTCAGCGGAAAGGGCGTCCGTGTCACGGACGCCGAAGGTCGCACCTACCTGGACTTCTTCGCCGGGATCGCGACCAACA
This sequence comes from Nocardiopsis alkaliphila YIM 80379, assembly GCF_000341005.1. Taxonomy (GTDB): domain Bacteria; phylum Actinomycetota; class Actinomycetes; order Streptosporangiales; family Streptosporangiaceae; genus Nocardiopsis; species Nocardiopsis alkaliphila. The sequence goes on along the minus strand of NZ_ANBD01000077.1, from coordinate 11,529 downwards.
CACTCGGCTATGACGTGGCCGAGGTCCGTGAGGCGGTCGAGCGTCAGCTCGCCAAGGGCGTCGTGCACACCTCGACCCTGTACCTGATCCGCTCCCAAGTGGAGTTGGCCGAGAAGATCGCTCGGCTGTCCGGCATCCCCGAAGCCAAGGTGTTCTTCACCAACTCCGGTACCGAGGCCAACGAGACCGCCCTGCTACTGGCCACGTACGCCCGTGGCAGCGACGAGGTCCTGGCGATGCGCGGGAGCTACCACGGACGTTCGTTCGGAACCGTGGCGGTGACCGGGAACAAGGTGTGGAAGAACTCCTCGCTCTCCCCGCTGAACGTGCACTACCTGCACGGCACCAACCACGCCTCCCCCGCGTTCCGGCACTTGTCCCAGCAGGAGTACATCGACGTGTGCGTGGCCGACCTGCGCGACGTCTTGGACACCGCGGCGCCCAACGTGGCCTGCCTGATCGCCGAACCGCTTCAGGGGGTGAACGGGTTCGCGACGCCGCCGCAGGGCCTGTACGCCGCTTACAAGGAGGTCTTGGACGAGCACGGCATCCTCCTGATCTCGGACGAGGTGCAGACCGCGTGGGGCCGCACCGGAACGAGCTTCTTCGGAATCGGCGACCACGGGGTGACCCCGGACGCCATGACCTTCGCCAAGGGTTTGGGGAACGGATTCGCGGTCGGCGGTGTGGTGGCACGCGGCGACCTCATGGACGGACTTCCGGCGCTGGGTGTGGCCACCTTCGGCGGCAACCCGGTGTCCATGGCCGCGGCCGGAGCGACCCTCGACTACGTCCTGGAGCACGACCTACAGGCCAACGCGCTGCGTCAGGGGACGACCATCGTCAATGGTCTGCGGGCACTGCGTGAATTGGACTGTGTGAAGGACGTGCGCGGTAAGGGCCTGATGTTCGCCATCGAGATGGTCGATCCCGACACCGGTGCCCCTTCTTCGTCGTTGGCCGGCCGAGCCCTGGAGGCCGCTCGTGAGCGTGGGTTGTTGGTGGGTAAGGGCGGTGTACACGGCAACGTGCTGCGCATGGCCCCACCGATGACGCTGTCCGAGGACGAAGCCGTCGAAGGACGCGACATTCTGTTGGACACCGTCCGATCCGTGGCCGACCGGGACGGCACCGGTCGAGTCTGATCCGAAGGTCGACGCGCGAGGTACGGGGTGTACGCTCGCGCAGCCGGCGAAGGCGATCGCCCTCGCCGGATCGATCCGGGTCAGGGCCCGAAGGGCGGTGTCGACCCGGGCCTTCCCGACAAGGCACGGAGGGCCGGTGAGAAACACCCATGGATGTTTCTCACTGACCGTCGGTGACGGGCCACACGGAGTATTGTTGTCACCGGCACCCCTTCACGGGTGTGGTCCGCGGCCACGTGCGCCCTCATGGGGTGTGGTCACCAACCACGTGTGTCACGACAGACCATCGTGGAAAGACGCGCTCATTTCCCCTCCTCCCCATGGAAGCGGGCGCGTCGACGGAAGCGCTCCGGGTCCCATGACTCCCCCTTGGACCCGGAGCGCGACCGTCATCTTCCGCCCGCAGGAGCGGGAAACCGACTAGCGGACCACGACCAACGGCTTACTCGGAGGAACCGGCCGAGGGCCGATGATCTCCGCGCATTCGTCACACCCGTACACATGGGCTCCGTCCGACAGTTCCCCGAGGACCCGACGGGGCCGGGGCCACTTGGTGTGGCAGATGACGCAGGCCTCCCCCATACACTGCGCCCGACTCAGCCGACTCGGGTCATAGACGTGAACCTGGGACGCGAGGTCGGTCCGCGTGTCTGGTTCGCACATCGTGCTCGTTCCGCGCAATGTCCTTGCTCCCCCCGTGGTTTAGGACAGTCTGGCGGGCCGATAGTTACCGGCTCTCAATTGAATCAGAAGCTCTCGGCGCCTGGAAGGGCCCTGACCGATCTGAATCACTCCGTGCAGGGAAAGCATAACCCTACGTAACGGACCCTGGGAAGACCTCTTACAGGGCCTGATCACGCTCAGGCCCTATCCGACATGTACGCACGAACCCGAACGAGGGCTCAGCCCTGCTCACGGACGGTCACCGAAAAACGGCGCATCGCCAGAGCCGGGTTGGTGTCCCGAACCTCCACGACCCGATCGGCCGAAACCTGGGCCAAGGCGATCTCGAACGTCTGCTCGCCCAGTGAGGTCAATGCGGTGCCCATGGGGTCGATCACCATGCTGTTACCGGCGCCCGTGGGCGTGGCCTGCCCGGAAGCAGCCACGTAGACGGTGTTCTCGATGGCGCGAGCACGGGCCAGCGTGCGCCAGTGGTCCTCCTTGAGCGGGCCCGGTACCCACTGGGCCGCCAGCAGCACCACGTGGGCCCCGGCATCGGCGATTCGTCTGGTCACCTCAGGAAAGCGAAGGTCGTAACAGGTCTGCATGCCGAAGACGACGTCGTCGATGACGAAGGTCTGCGGCTCCTCGATCGGGCCGGGGGCGACGACGTCGGACTCCTTGACACCGAAGGCGTCATAGAGGTGGATCTTGCGGTAGAGCGCCACCCGTTCGCCCTTGGGGGAAAGCGCGACCAGTGTGTTGGTGAAGTGCGTGGCGTCCGCACCCTCGAACTCGTTCACTCCCAGCACCAGGTGCACGCCCTCACGGCGGGCGGTGTCGGCAACCTCGGAGAGGAAGGGCCCGTCCAAGGCCTCGGCCGCCTCGACATAACGGTGGTCGGTGCGTGGGGCGGTGAACATCGTGTACTCGGGGAACAGGACGACCCGCGCACCGGCGGACGCGGCCCGAGCGGTCAGCTCCGCCACGGATCGCTGGTTCCGTGCCTTGTCCTGCCCCGGCGCGAACTGGGCGACCGCGACCTGCACCATCGAAACTCCCCCTTCTGCCCTGGGCACGACCCCTTCGGCCGCCCCGAACGTGTCCTGAGTGTACGCCCGCCTTCGAGCGACCCCTTGCCAGCGGACTAAACGGTCGTTTAATGTATTGAATATGCGTTCAGCCTCACGTGACGACCTCAACGCACGCGCCCGCATCCGCGACGCGGCGCTCACCCGGTTCGGCAAGGACGGTTTCGGCGTCTCGGTACGCGCCATCGCCGAGGAGGCCGGGGTCTCCCCCGGCCTGGTCATCCACCACTTCGGCAGCAAGGACAAGCTGCGCGCGGTCTGCGATGAGCACGTGCGCCAGGTCATCACCGACACCAAGACCGCGTCGGTCGTTTCGCACGATCCCCAGGGCTTCCTCCACACCATGTCCCGGTACGAGGAGTACGCGGGGGTCCTGGGCTACATCATCCGTTCCATCCAGTCGGGTGGTGAGCTCGGACGGCACCTGTTCGAGATGATGGTGGTCGACGCCGAGGGCTACCTGGCCCGGGGCGTGGAAGAGGGCACCATACGACCGAGTCGGGAGCCGGAGAAAAGGGCGCGGTGGTTGGCCGCCAACTCCATCGGTTCCATCCTGGTACTCATCTCGACGAGCCGACCCGACGCGGAGATCGACTTCCAGCGAGTGCTGCGCGACTGGCAGCGCGAATACATGCTGCCCGCCCTGGAGATGTTCACCGAGGGTCTGCTCACCGAGCGCACCATGCTGGACGCCTACCTGTTGTACCTCGGTGACCCCCCCGAGGAGAGCCACTGATCATTCCCATGAACAACAGATCCCCACCAGATCAGGAGCGCTTCGATCATGTCCGTACCCGCCATCGAGGCCCGGGGCCTCGACAAGTACTTCGGCCGTTTCCAGGCCTTGGACGAACTCGACCTCACCGTGGACAGCGGCCAGGTCGCGGGCTTCCTCGGCCCCAACGGGTCAGGCAAGTCCACCACGATCCGGATCCTGCTCGGCCTGCTTCGGGCCGATTCCGGCAGCGTCCGTCTGCTAGGCGGTGACCCGTGGAAGGAAGCGGTCGCCCTGCACCGCCGTCTGGCCTACGTGCCCGGCGACGTGTCCCTGTGGCCCAACCTGACCGGTGGTCAGGCCATCGACCTGTTGGGGCGGTTGCGCGGTGGACTCGACGACCGCCGCAAGAAGACGTTCCTGGAGCGCTTCGAGCTCGATCCCACCAAGAAGGCCCGCACCTACTCCAAGGGCAACCGGCAAAAGGTCGCCCTGGTGGCGGCCTTGTCCTCCACCGCCGAGCTGCTCATCCTCGACGAACCCACCTCGGGACTGGACCCGCTCATGGAAGCGGTGTTCACCGAGTGCGTGCGTGAGGTGAAGGAGGAGGGGCGTACGGTCCTGCTGTCCAGCCACATCCTGTCCGAGGTGGAGAAACTCTGCGACACGGTCACCATCATCCGTGGTGGTCGCACCGTGGAGTCGGGCACCCTGGCCGAGCTGCGCCACCTGACCCGTTCCACGGTCCGGGCCGAGGTGGAGGGCGATCCGTCGGCGCTGGAGGGGTTGACCGGCGTGCACGACCTGAGCATCGACGGCCGCGCGGTGGTCTTCGCGGTGGAGAACGACCACATGGGTTCGGTGCTGAGCGAGCTCGCCACCTTGGGCGCGCGTTCTCTGGTGAGCAACCCACCGTCCCTTGAGGAACTGTTCATGCGCCACTACGGCGACGATCTCGCCGCCCGGGGCGCCGCCGGCGAGATCGACGGGAGGGAGCGGGCATGAGCGCGTTCACCGGAACCGGGACGATGATCCGGTTCATCCTGCGTCGTGACCGGATACGGCTCTCGGTCTGGACCCTGGCCCTGGTCGGAACGACGGCCGTCACCGTTCCCACCCTGGACGAGGCCTTCCCCGACGAGGAATCGCGGCAGGCGCGCGCGGCCCTCATGGACACCCCGACCGGGGTGGTCTTCGGTGGCCCCGGCTATGGGCTGGACGACTACTCACTCGGCCCGATGCTGGTCAACGAGCTGACCGCGAGTCTGCTCATCGCCTTGGCGGTGCTGAGCATCCTGCACGTCATCCGGCACACCCGAGCCGAGGAGGAGAGCGGCCGCGCCGAACTGCTGCGCGCCAACGTTCTGGGGGCCGGGGCCCAGAGCACCGCCGCCCTGGTCACCCTCACACTGGTCAACCTGCTGATCGGTGGCCTCATCGCACTGTCGATCATCGCCTTCGACATGCCCGTCGCCGATTCCCTCGCCTACGGCCTGGGGCTGGCCCTGGCCGGGATCTCCTTCGGTGCGATCGCCGCCGTGTGCGCTCAGGTCTCCGAGCACGGACGCACCACATCCGGGTTGTCCTTCCTCGTGGTGGGCCTGTTGTTCATGGCCCGGGTGGTGGGCGACCTCGCGGAGCAAGGGGGAGGCCTGGCGTCCTGGCTCTCTCCGTTCGCCTGGGTGCAGCAGACCCGACCCTTCGTCGACCTGCGTTGGGAACCGCTGGCACTGTACGGGGCCTTCCTCGTGGTGACGTTCGCGATCGCCCACGTCCTGGCCGGCCGGCGGGACCTGGGTAGCGGGCTGGTCGCCACTCGGCCCGGTCCGGTCGGCGCGGGGCGACTACTCCGTGGGCCCACCACCCTGCACCTGCACCAGCAACGCGGTTCGATCATCACCTGGGCCATCGCGGTCGCCCTGTTCTCGTTCGCGTTCGGCACCCTGGCCACCGAGATCCAGGGCATGTTGGAGGCGAACCCGGACATAGGGGTGATCCTCGGCGGCGATGTCGACGACGCGGTCGGTGGGTTCCTGGCCGTTATCACCGCCTACGTGGTGATGGCCGGAGCCACCTTCGGCGCACTGTCGGTTCTGCGCGTGTGGAGCGAGGAGAACGCCGGACGCGCCGAACTGGTCCTGTCCACCGCCGTCGGCCGAGCGCACTGGTTCGGCGGCGTCCTGGTGGTCGCCACTTCGGCCACGGTGTTCATCGTCATGGTGGGGGGACTCGGGTTGGGGCTCGGCGCCTCCGTGGCGATCGAGGACTTCGAGTGGGTTTGGCGGATGGTCGAGGCCTCCCTGGCCCAACTACCCGGGGCCCTGGGTTTCGTGGCCCTGACCGCACTGGTCCTGGGACTGCTCCCGCGCCTGACCTTCCTGGTGTGGCTGTGGCTGGCGTACAGCGCCCTGACCACGATGTTGGGCGCGCTGCTGGGTTTCCCCGACTGGGCGATGAACCTGAGCGCCTTCGAGATCCTGGCCAAGCCACCGATGGACGAGTTCGAGGTGGGGCCGTACCTGCTCTACCTGGGAGCGGTGCTTTCGGCCGGCGCGGTCTCCCTCGTGGGATTTCGCAACCGCGACCTGGTCACCGCCTGATCAAGGGAACGAGAGCGGACGGACCGCCTTCGGGGTTCACTCCTGGGAGGCGGTCCAGTCGCGCGCGGCGTCGCGCAGACGGGTCAGTCGCTCCCAGTGCTCGGCGACGACCTCACGTCCGGCCGGGGTGAGCCGAATGGTGGTGCGAGGGGGGCCGGAGGCGTTCTTGGAGATGGCGACGATCCCGCCCTTCTCCAGCTTGGACAGGTGGCTGGACAGGTTGCCCTTGGACAGTCCGGTGATGCGCTGGAGGAAGAGGAAGTCCGCGCTCTCACAGGACGACAGCGCGCTGGTGATCGCCAACCGCGAGGGTTCGTGTACCAGGCGGTCGATCTCCGCCATGTCTTCGAAGGGCGTGCCCATGGTCAGTCCGTCTCGCTCTCGCTCACCGAGGTGAGTGTCCGCCCCAGCGTACGGTGGTCGAGCAGCCCGTTCACCACCAGGATGCCGCCCGCGACCAGGGGCACCATCACGGGGTACTCCCACTCGAAGGGGTGGATCCCGGAGGGAACGAGGGCACCCAGCGGTGCCAGGGCGAGAGCGAGCAGGAGTGCGGCGCCGACCAGGTAGTGCCACCGCGTGCGCGGGTGGGAACACCCGATCACGGCCAGGCAGATGGCGATGAAGACACCGAAGACCCATCCACCCTGAACGCCGAGCACGTTGGTCACGCTCATCAGGAGGAGGTACCCGAAGAGCAACCCCATCGGCACCAGGACGAGCCACAGGACACGCCGCGTCGTCCAGCGTGGACGCACCTGACCGAAGCGACGACGGTAGTGGCGCTGCGCGGCGACGAACAGACCGACGAGCAAGAGCGCCCCGATCGGGAACAGACCGGTCCAAGGCCCGACCGGCGGCAAGGGCGTGAAGGCCACCCAGATTCCGAACAGGCCCAACAGACACGTGTACAGGCCTTGGTATCCACCGAAGTCGGCGGTCACCGCGCGAATCCGTTCCAGGTGGTCGATGTCGTGGGGAGTATGCATTCGAGCCTCCGGTTTGTAGTGCAAACTCTCCTTCGACCGTACGCATCGAAAGTCTGGTTTGCAACACAAACCTTAGGGATGTTCGGCCCGGAAACGGGTAATCCGCACGTGGAGAACACCGCTTTCTCCCGAAAGGAACCGCTGTGACCGGCACCGACGCCCGACCCCACGGACGCCGGGCAAAACGTTTCCTACTCGTGGCCGCCGTGGGGACCCTCGTACTCGTGCTGGTGGTGGGACTGTTGTGGGCGATGCAAAGGTCCATGATCTACCTGCCCTCCGGCGGTGAACCCCCGCCCGCCGCGGAAGTGATCGAGACCGCCGAGGACGTGCGCCTGGAGACCGATGACGGCCTCGAAATCGGCGGCTGGTTCGTTCCACCCCGAGGCGAGGACCGCCAGGCCGCCGTACTGGTGACCAACGGCAACGCCGGCAACCGGGAGAACCGGACGTTCTTGGCCCGAGCCTTGGCAGACGAGGGATTCTCGGTGCTGGTGTTCGACTACCGCGGCTACGGCGGCAACGAGGGCTCCCCTTCGGAGCAGGGATTGGCCTCCGACGCCCAAGCCGCTGCCGATCACCTGGCCGAACGCGGTTTCACCGCAGCCCGCACGTTCTACTTCGGGGAGAGCCTGGGCGCGGGCGTGGCCACCGGCCTGGCCCTGGAACGTCCACCAGCGGGACTGTTCCTGCGCTCCCCGTTCAGCTCGCTGGCCGACATGGGCGCTCACCACTACCCGTTCCTACCGGTGCGACTGCTGTTGCGAGAGCACTATCCGGTGGCCGAGCAGGTGGCGCGGATCGAGGTACCCACCACCGTGGTGAGCGGGGAGGCCGACGGCATCGTGCCACCGGAGCAGAGTCAGGTGGTGGCGAACTCCGCTTCGGACCTGTTCGAGGAAGTGGTGGTGCCGAGTCTCGACCACAACGACGCCGCGCTCGTACACGGCCCCGAGGTGGTGGAGGCGTTCGTTCGCCTGGCCGACAATGTCCTCTGAGCCCATGTCCGTGCCGGTCGGTCAGGGCAGGTAGGTCAGGGCCCAGGCGGGGGTCAGGACCAGGACCAGGAATCGCGCGGTACGGGTGAGGAAGGTGATCACGCAGAACAGTACGAGGTTCATGCGAACCACACCGGCGAGCACCGAGACGACCATGAACGGCGGAACGCTCACCAGGGAGCTCAGCGCCAGCAGCCCCATTCCCCACGCCGGCCGGGCCTCGGCCTTGGCCCGCCAACCGGCCATGCGCTCCGACCACTTACCCGGAGTCCGCGCCCGGCGTTTGAGCCAGGGCGCGGAGATCGTGCCCTTGCCCACGTAGTAGTAGGGGATCTTGCCGAGGGTCTGCCCCAACGCCGCGACCAGCGACATCGCGACGAGGGCGCCATCGTCCAACAGGGCGACGACGCCCAGCAGATACGCCTCGATGTTGAGGATCGGGACCAGCCCGGCCGCGGTGGCCACCACGAAGGCCAGGAAGGTCTCGACCACGACGGTGCTACTTCTCGGCGGCGGCGAGCTGGCCGCAGGCCCCGTCGATCTCCTGACCTCGGGTGTCCCGGACGGTGACGGACACCCCGTGCGCCTGTAGACGCCGGACGAATTCGCGTTCGTCCTCGGGGCGTGAGGCCGTCCACTTCGAGCCCGGCGTGGGATTGAGCGGGATGAGGTTGACGTGCACCAGATGGCCCTTGAGGAGTTCGCCGAGCAGGTCGGCCCGCCATGCCTGGTCGTTGATGTCCTTGATCAACGCGTACTCGATGGACACGCGTCGGCCGGTGGTACCGGCGTAGCGCCAAGCGGCGTCGAGGACCTCGTCCACCTTCCACCGGGTGTTGATCGGCACCAGCTCATCGCGCAACTCGTCGTCGGGAGCGTGCAGGGAGATCGCCAAGCGGACCTGCATCTTCTCGTCGATGAGCTTGTTGATCGCCGGGACCAGGCCCACGGTGGAGACGGTCACGCCACGCTGGGAGATACCCAGGCCGTTCGGGACCGGGTCGGTGATCCGCCGAACGGTCTGCAATACCCGCTTGTAGTTTGCCATGGGCTCGCCCATGCCCATGAACACGATGTTGCTGATCCGCCCAGGTCCGCCGGCGACCTCGCCACGGGCCAGGTCACGGGCGCTGGCGACCACCTGGTCGACGATCTCGCCGGTGGACAGATTACGGGTCAGCCCCGCCTGGCCGGTGGCGCAGAACGGGCAGTTCATGCCGCAGCCGGCCTGGGAGGAGATGCACAGGGTGACACGGTCCGGGTAGCGCATGAGCACCGACTCGAACATCACCCCGTCGAAGGCCTTCCACAGGGTCTTGCGGGTCATCCCGTTGTCACAGGTGATGTGCCGGACCGGGGTGAGCAGGGTGGGCAGCAGCGCCTCGCCGAGCCGGGCCCTGGAGGCCTCTGGAAGGTCGGTCATCTTCGAGGTGTCCGATTCCAGGGCGCCGTAGTAGTGCTTGGCGATCTGCTTGGCGCGGAAGGGCTTCTCCCCCAGCTCCCGAACGACCTCCTGGCGCTCCTCCGGGGTGAGGTCGGCCAGGTGCCGAGGAGGCTTGGCACGACGGGGGGCGACGAAAGTGAGCTCGGCGGGCATAAGCATCCGTAAAGAGTGGAGTCGATGGACTGCGCCCGGCGCGGAAGTGATGTGGCACCGTGGGTCGTTATACGACTTATACGCGGCTGCGGCGTTGCTCCGCCTGCCAGGGCGCTACCTTCGATTCTACGCGCAGTGTGGACGGCCCGGACGGATGTTCCTGGTTCGGCGACCACGACGACACGACCCCCGTTGAGGGACGGCACGTGGGAGGGCCGGTGACCGAGATCGACGTCCTGCTCGACGAGATCAGTCCGTACCAGAGCCGCCGCGTCGTCGTCGAATGCGACTCCCACACGACCGCCGCCTACCTGTTGGACGCCCGTGAGCGCATCCGGGTGCCGGTGTGGCTGGCCAACCACGAGAGCGCCCCGCGCGAGGTCCAACCCGGAGACCTCTACCAGGGTCGAGCCCCCCTCATGCCGGAGGCCTACACCAAACACCCACAGGGGCGCCCCCGGTTCGACCCGGCCACGTTGCGCGCGGTCTGGTTCGAGGAGGGCGACGGGGTGGCCCTGATGGACGAGGAGGGGTTGCTCGCGGTGATCCCCGGCTGGGCCGAAGCCGACAGCGGGCTGCCCGGCTACGCCCGTGAGGCCATCGGGCGCAGCGCCTACGCCTGGGAGCTGGACTCGGTGAAGCACCGGCTGTGGCCACGGGTGGTACACGCGGAGGCCTACTGGGACTGGCGGCGCGCCTCGGGGGCCTGGCGGAGCGTGCAGCGCACGGTGTTGAGCCATCTGAATCGTCGAGTGGGCGAGGCCGGACACTACTGGGACGTCTCCGACGGGCACCCGCCCCTGCTGCGGGTCTCGGAGCGCCCGCCCTCGCGGGAGCGACCGTTCACCATCCTGTCCACGGTGGGCATGTGCGGTCAGCGGATGCCCACTCTGGACCGGTACATGGCCGACACCTCAGGCCACGCCCGAGTGGAGTTGGCGTTGGCCACGACGTTGCCCGCCCACCACGCGGCGCGGATCTTCCGGTGGATCGGGGCCTTCCCCTGGCGAGCGGTCACCTGGTTCGGCACCGGGCACACCGTCAAGTGGCTGGACAACCCCGAGGACCGGGTGATGCGTCGTGGAGCGGGGGCGGTCCTGCTCTTGGAGGATCCCGACCCTCTGGTCACCGACCCCGCCCGAGTGCCGCCGGACACCTGTGGACTGACCTTCCAGGGCGATCCGGTGCGCTGGTTGTGGATCGTGCCGATCACCCGGCCCGAGCACTTGTTCGCCAAGGAACACGACAGCGCCACCCTGGTGGAGAAACTGGCCGCGGAGGGGCGCGGCTGGATTCTGGACTGACCCCGGCTCAGCGAAAAAGCGGTTGCCCCGCTTGGGATGTCTGCTGTCGACTACCCGGATCGACGGAAGGTCAGGGGCGGGGCGTGGTTCGTAGGGAGAAGGTGAAGGCCCGACTCGGGGTGGGGATCCTCGCTCCGCTTCGGCACCGGAACTTCCGGGCACTGGTGCTGGGCCGGACCCTGTTGATGTTCGGCAACGGCATGGCGACGGTGGCGCTCGCCTTCGCGGTGTTGGACGTGACCGGTTCCCTGACCCAGGTGGGCCTGGTGGTGGGCGCCCGGTCGGTGGCGAACGTGTCGCTCCTGTTGCTGGGCGGTGTGCTCGCCGACCGACTGCCGCGTGCCCTGGTGCTACGAGGCGCCTGTGTCGTGGCCGCGCTCTCCCAAGGAACCCTGGCGGCGACCCTGATCGCCGGCGTGGCGTCCTT
>NZ_ANBD01000076.1 GCF_000341005.1 Nocardiopsis alkaliphila YIM 80379 | reverse complement strand
GGCCCCCCGCCAACCTGCCCGCGGCCGCGGCGTTGACCCCGCAGACCGTGCCGCGCGCACTACTGCGTCAGGCCAACGCCCTGGTGGGTATCGCCAAGCAGCTGGGGATGTTCGTCGGAATGTCGGCGGGTGGTGTGGCCGTGGGTCTGCTGGGTCCGGGTTGGGCGATCGGCGCGGACGCGATGATGTTCGCCGCGGCCGGGGTGACCTTCCTCTTCCTGCGGGTGCCCTCCACGGCGGCTCCGGCCGGTGGCGACGTCCTGCGCGACCTGGGGGACGGGTGGAGCGAGTTCGTGGCCCGGCCGTGGGTGTGGATCATCGTGCTGCAGTTCATGGTGGTCAACGCCGGTTGGTCGGCGACCACGGCGGTGCTGGGACCGGGGATCGCCGACGAGACGTTCGGACGGGCCACCTGGGGTCTGGTGATGGCGGCCAATAGCGCGGGGCTGGTGGCGGGCGGTGTGCCGGCGGCGCGGTGGCAGCCCCGACGGGCATTGTTCTACGGCACGGCCCTGGTCACGTTGCAGACGCTGCCGTTCTTCGTGTTGGCCGGCCCCTCCCCCGTGGTGCCGCTGCTGTTCGCGGCGATGTTCCTGGGCGGAGTCGCCGTGCAGCAGTTCATCGTGGCCTGGGAGGTATCGGTACAGGAGAACATCCCGCCGGACCGGCTCTCGCGGGTGTACTCCTACGACGCCTTGGGCTCGTTCGTGGCGATGCCGGTGGGACAGATCGCGATCGGGCCACTGGCCGAAGCGATCGGTCCGGACCGCTCGTTGTCGATCGTGGCGGGGGCGACGATCACGGCCACCCTTCTGGCGATCTGCTCGCCGAGTGTGCGTTCGCTGCGACGTCGGTGAGGAACATCGAAAGAGGATGTGCGACCGCTCACCCGGCCATCGGCCGAGCACGCGGTGAAGGCGTGTCCCCGCGCCGGTCACGGACCTGATGGAACACGTGCTGAAGGCGGGACATCTCCTCATCACTGCACCGTTCGACGAAGCGGAGCAGGGTGGTGCCGGGATCGGGGCCGGCCCTGAGGACCTCGCCCATCATGCGCGCGGTGTACTCGGCGTGCGTCTCCCGGGGCCGGTAGACCCAGGCGCGCCCGACCTTCTCTCGCTCCAAGAGCCCTTTCTGGAAGAGGATGTTGGTGACCGTCATGACGGTCGTGTAGGCGAGTCGACGATCGTAGACCATCCTCTCCAGGACGTCTCTGACCGGCAGAGGTTCGTCCGCGTGCCATAGAACGGCCATGATGGCCGATTCCAGTGCCCCCAGATCCCGCATAGGTGCGCCCCCGCCCGTGCCTCGTGTCTTTCCATCCCGTGCCACGCCGATCCAGCGCGCTCCTGCCTCGCACCGTTTCGGACCTGCGTAGGCGCATCGTAGACGGACACGGAGAACCGACGTGGAAGAAGCGGGAAGAGGGAACAGATCCGCATATCCACGGCACCCGACACCGGCGATTCACCATTGGGAAGGCCCCAAGGGCCGTCGGTTGCTCTCCCCTGAGCTCCTCCGGCGCGCACCCGTCCGGTTTTTGGGGCGTATCGCACTCCCCCCGGATCGCCCAACAGAAACGTGAGGCGCGCCACACTCACTTTGACCAAAGGTGGCCACACAGAGAGAACCAAAAAAACCCTGCCAAATAGGACAAACAGCACCCACTGGACACGCAGAGTAAAAACAATGCTACAGAAAGCCAAGGTTCGTGTGAAAGATTGTTAGCTATCTCCCAGTTTCGTCAACCCTCGCGTTCCCGCTCGGGAGGCCGATACAAGTAGCCTGGTACCCGACGAGTGCTGGCCAGGTCAGATACTCCCCCGAGCAGGGGAGCGACTCCATGCTTCTTTGAGCCCGCCTTGCCAGCAGCCACCCGTCTTTCCTACACATTCACAAGCGAGCTGCGGAAGTGGGCGATCTCCGCCGTGTCGTCTGAGGCGTCTCAACCCCTGACAGATTTCGGCCCGAACGAGTGGTTGGTCGAGGAGCTTTACCAGAAGTACCTCACCGACCCGAATTCGGTTGACAAGGCTTGGTGGAACTTCTTCGCGGACTACAAGCCCGCGGATTCGGCCGGCGGGAAGGGTGGGGGCACTGCGACCGCTAAGGCGCAGACCGAGAAGTCCCCCTCCGCACCCGCACCGAAGAAGAAGGCCGCCGCGGCCCCTACACCCAAGAACACCGACACCGATGATGCGTTGAAGGTCGACGAGACCCGGCTGCGTGGAGCGGCCGCCCGTACCGCGACCAACATGGACTCCAGCCTGACCCTGCCCACCGCCACGAGCGTTCGTGCGGTACCGGTCAAGCTTTTGTTCGACAACCGCATCGTCATCAACAACCATCTCCGGCGCGGCCGCGGTGGGAAGGTCTCCTTCACCCACCTCATCGGCTACGCCATGGTCAAGGCCCTCGAATCCATGCCGGAGATGAACCACTCCTACGTGGAGGTCGACGGCAAGCCCGGCGTCGCCAAGCCCGAACACGTGAACTTCGGCCTGGCGATCGACCTGCCCAAGCCCGACGGTTCCCGTCAACTGGTCGTGCCCTCCATCAAGAAGTCCGACGAGATGGACTTCAACGAGTTCTGGAGCGCCTACGAGGACCTGGTCCGCAAGGCCCGCAACAACAAGCTGGGCGTGCCGGACTTCCAAGGCACCACGATCAGCCTGACCAACCCGGGCGGTATCGGCACCGTGCACTCCGTGCCGCGGCTCATGCCCGGCCAGGGCACCATCCTCGCGGTCGGTGCCATGGAATACCCGGCCGAGTTCCAGGGTGCCTCTCAGGACACCCTGAGCGACCTGGGTATCAGCAAGGTCATGACGATCACCTCGACCTACGACCACCGGATCATCCAGGGCGCGCAGTCGGGCGAGTTCCTACGTCGGATCCATCAGCTGCTGCTGGGCGAGGATGGCTTCTACGACGAGATCTTCAACTCGTTGCGGATCCCCTACGAGCCGGTCCGTTGGGTCCAGGACATCCACGTCAACCCCGCCACCCAGCTCGACAAGACCACCCGGGTCCAAGAGCTGATCCACGCCTACCGCGTGCGCGGCCACCTCATGGCCGACACCAACCCGCTCACCCACGAGCAGCGCAAGCACCCGGACCTGGACGTGCTCGAGCACGGCCTGACGCTCTGGGACCTGGACCGCGAGTTCCCGACCGGGGGCTTCGGTGGCAAGCAGGTCATGAAGCTGCGCGACATCCTGGGCGTGCTGCGCGACACCTACTGCCGCACGGTGGGTATCGAGTACATGCACATCCAGAGCCCGGAGGAGCGGGAGTGGATCCAATCACACGTCGAGCGTGAGCACGAGAAGCTCGACCGCGATGAGCAACTGCACATCCTGCATCGACTCAACAGCGCCGAGGCCTTCGAAACCTTCCTGCAGACCAAGTACGTGGGTCAAAAGCGCTTCTCCCTCGAAGGTGGGGAGTCCCTCATCCCGCTGCTGGACGGCGTGATCTCCAAGGCCGCCAAGGCCGAGCTGGACGAAGCCGTCATCGGTATGGCCCACCGTGGTCGCCTGAACGTGCTGGCCAACATCTGTGGCAAGTCCTACGGGCAGATCTTCGGTGAGTTCGAGGGCAACCTCGACCCGCGCAGCGCGCATGGCTCCGGCGACGTCAAGTACCACCTGGGCACCGAGGGGACCTTCCAGACCCGCGAGGGCGAAAAGATCCGGATCTCCCTGGCCGCCAACCCGTCCCACCTGGAGACGGTCAACCCGGTCGCCGAGGGCATCGTTCGCGCCAAGCAGGACGTGCTGGACAAGGGTCCGCACGGCTTCACCGTGCTGCCCATCCTGATCCACGGTGACGCGGCGTTCGCCGGGCAGGGCGTGGTCGCCGAGACCCTCAACCTGTCCCAACTGCGCGGATACCGGACCGGCGGCACGGTGCACGTCATCGTGAACAACCAGGTGGGTTTCACCACCTCACCGACCGACAGCCGCTCCAGCGTGTACGCCACCGACGTGGCGCGCATGGTCCAGGCACCGATCTTCCACGTCAACGGGGACGACCCCGAGGCCGTGGTCCGGGTCGCGCACCTGGCCTTCGCCTACCGTCAGGCGTTCAACAAGGACGTCGTGATCGACCTGGTCTGCTACCGGCGCCGTGGGCACAACGAGGGTGACAACCCCGCGTTCACCCAGCCGCTGATGTACGACGTCATCGACGCCAAGCGCTCCACTCGCAAGCTGTTCACCGAGGCCCTGATCGGTCGTGGTGACATCACGGTGGAAGAGGCGGAGTCGGCGCTGCGCGACTACCAGAACGAACTCGAGCGTGCCTTCACCGAGACCCGTGAGGTCGAGAAGAAGCCGATCGAGCCGGGTTCGGTGGTCAAGCCCGAGGTGTTCACCGAGTCCCGTCTGGACCACTCCAAGGTGGAGACGGCGATCGACTCCGAGACCGTCAAGCGGGTCATCGACACCCAGGTGAACCTGCCCGAAGGTTTCACACCGCATCCGCGTCTGGGCCCGCAGCTGAACCGCCGTGCGACCATGGTCGAAAGCGACGCGATCGACTGGGCCACCGGTGAGTTGCTGGCCTTCGGTTCGCTGCTGCTGGACGGCCACCCGGTCCGTTTGATCGGCCAGGACAGTCGTCGCGGCACCTTCGGTCAGCGTCACGCCACGTTGATGGACCGCGAGACCGGCGAGACCCACACGCCGCTGAAGAAGTTCGACAACGGGACCACGAAGTTCCACGTGCACGACTCGCTGCTCAGCGAGTACGCGGCGCTCGGCTTCGAATACGGCTACTCGCTGACCCGACCGGACGCGCTGACCATGTGGGAGGCCCAGTTCGGTGACTTCGTCAATGGTGCCCAGACCATCCTCGACGAGTACATCAGTTCCGGTGAGCAAAAGTGGGGCCAGCGCTCCAGTGTGACCCTGCTGCTGCCGCACGGCTACGAAGGTCAGGGGCCGGACCACTCCTCGGCTCGGATCGAGCGGTTCCTTCAGTCCTGTGCGCAGGAGAACATGACCGTCGCCAACCCGACCACTCCGGCGAGCTACTTCCACCTGCTGCGTTGGCAGGCCAAGTCGCCGCTGGAGCGTCCGCTGGTGGTGTTCACGCCCAAGTCGCTGCTGCGGCTGAAGGCCGCGACCTCGGCGACCCAGGACTTCACCTCGGGCCACTTCCAGCCGCTGATCGGGGACGACTCGATCGCGCCGGACAAGGTCCGTCGCGTGGTCATCTGCTCCGGCAAGATCTACTACGACCTGGACGCGGCCCGGCGCAAGAGCGGGGACAAGCACACCGCGATCATCCGCGCGGAGCGGCTGTACCCGCTGCCGATCGAGGAGATCCGCGAACAGCTCAAGGCCTACCCGAACTCGGGCGAGGTCCTGTGGGTCCAGGAGGAGCCGGCGAACATGGGGCCGTGGCCCTTCGTCGCGCTGGTCTTCTCCGAACAGCTCGACCGTCCGTTCACCCGGATCTCGCGTCCGGCCTCCTCCGCGCCCGCCGCCGGTTCGGCCAAGCGCCACGAGGCCGAGCAGCGTGCCCTGGTGGACACCGTGTTCCCGCCCGCCGAGTAGCACCGGAAAACGGTATGTACTTCACCGATCGCGGAATCGAGGAGTTGGAGAACCGCCGCGGCGAGGAGGAGGTCAGCTTCGCCTGGCTCGCCGAGCAGCTGCGGGTGTTCACCGACATCAACCCCGAGTTCGAGACACCAGTGGAACGGCTGGCCACCTGGTTGGCCCGGCTGGACGATGAGGACGAAGAGTAATAGCACGCCTTCGCATTGAGCGGCGTGTGGACCGAGGGGTCCGGGTCATAGCGATCCGGACCCCTCGTGCGTGTTCGGGGTCCCTTCGGGAAAGGCCCCGAGGTTTCCCTGACACGACCCCCGATATCCGCGACATATCTTGAGTTCCCCTCACACGCGACATATCGTGAAGGCATCGAGAGCGAGCGGAAAGGGTTCACGCGATGGCACGTTGGACCGTCGACACCCCGATGACCCACACCCTGGACGGCATCGTCGCCCTGAAGGTGCGGATCGTCGGTGGACAGGTCAACATCATTCCCACGGATGATCCGGTCACCTTCGAGATCAGCGACATCGAAGGGGAGCCCCTGGAAGTCGTCCAGGAAGCCGGCATCCTCACCATCCACTACCGGGACCTGACCGGGCAGGGACTCCTGGACCGACTCAAGCCCCTCCAACTGACCGGCTACAAGAACGTCCACGCACGGCGCGCCACCGTGAACCTGCGTCTACCCCGGGAGTGCCCCGTCGAGGTGACCACGGCCACCGCGCCCGTCGTGGCCGCCGGGTTGAGCTCCCGCCTCAAGGTCAGGACCGCCAACGGCGAGATCACCCTGGACGGCGTCACCGGCGAGACCGACGTCAACACCGCCGATGGCAGCACCTCCGTGCGCGATCCGGGCGGCACCCTGGGCTTCAACAGCGCCAGTGGCCGTTTGGCGGTGGCCGGTGGACGCCTGTCCGAACTGCGCGCCAAGACCGTCTCCGGTCACGTGATGGTCGACACCGACCTGGCGGCCTCCGCCCGGGTCCGGGTGAACACCGTGTCCGGCGAGGTGGCCCTGCGTGTGCCCGCGGAGTGCTCCGCGAACGTGGAGATGCGCACCATGACCGGCGGTGTGGACTCCGACTTCGGGCTGGACCGCACCAGCGCCACGGCTCGCACCACCCTGAACGGCAAGATCGGCGTGGGCGTGGACCCCGCGTCCATCACCGTCAACACCGTGTCCGGCCGGAGCGCGCTGTTGCGACGCGCGCCCGAGGCGCCGGCAGCGATCCCAGAGGGGGCTTGAATGAGCACCGTCTTCGGCCACGGCAGACTGCGTCTGTACCTGCTCAAGATGCTCGACGAGAGTCCGCGGCACGGCTACGAGATCATCAGCCTGCTGCGTGACCGTTTCCTGGGCGTGTACTCGCCCTCCCCCGGCACCATCTACCCCAGGCTCGCCAGGCTGGAGGAGGAAGGACTGGTCACCCATACCG
Source organism: Nocardiopsis alkaliphila YIM 80379 (assembly GCF_000341005.1). Classification (GTDB taxonomy): domain Bacteria; phylum Actinomycetota; class Actinomycetes; order Streptosporangiales; family Streptosporangiaceae; genus Nocardiopsis; species Nocardiopsis alkaliphila. The sequence continues at coordinate 57,928 of NZ_ANBD01000076.1, read as the reverse complement.
AGGAGGGCGGCCGTAAGGTCTACAGCCTGACCGACAAGGGCCGTGAGGAGCTGCGTTCCCGCGAGAGCGACCTGGACGACCTGGAGCGGGAGATCACCGACTCGGTGCGCGACATCGCCCGTGCGGTCAAGCAGGACGTGCGCGCCACCATCAGTTCACTGCGCGACGAGCTCAAGTTCGCCGCCGGCGCGACCCGCCGTGAGGAGTCCGAGCGCACGGGGTCCGAGCGCGAGGAGGACGCCAAGGAGGAACGGAAAGACGAGTCCTCTCGGGAGCGGGACCGTGGTGACGGCGGCATGTGGGCCCGCGAGTGGGAGAGGTTCGCCCAAGGTATCGGGGAGACCTTCGGTGCGGCCTGGGGTCGCACCGGCACCGGCCATGAGGAGGACACCACCCAGAAGGACACAGGTGAGCACGACCGCGCTCGTGGGGGCGAGCAGTCGGAGTTCGAGCACGCTCTGCGGGACTTCTCCACGCGGGTTCGCGACATGGTCCGGGGCGCCGGCCAGGTGGGCGGGTCCGCCGCCCACGACCTGCGCCGCATCCTGGACGAGACCATCGAGGTGATCCGACGCGACATGGACCGGTGGGGACCCTCCTCCGAGGGCCGCGAGGACCCCGGGGAGAAGGACGCCGACGAACCCATGACGCGCACGTTCGGGGAGAGCACCGCGCAGGAGCCCCCTCAGGGGTCGAAGGCCCGCCCCATGCCGCCTTCAGGCGGCGACCCTTGGTCCACCGCCACCGGTGAGGACGAGCAGAAGAAGGACTGACCACCGATGGGACGGGCCCGGGAGACCACACGGGGGCGTGGTCTCCCGGGCCCGTCGAGATCGGTGGAGTCCCTCGACCAGAAAGAAAGACCGGTGTTGGTCCCTTACACGATCGAGCTGGACGAAAACGGGGTCTGGTACGCCTACGCACGGTTGCGGCCCGGTGTCGGTGCCCACGGGGAGGGGGACACCCCGGACGCCGCGCTCGCGGACCTGCGCGAGGCGCTCGCCCCGTTGGTCGAGGAGGCCGGCGCACCATTGGAACTCATGTGATCGCTCCGATGGCACGCGGTCTCCAGAGCGTGTCCGACCCGGCACGAGTGGCAGGGGCCGGCACGACCATCATGGTCGCGCGGGCCCCCGGGTCGCACGCGCGCTAGCGGCGTGCGACGCCGTCCTTGCGGGCCTGGGCGGCGACGGCGGCGGAGACCGCCGGGACCACGCGCTCGTCGAAGGAGCTCGGGATGACGTAGTCGGCGCTCAGGTCGTCACCGACCAGGTCGGCCAAGGCCTTGGCCGCGGCCAGCTTCATGTTCTCGGTGATGTCCGAGGCTTGGACGTCGAAGGCGCCCCGGAAGACTCCGGGGAAGGCCAGAACGTTGTTGATCTGGTTCGGGAAGTCGCTGCGCCCGGTGGCGACGACGCTCGCGTACCTACGGGCGACGTCCGGGTGGACCTCCGGGTTCGGGTTGGCCATGGCGAAGATGATGGCGTCGTCGGCCATGTCGGCCACGACAGACTCGGGAACCTCGCCGGCGGACAGGCCGATGAACACGTCCGCGCCCTTCAAAGCGCTCTCGATGGAGCCCTGGAGGCCGGCCTTGTTACTGATCGCGGCCAGTTCCCGCTTGATCGGGGTCAAGCCCTCACGGCCGTCGTAGATCATGCCCTTGGAGTCGGCGACGGCGATGTCACCGACACCGCCATCGATGAGCATCTTGGTGACGGCGACGCCGGCGGCACCCGCACCGGAGACGACCACGCGCAGGTCCGCCAAGGTGCGTCCGGTGATGCGTGCCGCGTTGTGCAGCGCGGCGACGGTCACGATGGCGGTTCCGTGCTGGTCGTCGTGGAAGACGGGGATCTCCAAGCGCTCACGCAGCTTGGCCTCGATCTCGAAGCAGCGCGGGGCGGCGATGTCCTCCAGGTTGATGCCACCGAAGGAGGGCGACATGCGCACGATGGTTTCGACGATCTCGTCGACGTCGGTGCAGTTGAGCGCGATCGGCACGGAGTCGACGTCGCCGAACTGCTTGAACAGCAACGACTTACCCTCCATGACCGGCAGGGAGGCCTCGGGGCCGATGTTGCCCAGGCCCAGGACCGCGGTGCCGTCGGTGACGACGGCGACCAGATTGCTCTTCCAGGTGTAGGTCTCGACCAGGTCCGCGTTCTCGGCGATCGCATCGCAGACACGGGCGACGCCTGGCGTGTAGGCCAGGGAGAGTCCTTCGTGGTCGCTGACGTCCACGGAAGAGGTGACGTGCAGCTTGCCGCCACGGTGCATGGCGAAGGCCGGATCCTGGTCCAGCTCGGACGTGTTCTGGGTACGCGAATCAAAGGTGGTCACTACTCAAACCCCTCGGTCTGCTGTTCATCCCGCGTCGGCCATGACGAAGGACGGTGGGCAACGGATCGCACGCGAAGACGTAAGGGTGCTAGGGGTGCCCTCCACGGCGCCGGTCGGCCATGACCGGTCGTGTTCGCCGGGAGGAACGGTCTTCGCCGGACTCTTATGCGAGTACTGCGCGTCCGCATCTCACGGGGATGGCCCGTTACGCAATTCTCTCACAACGGTGACCACAGGAACATCGCGGGGCGACATGATGAGATGTTACCGACTCATCTGGACATGCAGCATAATGTTCCGAATGCCGTTCCAGGCTGGCGGTGTGGCCCCGAGAACCCGCCTCCGACCAGGCACGATCCGTGCCCATGAAGGAGACCCCAGATGCCCTTGCGCAAGCCTCTTCCCTATTTCACCGCCCTCGCCGCCGCGGGCCTGCTGACCCTGTCCGCGTGCGGCGACGGTGACGACGGCGGCGGTGATGACGCCGCACCCGAGGCACCGGAGGTCTCCGCCGACGAGGAGCTCGCCGCACTCGTCCCGGACCAGATCCGTGAGTCCGGTGTCGTCAGCATCGGTGTCGAGGCCGAGTACCCGCCCGGGGAATACCTGGACGACGACGGTGAGACCGTCCTCGGTTTCAACGTGGATCTGGTCACAGCCGCTCTGAACAAGTTGGATCTGGAAACCGAGTGGGTCCCGGCCAACTTCGACTCCATCATCATCGGTGTCGACACCGGCAACTACACCCTCGGCGCCTCCTCCTTCAGCATCACCCAGGAGCGCATGGAGGCCGTGAACATGGTGAGTTACTTCTCATCCGGTACCCAGTGGTTCGCCAAGACCGGCAATCCCGAGGGGGTGGACCCCGACGACGCCTGCGGCATGCGCATCGCCGTGCAGACCGGCACCACGCACGACACCGACATCGAGGCCCGCAGCCAAGCCTGTGTCGAGGCCGGCGAGGAAGCCATCACCATCGAGAAGTTCCAGAACCAGCCGCTGGCCACCTCCAGCGTGGTCTCCGGTGTCAACGATGCCTCCCTGGCCGACCTGCCCACTTCCCTGTTCGCCCTCCAGGAGACCGGGGAGCAGCTCGAGTTCATCGGTGACCAGTACGACGCCGCTCCATACGGCGTCCTCACCCACAAGGACGACACCGAGATGGCCGAGGCCCTCTCCGCGGCGTTCAACGCCATCATCGAGGACGGCACATACGACACCATCCTCCAAGAGTGGGGCATCGAAGTCGGTGCCCTGGAGGCTTCCGAGGTCAACCCCTCGGTCGACGAGTAGAAGCGCCCTCCACGGAGCATCTGCCCGACGTCCGAAGGTATCCGTCCTCTCTATCGAAAGTCTGACCCGTGACCTCACCGAGTCCATCGGTGGACGGCCCGGGGTCGCAGGAGCCGACCCCGGGCCGTTCGACCGACCCGATCACCGCGGTCCCCGTCCGTTACCCGGAACGCTGGGTCGCCGCGGGGGTCGTGCTGGTCTTGGCCGCGATGTTCGTGAACATGCTCGTCACGAACCCCGCGTTCAACTGGCCCTTCATGCTCGAGCACATGTTCTCGGACCCGGTCCTGCGCGGCGTCTGGGTGACCCTCAGCGCCACCGTGCTGTCCATGATCATCGGCATCCTGTTGGGCGTCATCCTCGCGGTGATGCGCCTTTCGGGGAACCCGATCCTGGTATCGGTCTCCTGGCTCTACACCTGGTTCTTCCGTGGCGTGCCCCGCTTGGTGCTGGCGGTGCTCTTCGGCAACATCGCCATCTTGTACTCGACGATCCACATCGGGCTCCCCTTCGACAACTACTGGATGCCCATGCTGGGCTTGGAGGGAGACGCCCGCTTCTTCGCGATCGACGCCCGCACCCTCCTGACCGGGTACACGGCGGGTCTACTCGCCCTGTCCCTGTCCGAGGGCGCCTACATGGCCGAGATCATCCGAGCGGGCCTGCAGTCGGTGGACAAGGGCCAGACCGAGGCCGCCCAAGCCCTTGGAATGAGCCGGAGCAAGATCATGCGGCGCATCACCCTGCCGCAGGCCATGCGGGTCGTCATCCCACCCACCGGCAACGAGACCATCGCCATGCTCAAGGACACCGCCCTGCTGGCCTACGTTCCGGTGACCATCGAACTCTTCTACCAACTCCAGGCCGTGGGAACCCGCACCTACCAGATCTTCCCGATGCTGGTGGCGGCGTGCCTGTGGTACCTGGCGATCACCAGCGTGCTGATGGTCGGCCAGTACTTCATCGAACGCAGGTTCAGCCGTAGTGAGCGCGGGGCCGGCGGCCACGTCGTGGGAGGGGCGCACTGATGGCCGAGGAGAATCACATGACCGGCCTCGACCAGGGCTTGGAGAGCACGGAGAGAACCGGGCCCTCCTCGGACGCGCTCGTCGTCGCCGAGAACGTGCACAAGAGCTTCGGCCGCCTAGAGGTCCTCAAGGGCATCGATCTTCAAGTCCGGCGCGGTGAGGTCATGTGCATCATCGGCCCTTCCGGGTCGGGCAAGTCCACGTTCCTGCGTTGCGTCAATCACCTGGAGAAGCTGTCCGCCGGCCGCCTGTGGGTCAACGGCGAACTGATGGGCTACCGGCAAAGGCGTGATCGTCTGTACGAACTGCGCGACAGCGAGATCGCCGCCCAACGCAGCGACATCGGCATGGTCTTCCAGCGCTTCAACCTGTTCCCACACCTGACCGTGCTCGGCAACGTCATCGAGGCCCCGACACAGGTCAAGCGCATACCCAAGGCTCAGGCCGTCGAACACGCCTTGGAACTGCTGGAACGAGTCGGGCTGCCGGACAAGGCGAGCGCCTACCCCGAACAACTCTCCGGAGGACAGCAGCAACGCGTGGCCATCGCCCGCGCACTGGCCATGGAACCGTCCTTGATGCTGTTCGACGAACCCACCAGTGCCCTGGACCCGGAGCTGGTCGGCGAAGTCCTGGACGTCATGCGCGACCTGGCCGAGGGCGGCATGACCATGGTGGTCGTCACCCACGAGATGGGTTTCGCCCGTGAGGTGGGCGACTCCCTGGTCTTCATGGACGACGGTGTCGTGGTGGAGGAGGGCTCGCCCACCCAGGTACTCTCCGATCCACGGCATGAGCGCACCCAGGCGTTCCTGTCCAAGGTTCTTTGACCTCCCCGACTCCTTCGGGGCCCGAGTGTCACGCGACGCGCGGGCCCCGTAACCCAACCCGGCGCCCCACACCCCCGCGACCGGGGCGCCGGGCCGGACCTGTCCCCCATGGGCGTGTGAGTGCCACCTGATCCAGGGACACACTCCCTCTTCCCTTGACCACGAGGGTCCGGTCCCAGAGTCTTTACTCAGGGGCGTCCCATCCGGCCCCGGGGAGAGGCATGGATTCGCGTACGGAGAAGACACGTCGGCTCTGGGAACACCGGGCGGGCCTTTACGACTTCGGAGGCCACTGCGAACACGTGGCCATCCGCAACACCAGGGAATTGCTGTGCGGCGGGGCTCGTGGCCGCACCCTGGAGGTGGCCGTGGGAACCGGACGGAACCTGCGCTACTACCCGCCCCAGGTCAAGCTGACCGGGTTGGACCTGAGTTCCGCCATGATCGCCAGGGCCGCGAAGAAGGCCGAGGATCTGGGGCTCGCGATCACCTTCGTGGAGGGCGACGCCCAACGACTCCCCTTCGCCGACCGCTCTTTCGAAACGGTGCTCTGCGCTCTCTCCCTGTGCACCATTCCTGACCAGGAACGGGCTCTACGGGAAATGCACCGAGTCCTGGTCCCCGGTGGTCGACTGCTGTTGGTGGACCACATCGAGTACACCCGTATGCCGTTGCGGCTGAGGGAGCGCAGGCGTGAACATCCGCGTCGGCTGCCCCGGGAGGTCGCCGAGGAGGTCGGCTTCGAGGTGGGCCACCATGACCGACTGTTCTTCGGTGTGGTGGAGCGGGTGGTGGCACACCGGCCGCACTGACCCTTCGGTCGGGAACCGATCGCCACATGCCACACCTCGGTCACACGAGCCCTCTCCGCCCAGCGCATACCCTGGAATCACCCGCAGGCCCCGACCCTGATCCGAGGTGGTCCGATGATCCGTCCTGCCCGTCCCGACGACGTTCCCGTCATCCATCGGATGATCGGCGAACTCGCCGAGTACGAGAAGGAACCCGACGCGGTGGTGGCCACCGAGGAGGATCTGGACCACGCCCTGTTCGGACCGAACGCGACGGTGTACGCGCACGTCGTGGAGCACTCGGGTGCCGACGGTGCCCTCGTCCCGGCCGGGTTCGCGCTGTGGTTCCGTAACTACTCCACCTGGACCGGCAGACACGGGATCTACTTGGAGGACCTGTACGTACGACCCGATCTGCGCGGTCACGGGTACGGCGGAGCCCTGCTGCGCCATCTTGCACGAATCTGCGTGGAACGTGGTTACGGCCGCCTGGAATGGTCCGTGCTCGACTGGAACGAGCCCGCCATCGGGTTCTACGAGTCGCTCGGTTCCACCGCCATGGACGAATGGACGGTCCGTCGCCTGGATGGTGACGCGCTGGTCGCTCTGGGTTCCACGAGGGACTGAGATCGGCCATTCGTCTCGTGTTCGGCCACCTTCGGACGGACACGGTCTCACTTCCCTGCGTCAGTGGCAGGGTGAAACCAGATACATTGCTCTCAAGCGGCAACCTCGCCCCCCGAAGGAGGGACGTGACCGAAGAAACCGCTGTGCCCATGGCCGACGCCACCGGTGTACGCGACGCTGTCACCGTCAACATGCCCGCCGATAGTGCCTACCTATCGGTGTTGCGAACGGCGACGGCGGGCTTGGCCGCCCGGCTCGACTTCACCCTCGACGAGATCGAGGACCTGAGGATCGGTGTCGACGAGGCCTGCGCGATGCTCCTCACCCAGGCGCTGCCCGGCACAGAACTGACCACGGAATTCGAACTCACCCCCGAGGGGATGCGCATCTCCGTCTCGGTGTTGACCGCGGATGGGCGTCTCCCGGCTCGCGACACCTTCGCCTGGACCGTTTTGTCGGCCCTGGCGGGAAACGTGGATGCCGGGGTGGGCCCGAACGACCGCGTCTACATCGTCTTGTACAAACGCCGTGGCATGTTGGAGCCGGCGTGAGCGAAAGGGGGCCCGCTCTGACAGCGAAGACCGAGCACGCGGTGCCCGACCGGGCGCGTGCCAGAGAGTTGTTCGAGCGCCTTAGCGAACTCGACCCGGAGGCGCCCGAGCGCCGAGCGATTCGCGACGAGCTCGTCGAACTCCACCTTCCCTTGGTGGAGTACCTGGCCCGGCGCTTCCGCAACCGTGGTGAGTGGCTGGACGACCTCACCCAGGTGGCCACGATCGGGCTGATCAAGTCCATCGACCGCTTCGACCTGGAGCGCGGGGTGGAGTTCTCCACCTACGCGACCCCGACGATCGTTGGTGAGATCAAGCGCCACTTCCGTGACAAGGGCTGGGCGGTCCGGGTTCCCCGTCGTCTCCAAGAACTGAAACTGTCCCTGACCAAGGCGGTCAGCGACCTGTCACAGCGCGAAGGGCGCTCCCCTACCGTGGCGGAGTTGGCCCAGCACCTGCAGATGACGGAGGAGGAGGTGCTGGAGGGCCTGGAGTCCGCCAACGCCTACTCGACGGTGTCCCTGGACGCCCCCGACAGCGGGGACGAGGACGCGCCCGCGGTGGCCGACTCGTTGGGCATCGTCGACGAGTCACTAGAGGGTGTGGAATATCGGGAGTCCCTGAAGCCGCTCTTGGAACAGCTTCCGCCCAGGGAGAAGCGGATCCTGCTGCTGCGTTTCTTCGGCAACATGACCCAGTCGCAGATCGCCCAGGAACTGGGGATCTCGCAGATGCACGTGTCCCGCCTATTGGCACGGACCCTGGCCCAGCTCCGACAGGCGCTCACCACCGACGACTAGCGGGGTCCACCCGTTACGGAGCGGCGTCCAAGATGACGCCTCACAAGGCGGCGAAAAGCCCACGTAGGGGTTCCTACGTGGGCTTTTCGCCGCCACAGCGAGGTGCCGTTCCAAGGGCCGCCACAAAGCGAACCTCGGCTGGCACGACACCAGGTCCAGGCACCGGCGGCCTTCTGCGAGAAGAGTCGGGCCGCGAGCCCTGAAGGGATCGCGCCATGGTCGCCCGCCGAGGGTGAACGAGGTGCGACGGTTGGAGACGGCAAAGGCCCGAAAGGAACGCGGCACGGCCGCGGTGCTAACCGCCCTTGGAGGGCTCGTCGGGGAACAGCACCGCGGTCGTCGGCGGCGCCAAGACGGCGGCGGCCGCGACGACGGCCGTGCCGAGCATGATCGAACCGACCACGTACTGCTCGCTGGTGAACATGTAGTAGGACACCACCGCCATGAACAGCTGGGTGACCACCACCGGAGTGCGGGCCCATTCGCGCAGTTGCCACAGGCCGCGCGCGACGAAGATCAGCAGGGCGCCGACACCCGCACCGATGACGGTGAGCGGGATGGCCGAGGAGACCACATCGGTGGCCTGCCCGGTGATCGCGGTGTACAGACTGAAGAGTCCGCCGGCGGCCGCGGCCAAACCGATCAGGGCCTCCAGCGCGGCGGCGACGATGAGAGTGATGGGACGCGAAGACACCAGACGAGCCTATACGCGTCCTCATCCGGACCCGGTCCCACCCCTTGTCGTTCTCGCCCCCTGCTCGCGCTCCGTTCCGTTTCTGGGCACGACGTCGAACGACCTGAGCCCTGCCGCCGTGACCGGCCAGGGCCGGCTCCGTCGCGGCACCCCGCACGGCACTAGACTGTGCGGGTGCGCGCCCTCTTCATCGTGAACCCCAAAGCAACCACGACCACCGACCGCACCCGCGAGGTGATCCTGGGCGCTCTGGCCTCGGAGTTGAAGATGAGCGTCGTCGAGACCGCCTACCGCGACCATGCCCGAGGGCTGGCTCGGCAGGCGGCGGCCGACGGTTTCGAGCTCGTGCTGAGCCTGGGCGGTGACGGAACCGTCAACGAGGTCGTCAATGGTCTCCTCTCCACTCCGGAGGGTCTCAAGCGCCCCCGCTACGCGGCGATCCCCGGGGGCAGCGCCAACGTGTTCATCCGGGCGCTGGGGGTCTCGGGCGACCCGGTGGAGGCGACCGGCCAGGTTCTGGCGGCGATCCGATCCGGCCGGGAACGGGAAGTGAACCTGGGACGCGTCACCAGCGACCAGGACGATCGCTACTTCACCTTCTGCGCGGGTTTCGGCTGGGACGCGGACGTGGTGCAGCAGGTGGAACACGAACGTGAAAACGGCCGGAAGGCCACGCCCGCGTTGTACGCGGAGGTCGCGGTAAAGCTGTTCTTCGGTGGAGATATACGCGACCCGTCACTTACCGTGTCCACCGATGGAAAGGTCCTGGAAGAGGTCTATTTCGCCCTGGTCACCAACACGACCCCATGGACGTACGCGGGAGCTCTGCCACTGCAACCGACTCCGGCTTCCCGTTTCGAGCTGGGTCTGGACGCTTTCGCGCTGACTCGCTCCTCGTACTGGCTCACCGGCTGGGTACTTTCTCAAATGTTCCTGCCCAAAGGGCTTCCCGCTCGCGGTGACGGCTACGTGACCTGGCATGACCAGGGCTCGCTGCGGATCAACTCGCGCCACCCCCGAGCCTTCCAAATCGATGGTGAATACCTGGGGGAACGCGAACAGGTCAACTTCCATTCGATACCGAAGGCATTACGAATCTTCTGTTAATTCGGGGAAAGAGCGCCATTCCCTGACACTGTGACGCACCCGACACGCCGAACAGGACCTTTGACCTCGGGAGCTCTTGCGTGCCTGTCGCGTCCCTGTCACGCTCAAGATATCGCCGCGAGTTACAGGCGAGTTAAATGGGCGCTTCCCACGTGGCCGTGGGGTGAAGGCTCGACCCTTGAGGCCGTTGACCTCTTTCCGGTGGCGACTCTTCCACCGGGTGCCCTTGCACAGCGATCGTGAAAAGCTTCACAACCTGTGAGGAGTGGACCGCATGGACTGGCGCCATGACGCAGCCTGCCGTGACGAAGACCCCGAACTCTTCTTCCCCATCGGTGACTTCGGCCCCGCCCTGATCCAGATCGAGGAGGCCAAGGCCGTCTGTCGACGTTGTCCGGTCAGCTCCGCCTGCCTCAAGTGGGCCTTGGAGAGTGGACAGGACGGCGGTGTCTGGGGCGGCACCTCCGAGGAGGAACGGCGCCGGCTCAAGCGCCGTGGTTCCGCCTCGCGCCCGATGGTCCGCAGCCACTGAGTGTTTCCGTCTGGGCGGAAACCAGGAGAGAACTCCGACCGACCCCGCCGACGCAACGGGGGGACGGCCCGCCGAACGACGCGTCTTCGGGCCCCTACCCCTAGGGGAGCGCGCCCTCCGGGTGCTCTAGTGGCAGACTGATCGCGACTTCCGTACCGCCGCCCTCCTTCGGCTCGACCGCCAAAGTCCCCCCGAGTTCCCCCACGATCAGGGTCCGCACGATCTGCAGGCCCAGACTCGTGGCTCCTTCCAGGTCGAAGTCCTCCGGAAGCCCACCACCATCGTCCGAGACGGCCAGTTCCAGACTGCTCGGCCCTGCGGCCCCCGGTCCGGCTTCGGAGCGCCGCACTCGCACCTCGATCTCCCCTGGCCCCTGCCCCAGTCCGTGTTCCACCGCGTTCTGCACCAATTCCGCCAGAACCATCGACAACGGTGTCGCCACGAGCGCGTTCAGCAGACCGAACCCACCGATCCGGCGCGGAACCACCACACTTCCGGTGGAAGACACCTCCGCCGCCATCTGCATGACCCGATCAGCGATGTCATCGAAGTCCACGACCTCGTCCGGGGTGTGCGAGAGCATCTCGTGCACGATCGCGATCGACCCGACCCGACCCACCGCCTCGTCCAACGCGGCCCGGGCCTCGGGCACGTCCAAGCGTCGAGCCTGAAGCCGTAGCAACGCCGCCACGGTCTGAAGGTTGTTCTTGACCCGGTGGTGGATCTCCCGGATGGTGGCGTCCTTGGTCATGAGCTCACGCTCACGGCGGCGCAGTTCGGTGACGTCCCGAACCATCACCAGGGCACCGATGCGTACCCCGTCGATGATCAGCGGAATCGCTCGCAGTTGCACGGTGACCCCGCGTGCTTCCACCTCGGCTTCCTGAGGCGCCCGGCCACTGGCGGTGTAGGTCAGGTTCTCGTCCCGGGCCTCCCCCGCCGCGGCCAACTCCAGGGTCGTGCGGTCCAGCCGGGCACCGACCAGGTCGGCGGTCAATCCCAACCGCCGATAGGCGGACAGCGCGTTGGGGCTGGCGTAGACCACCTCTCCGTTCTGGTCCAGTCGGAGTAGACCATCGCCGACCCGAGGAGAGCGCACCATGAGCGGCCCCTGGTCGCTGAAGGGGAAGGCACCCTCCGCGATCATCTGCGCCAGGTCGCCCGCGCTCTGCAGGTAGGTGAGTTCCAGTCGACTGGGTGTACGCGCCGAGCTGAGGTTGGTGCTGCGCTGAATGACGGCGATGAGGTTGCCCTGCCGGCGTACCGGAATGGTCTCCTCACGCACCGGGACCCCGCCGGACCAGTCGGGGTCACCGTCCCGACAGATCCGCCCCTCGCTCCAGGCACGGTCGATGAGGGCTCGGCGACCGACCAACCGGAGCCCGGAGCGGGAACCGGCCTCGCTCATGTCGTCACGCAGGACGCTCTCGACCAGGTCGTCCTGGAAAGCGGTCGGACCGGTGGTGGGACGCATCTGGGCGATGGCGACCCAACCATCGTTCTCACGGAGTCGCACCCATAGCACGAGATCGGCGAAGGACAGGTCGGCCAGCAGTTGCCAGTCGGAGACCAGAGAGTGAATCCACTCCAGATCCGCCTGTTTGAGTGACGTATGACGGCGGATGAGATCGCTGAGGTGAGGCACTCACAAATCATCCCATGGAGCCATGCATACTCAAGAGGTACACACTCGACCAGTGGTCCACACCAATCTGTGGTCCCCGGCTACCGGATGACCCCTGCCGGAAAGGGTGTGCACGATGAATGCGGGACGCTGCGGAGGAGATCGATGACTGGACAGCGCACACTGGACGGCAACCCCCGGGTGCCCAAGTACTACCAGGTCAAGAAGCAGTTGCTCGAGCTGATCGAGGCGATGCCCGCCGGAAACCCGGTCCCACCCGAACGCGCTTTGGCCACCCAGTTCGGCACGTCGCGCACCACGGTGCGCCAGGCTCTGACCGAAATGGTCGTCGAGGGTCGTCTCCTGCGTATCCAGGGCAAGGGCACGTTCGTCGCCAAGCCGAAGGTCGCCCAAGTCCTCCAGCTGACCAGTTACACCCAGGAGATGCGCGCCCACGGCCTGCATCCCGCCACCCGCATCCTGGACGTCAGCTACATCAACGCCGACGACCAGCTCGCCGAGCTGCTGTCGATCCGTTCAGGCGGGCGTGTGCTGCGTATCGAAAGACTCCGGCTGGCCAACGGCGAGCCGATGGCCGTGGAGACCGCCCACCTGGCCGCACGACGCTTTCCGGGGCTCAGACGTCAACTCGACCGCTACGCCTCGCTCTACGAGGCTCTGGCGAGCGCGTACGACGTCTCCCTGGCCGAAGCGGAGGCGTCCATCGAGACGGTGCTGGCGACCCCGAACGAGGCTCGGCTACTCGGTGTGGACGTCGGTCTGCCGCTGGTCCTGCACTGTCAGCACAGCTTCGACGGTGATGGACATCCGGTGGAATGGGTCCGCTCCCTTTACCGCGGTGACCGATACAAGTTCGTCACCCGACTGCGCCCGCCCACGGCCTGACCGAACCGCCTCCTTAGAGGACGGACGGTGGCGAGGGTTGCTCAGCCGCGACGGATGACACCGGCCAAGGCGTCCACCACGCGCGGGTCGTACTCGCTGTCGGTGTCCATTCGCAGCCGTTCGACCACAGCGACGCGGCGTTCGACGTCGCGGTTGTCCCCGACCAGGTCATCGAAGGCGTTGGCGACCTTGATGATGCGACAACCCAACGGCGGCGCACCCTCGTCACCGTCTCCATGGAGCGGTTCGCACTGTCGACGGACCAGTTCGGCGACGTTGTCCAATACTCCGGTCTCCCGGATGATCGCCGAGCCCAACTCTGCGATCCTGCGCTGTTCGCGCGGTGAGGCCAGCACGGTGGCCCCACCCGCGATGGGCTCGTGTAGGGACAGCTGGCCGATGTCGTGCATCAGCGCCGCGTACTCCAACTCCAACAGCTCACGCTCGCTCAGTCCCAATTCACAGGCGATGCCGTGGGCCAACCGACTCACCCTGCGGGAGTGCCCGTTCTCCACGTAACCGCCCACCTCTGTGACCCGGGACAGGGCCCGCACCGTCTCCAGGTAGGTGCGACGCACCTCGGCGTGCCGGCGAAAGGCCACTTGGGAGACCAGCAGTGGAGCGCTGAACACCAGCAGACCCACCAGTCCGGTGACGGTACAGGCGAGCGCGATGAGCACCCCACTGGAGGCGATCGCGCCACCGGTGGCGACCTGGGCACGGGCCTCGTCGCGCGCGGCCACCCGGAGCCGGGTGCGCAGCCGCTCGGCCCGCAAGATCGCCGAGACGACCACGTCCACCAGCCAGGCCACCATCACCAGCAGCGCCATGAGCATGACGACCTGGACCGAGGGGCCGCTCAGGGACAGCTGTGCGGCCAAGGGACGGAAGGCGGCCGCGAGCAGCAGGGCGGTGAACACCCGTCGGGCGACCCCCTCCACGCTGGGGCTCCGACCCACCGCCACGTGCGGGAGTTCTCCCAAGGCCACTCCCAGGGCGACCACCGCGACCACCTGACCGGCACCGTGATGGACCTGCTCTCCGCCCAGGCTGATCAGGAGCGCGTAGGCGATGGCCCCCGACACGGCGATCGGGGCCGACTCCCGATTCCCCGGAAGATTGATCCTGGTCAGCTCCCCAATAGCGATGACCAGGCAAAAAGCCAGTGCCACGTGGGGTTCGACGACTCCGTTGACGGCCGTGCCCACCAGCGCCACCAAGGAGGCCGCGCCCACCCCGGCCACCAGCATGGCCCTCAGCGGGCGCGCCGTGCGCCAGGAAGGCCCACACCGTCGTCGGTGTTCCAGGGCACCGCCCTCTGGTCCACCACCTTCGGCCCCCGAGTCAGGAGGCCCGTCCGTCCGCTGGGTCATCACCGGTCCTGCCCACCCGTCACGACTCCGGCCGAGGTGGATTCGGCGGCCTTGGTCGCCTCGTCACCACCCCTCTTGGCCGGCTCGGCCGACGTCGGAGCGTTCGATCCCTCGAGTTCTGTGTCCTCGGTGGAACCATAGTGACCACCGGGCGGTTCGGCGATGTCCGGGGTCTGCCACCCTTCCCGGGAAACGGCCCGGACCAAGGCCTCGACCATCTTCGGATCGAACTGGGTACCGGCGCATCGACGGAGTTCGGCGATGGCCTCCTCCACCGACCAGGCCTTGCGGTAGGACCTGGTGGAGGTCAGGCAGTCGAAGACGTCGGCCACGCTGATGATGCGGGCGGATTCGGGGATCTCCATACCGACCAGACCCATGGGGTAGCCGCGCCCGTCCAAGCGCTCGTGGTGGTGCCGGATGCCGGCGAGCGCCTCGTCGAGGAAACTGATCTCGCGAACGATCTCGTAACCACGGGTCGGATGGAGCTTGATGGCGGCGTACTCGTCGTCGGTGAGTTTGCCGGTCTTTTGGATGACCTTGGTGGGCACCCCGAGCTTGCCGATGTCGTGGAGCATCCCCGCGTAGCGGATCTTCTGTACCCGTTCGGCGGACATACCCAGTTCGGCGGCGATCATGGCCGCGCCCTCGGCCACCCGCATACAGTGCCCGCGCGTGTAGTAGTCCTTGGTCTCCACCGCCTGGCACAGGGTGGCGAGCGTGGCCTCGTGCGCCCGCGCTTCGGCGATCTGTTGGCCGAAGGTCCAGCGTGCGATGAACAGGGGCAACAGGATCAGCAACGGCGCGACGATCCCGACCGCGCCCCAGACCGCCGCGATGGCCAACCCCAGCATCTGGTAGCCGATGGAAGTGACCTCCAAGGCGAGCAGGGGGCGCCAGCGCCGTGGCCGTGGGCCGGCGGCCCGGCCCGCCCCCAGTCCCCACATGAGGAGGCCGATGAGCAGCGAGTTGATCAGGGTGTGCGTCAGGACGGCGGCGACGTAGGGGAAGACGATTTCGGGGAAATCCGACTGCCCGGGCACCCCGACGGTGCCGCCGAGTAGAAGATAGACATGTCCGGCCGTGTAGGCCGCCAGTGCGTACTGCGCTCCGTTGAAGGCCCGTTTGACCAGGATCTGCCTGCGCAGCGCCAAACAACAGGCGAAACCGACCACGGCGGCCCCGGCCGGGCCGACCAGGACGACCGCGGCCAGGGCCACGGCCGAACTGGGCGAGATCCCGGCCTTTTCGTCGTCGACGAGGACGTGCGTGCTGATCGACTCCGCGACGACGAAGAGAACCACCATGAGCACCAGGGTTCCCAGGTCGATTCCCGAGTAGGGACCGATGAGCACGATGGCGACAGCACTGACAACGATGATTCCGACGTAGACACGCGCGCCCCCTGGAAGAGCCCGCACCCTCGTTCACCCCCCGCCGACAACGACCGAACTGTCATGGTTTCAACGGTTCTGTTCTACCACCAGGTCCATCCGGTAAAAGCGGAAGCCATGAAAATTCCGTACATCGACATCATGAGCATGCCCGCGAACATCGCGATCCCCTCTCTCCACGGCGACGCCTCACTCACACACCGAGCACGCCGCACAAATTGACCCATTCGTTGGATATGGCGTTCAGTTTAACGGCCCTCGGCACCGCCAGGATTGCCCATGACCCGAACCGAACTTCTCCGAGGAGGGATCGCCCCTCGGAAGTTCCGAACTATGGAATTACTAATCCAATTAGCAATTCCAGCTTGCTACACAGCGTAACCATGCCCTTTGCCTCGAAACGGTCGACGCACCTCCCCTCGGCGGATCCAGCCACCATCCACACCGAACCCGACCAGGAGCCACTACCCCCCGTGACCAAATGAAACGACTGGGCGAACCCCGAAGAAATCCATTCCGAGTCGGTCACGACCGAAAATACCCGCACCCCATCGGGCGTGTCGACCACCCCCGAAACCACTCACAGGGGCACCTAGTGACCAAAACTCTCATACTTAAGGGAAAATACTCCGCACACCACCACAAAAGCATATAAACGCATCGGAACCCAACAGATAACAGCAATAGGAACCAGAGCACAAAAAATGGCGAAGGCTGGAATTCCAGCCTTCGCCATCCGTCGGGAAACCCTTCAGGCGGGCGGGGTCCCCAGCTCGGCCTCACGAGCCAATTGCTCCTGGCGGGCTCGGGCCAACCGACCCAGGACCTTGTCCCGCAGGTCCAACGGGACCGGATCGCAGCCGCAGTGCTTGGCGACGAGCTTCTTCACGGCTTCCTCCAAGCCGTACTCGTCCAGACATGGGCTACATCCATCCAGATGCCGACGCACCTGGTCGCAGTCGCCTTCTTCGAGTTCACCGTCGATGTAGACGTAGAGCTGTTCGAGCACCTCACTGCACGGGGTGCCCGTTTCCGATTCGTCCTGACCACCGCTCATCGTCGATCTCCTCGATCCGACCCACTCGCCTGTGCCCGCCCACCGGCGGAAGAACCCGTGGCGACCGCCTCGGCGGCCGCGGCCGCGCGCGTCGCCGGGAGGAAGCCACGGTCCACCGCGTACTCCTCCAAGTACGAACGAAGCTGGCGCCGCCCACGGTGCAGGCGCGACATGACCGTCCCGATGGGGGTCCCCATGATCTCGGCGACCTCCTTGTACGCGAACCCCTCGACATCGGCGAGGTAGACCGCGATCCGGAAGTCCTCCGGAAGCTCCTGCAGCGCACGCTTGACATCGCTGTCGGGAAGATGCTCGAGTGCTTCGGCCTCGGCCGACTTCAACCCCACCGAGGTGTGCGACGCGGCCTGTGCCAACTGCCAATCCTCGACATCCTCGGTACCGGCCTGCTTCGGCTCTCTCTGCTTCTTCCGATAGGAGTTGATGAAGGTGTTCGTGAGGATGCGGTACAGCCACGCCTTCAGGTTGGTTCCGGCCTTGAACTGGTGGAAGGAACCGAACGCCTTGGCGAAGGTCTCCTGAACGAGGTCCTCCGCGTCAGCGGGGTTACGGGTCATGCGCAACGCCGCCGAGTAGAGTTGGTCGAGGTAGGGGAGCACGTCCCTCTCGAACCGCTCGTCCCGTTCCTCGGCTGTCTCCTGGCTCTGTTCCAAGCCCTTCGGCCTCCTTGCACTGGTCCCGTCTGGGGCGTCCATATCCCAACGATACGGCCCCACGGCCCGGACCTGCGCATCGACGCCACCCGACGTCGGCACCACTTCCTCGCGTTCAAGACACGCGCCGGTGGTCGACATGGTCTCGTGCTCCCCCTCACATGCGGTGAAACCCCCGGACACCCACTCTCCGGACGGTGCTGTTGACAACAACGGGCCTTGTGAACTGATTCCGTCCACACCGGGAACGAAGGTCCCGGGAAAGTCGGTCGAACGGCCCCCTCTTCGAAGGTGAGGCATGGAAGAGTGCGGGTAGGACTACTTGAACGTTGGGAGAGGAGTGCACGTGCGACCGTCCTCGACTCCGGCCTCCGATCGCCCTCGATCGCCCGCGGCGCAGTTCGCCGCTACCGACCGGTTGTCCGATTACTGGCGGTTCTACTGGGCCGTCGCCGAAGCCCAGATCAGCCGTTGGTTGCCGACCTCGCCTTCCCTCCTGCTCGATCTGTCCAGTCCGGACTTCCAGGGCACGCCCCGCGCCGTGGCCGCCGGGCACGACGTGGTCACCCTCCTACCATCGGTGGACACCGCCATGCGTCGCCCCCTCACCCTGGTGAACGGTCGCGCGACGATACCCCGGCCGACACGACCCAAGGGCCGATGGCGCCATGTGATCGGTGACTCCGCCTTCCTGCGTTCCTTCGCGGCCGACACCTTCGACGGAGTGATCGCCGACAACCGGGTACTCTCGCGACACCTGGCCACGGAAGCGTCCATGGTCGAGATCGCGCGTGTCCTACGAACCGGAGGACGCGCGCTCGTGTGCGTGGACTCCGTGGTCCTGGGCATGGCCCTGCTCGCCGAACAGGACTACTGGCCCGAACTCAGTCACGCCCCCAGCGCCGACGTGTTGCTGGTGCCCTGGCCGGACGGCTCCATCACCCGCTGCTTCACCGCCGAGCAGCTCACCGAGGTGGTCACCGAGGCCGGCCTGGAGCTGGAGTGGATCAAACCGCGCACGGTGCTGTCGGTCTCCACCGTGGAGATGATGTTGGCCCGTGACCCTCGATCGATGGGCCGCCTGGTGGAAATGGAGATGCGCGCCGCCGAGTCCGACGACTACGTAGGAGTGCACCTCATCGCCAGTGTCGTCAAACCCGGTTGAGCCCTCACTTTTGGGGTGGCCTCGGTACCGCCCCGTCTTGAAGGGACCGGTGGACCCGCACGGGTGGACGGGCCCGCCGGCAAGGGGCACTCCCCCGATCAGTCGACCAAGGGCAGGTAGAGGCGGTTACCACCCTCGGCGAACTCCGCGGACTTGTCGGCCATACCCTTCTCGATGGCCTCCACCGTGTCCAGGCCGTTCTCCTCGGCGTACCTGCGCACGTCCTGGGAAATCTTCATCGAGCAGAACTTGGGCCCGCACATGGAGCAGAAGTGCGCGGTCTTCGCGGGTTCGGCGGGCAGGGTCTGGTCATGGAAGGACCGGGCGGTCTCCGGGTCCAAGGACAGGTGGAACTGATCCCGCCAACGGAACTCGAAACGCGCCTTGGACAACTCGTCGTCCCATTCCCGTGCCTTGGGGTGACCCTTGGCGACGTCAGCGGCGTGGGCGGCGAGTTTGTAGGTGATGACACCGACCTTGACGTCGTCACGGTCGGGCAGCCCCAGGTGTTCCTTCGGGGTGACGTAGCAGAGCATGGCGGTGCCGTGCCGAGCGATCTGCGCGGCACCGATCGCGGAGGTGATGTGGTCGTAGCCGGGGGCGATGTCGGTGGTCAGAGGACCGAGCGTGTAGAACGGCGCCTCACCGCACGACTCCTCCTCCAGACGCACGTTCTCCGCGATCTTGTCCATCGGCACGTGGCCAGGGCCCTCGATCATCACCTGCACGTCGTGGGAACGGGCGATGTGGGTGAGCTCACCGAGGGTGCGCAGCTCAGCGAACTGGGCCTCGTCGTTGGCGTCGGCGATGGATCCGGGGCGCAGCCCATCGCCGAGGGAGAAGGTGATGTCGTAACCACGGAAGATCTCACAGAGTTCCTCGAAATGGGTGTAGAGAAAGCTCTCTTCGTGGTGGGCCAGGCACCAGGCGGCCATGATGGAACCGCCGCGCGAGACGATTCCGGTCACGCGTCGGGCCGCCAACGGCACGTAGCGGAGCAGGACGCCCGCGTGGACCGTCATGTAGTCCACGCCCTGTTCGGCCTGTTCGATGATGGTCTGACGGTAGATCTCCCAACTGAGCCTGGTGGGGTCGCCATCGACCTTCTCCAGCGCCTGGTAGATGGGGACCGTGCCGATCGGGACCGGAGAATTGCGGATGATGCGTTCTCGAGTCTCGTGGATGCGCTTGCCCGTGGACAGGTCCATCACCGTGTCGGCGCCCCAACGGGTGGCCCAGACCATCTTCTCCACCTCCTCGGGCACGGAGGAGGTGACGGCGGAGTTCCCGATGTTGGCGTTGATCTTGACGAGGAAATTCTTACCGATGATGGTCGGTTCGGATTCGGGATGGTTGCGGTTGACCGGGATGACCGCGCGGCCGATGGCGACCTCATCGCGCACGAACTCGGGGGTGACCCCCTCACGGGAGGCGACGAAGCGCATCTCAGGGGTGATGATGCCCGCCTTGGCGTAGCTCGCTTGGGTGACCGAGCCGTTGACGGGGTCCAAGGCCCAGTCCAGGCGGGTCCTGGTGAGTCCTTGGTGAACGTCGATGTCGGCGGTGTCGTCGGTGTACGGACCGGATGTGTCGTACAGATCGAAGTGGCTGCCGTTGGTGAGTTCCACCCGTCGCCGTGGGACGCCGAGCGTGAGTCCTTCGGGGGTTTGGACCTCGCTGTACACCTTGTGAGATCCCATGATGGGACCAGTGGTCACCTGGTGCACGTCGGTGGTGGAAAGGTCATGGCTGTCCATAGCCGTCATGGCGCGCCTTCCTACGTCGGAATTACCCGAACAGGTTCTGCGGTCGGCGACACCGATGAGTCGCCCTCTCAGCCCGCCATGGCGCGAGCTCCCGCGTTGTTTATTCACGTGTGCGCACGTCGAATGTGCGTGGGGACGCCTCGATCATCGCGCCCCGGCCGGGGAAGACCCTCTCCCCGTGGCCTCGCACACCATACACAGGCCACGCCCTGGCCTGTCCACCATCTCCGGGGTCAGAAAAGTGTGTCCGATGCGTCGCCACCGGCGGACGAGACGGGCTCCAGCAGGTCGGCACGGTTGTTCTTGATGCTGTTGACGTCCGTGGAGACCTCGTCGACGACGAAGCGGTCCGCCGGGGTGCGGTTCATCAGGTGGAACAGCTCCTCGGTTCCCGAGGCCGGGTCGAGCCAGGACGCCCACGCGTCCGTGGGTACGACGATCGGCATGCGTTCGTGGATGTGCGCCAGTTCGGGCGCGGCCTCGGTGGTGATCACCGCGCACGACCAGACCCAGGCGGCCGGGTCGTTCTCGTCGACCTCGGGATCGCGCCAACGCTCGAAGATCCCGGCCAAGGCGAGCGGCTCGTCTGTCTCGTAGTGAATGGAGAAGGGTTTCTTGGCGGCCTTGGCCTTGCGCTTTTTGTGTTGGGGATCGGTCGCGGGAGAGGTGCTCGCCTCGGCCGTTCCGTCCTTGTTCAGCAGCTGCCACTCGTAGTAGGCGTCGGCCGGGAGCAGACAGCGACGGTGTCGGAAGGCCGATCTGAACGCGGGCTTGTCCGCGACGGTCTCCCCACGTGCGTTGATCATCCGATAGCCGATGTTGCGGTCCTTGGCCCAGGAGGGGATCAGACCCCAACGCAGGGTGTGCAAGGAACGCGGTCCCGCTTTCCCACCATCGCTACCCAGCGGTGGCGGGCCGAAGACGGCTTGGACCGGCCGCCCCGGTGAGATGTTGTAGTCGGGGTCGAGTTCTTCCAGGGGTGGCCAGGATCGCGGGTCGGCCCCTTCCACCGCTTGTTCGGGCAGACCGAAGGCGAGCTGGAGCCGGTGCACGTTTCTGGACTGGGCATAACGACCGCACATGTGTCGGATTCTATGCCTCGGGCGCCCGCCCAGCGCTCTTCGGTGAGGAGGGCCTTTCCCGGACGGGTCTGGAATTGTGGACCACCTGGTCCTCGTCGCGGGAGCGCCATGCCTGCGACAGCCCGGCCAGGATCGCCACCACGCCGAGTGGGCCGAGTGTCCAAGGGGCCCACACGTCCAGGCCGCGTAGCAGTAGTGCCTGGACCCGAGCCTGTTCGGCCAGGGAGGAGGTCTGGTTCTCGGCCAGGGCGAACTCGCCCTCGAGCAAGGTCACCTCACCGGATCCGTTCTGCGGACGCAGGGTCTCGGAGCGATCCTCGGTCATGTGGACGAGTCGGCCGGTGATCGGCTCGACCCAGAAGGTCCGTTCGAAGGTCAGCCAGCGGTTGGCGGAGACCGTTCCCTCGGCCCCGGAGGTGAACAGGGCCGAGGGCACGTCGCGAGACGATTCGGGGACCTGGGTGGAAACCACTTCTTGGGTGTAGCGGCGCACCGACAACCCACCGATCTGGTCATCCTCCTCGAAGACGACCGCGGGTGCGGCGCGCACCTCGGCGTCGTAGAAGGAGTGGTCTGCCTCGGGGGCTCCGGCGGGCCACTGTAGAACCAGTCCGGCCTGACGTACCGCACGGTCTCCGTTGACGTGCTCACCACAACAGTTGACCGCGCGCCCGGTCTCGCGATCGACGATGACGCGGCGGCTCCAATGGTCGATGACGTGGTCAAAGACGCTGGTGTCCACCGTCATCTCCCAGGCCGACCAATCCGCCCCGTGCGAACTCCCCCTGATCCGGGTGGTCCGCTCTAGTTCGACGTTTTCTTGGTAGGTCCAGGTGGCGGTGTCCAGGAAACCCGCGCCGGGGGCCTCCATCCTCAGGTGGTGGGACACCTCCCCCGGCATGAGGGCGACCCGGTCGTGCACGTACAACGGCAGCAACAGCGCCGACGTCAGCAGGAACGCGCCAAGGGCCACCAAGAGGGTGCCCTTGGGCAGCGCGCTGCCTTGCCGGGGCGGCGACGGGCTCGGCAGGCGTTCGGGTACCCGACCCACCTGAGTGAACACGCTCATCCGCGGACCTCCTCGACACCGGGAACATCGGCCATCGCCCCGGTGTCGTCGGAACCGGGGCCCGCGTCGTCGGGTCGATCGTGCCCCTGGGCCGGGCCGTCCCGTACGACGGTCCGCGCCGGCACCGACACGATGTTCTCTGCGGTGTCCGTGCCGGCCCCCGGTCCATGCTCCTCACCGCGCTGCCCCAGGGCCAACACCAGGCGGGCCATCGCGGGCAGACAGAGCACCTGGGGCACCCAACCGCGCAACGCGGTGCCCAAGGTCTCGGTGATGTCGTGGAAGGGCATGTGCACGGCCAGATGTGTGCCGACCGCCGTGGCCAGTCCGGCCAAGGCCAACGACACCGTGACGACCCACGGGCCGGCCAGGTGGGGCAGCAATCGTCCGCCCATGGAGGGCCGACCGGGCTTGGCGTGACGCAACCGTTTGGGTGCCTGGCGGGCCAGCCACCAGATAGCCAGCAGGATCAGGCCCACCATCGCGGCGCCGGCCCAGCCGGCGATCCACACGCCATAGGCCAAGCCGAGCGGCAAGACCACCCAGCGCGGCAACCAACCGGAGCCGGACTCGGGCAGGGCACGCGCCCCACGCGGCGGTTCGGTGGTCATGCGACCGCCGCCGGGCAGCAGTCGGCGTGGCCACAGCGCGAGGACCACCAGCAGCGCGGCCAACGCACCACCCATGGCCAGGACCCGGTGATAGACGGCGTCGGGCGCGTAGGTGAGCGTGACGGTACCCGCGGTGCCCTCCGGGAGCGCCCATGCCTGTTTCCAACCCTCCAACCGGACCGGTTCCAGGGGGCCATCGACACCTTCGACCCGGGCCTGCCAACCCTCGTTGAAGTTCTCGTTGACCACGAGCAGGCTGTCCTCGTCGACGGACACGTCGAATCTGCGCTCGCTCACTCCCCACGAGTGCAGGGTGTCGACCTCGGCCATCCGTACCTCGGGGGGAGCGGTGTCGACCAGGTCGGCCGACTCCACCAGTGCGGATCGGACCTGGTAGCGGTTGCCCGGATCCACCGTCACCCGGTTCTCCCCCTCACCGAGTTCGAGGTCGGTGCAGGTCTCGTACCGCAACGGCCGCCCGGTGATCTGGTCGGCGAGGGTACCCTCGCTGATCCGGGTCTCCACCCTGCGGTCGTTGACCCGCAGGGTCGGACCCAGGCCACAGGTGGTGGAGGCGTCGCCCTCGGGCGATGGGTCGACCGGGGCGACACCGGGCAGGTCGATGGTGCCGATCTCCAAGGCCTGCCCCTCGGGGCGTTCGAAGGTGATCCTCAAGGAAGAGGCGGTGAGTTCGGCGAAGTCGACACGACCGCTGCCGTCCAGCCACCCCTGGCGGACCGTGTCATCACCCTCGATGGTGACTTTGATCGGACGCATCACGCTGTCGGCTCGGGGGAACTCGACCTCCATGTGGTCCAGGGTGGTCGGTGAGTCCAGTTCGACGTCCAGCCAGGGAGCCTTCTCCTCCGGGTCCGGGTACCAGACCGTGCTCTCGTCGTCGTCGAGCGCTCCGCGCCCCATCGCGGCGGGATGCTGAACCGCGGTAGAGGAGCCGGTCACGCGCGGGAAGCCGCTCGCCCGGTTGGCGGCGTTCTCCGCCTCCCGGGGGTCGGTGAGGACCACCTCACCAGAGATCTGGTGCGGAGAGGCGGCCGACTCGGCGGACAGCTGGAAGGTGCGGTCCAGTCTGCTGGAATCCTCACCACTGACCTCCAGGTCCGGGTTGCACACCCACACGTGCGAGCCCTCCATGCACCCGGGGGCGGTGCCGGTGGAGCCGGTGAACAGCAACGTGCCGGTGTCCGTCGGGCCCGGAACGTCCAGGGTTCGGGCGGGGTCCAGTCCGGGAACGGAGATCGAGGAGATCCCCACCCGGGTACCGAAGCGGTACTCCGGTTCCCAGGCGAGTTCGTCGACGCGTACCCGCAGCGTGGAGGTCTGCCCCGGTGGTGCGTTGAGCTCCTGGGGTTCGTCGGTCTCGGCGATGGCCGCCTCGGCCTGCCCGTTGTCGGTGATCAGGGTGACCCGTGAGGGCGGAGGCTCTCCGGGCAGTTGTTCGAAGGCCACGCTCAGGCCGTCGAGGTCGCGTGGCTCGGTGAACTCCACCTCGATCCACTGGCCCAGTGCACCGGCGAAGGCACTGGAACGCCACGCGGTGCCCAGGTCGTCGTCGAACGCGGCGTGCGGCGCGTGGCCCGGGTCCCGGTCGCCGGGGCGAGCCTCCACGCCGGCTTCCGAGGTGGACGCGGTCACACCCGCGATACCGAGGTCGCGTGCGTGGGAGACGTACGCCTCCCACGCGGGGTCCATGATGTCCGGGGCGGGGACGTCGCGCTCGTACTCCTGGTCCTCGGTCATGGTGGCCGAGACGTTGCGTCGCACGTCGGAGTAGACCACTTCACGGCGGCGTACGGTGTCCGTGACGATCGTGTCCTCGGCGGCGATCTCGGCGGCACCGGGGTCGTCGCCCAACAGGATCGGACGATCATCGGTGACCATGCCCTGTTCGGCCAAGTGCAGGACCGACTCGGGTCCGCCGGTGACGCGCAAGGTGTCCGCCGAGGGGACGGTGCCGACGGTGGGCGCGGCCTCGTCCACCTCGTAGATGGTCAGGGAGCGGTAGGGCTGGTCGAACCACTGGGAGGCGGAGTGGTGGTCCAGGGAACCGACGAACGGACCGAACTCGGCGGCCTCGGAGATGCCCGGCGAATTCCGCAGCGCCTGGTGGGTGCGGGCCGGCCAGCCACCATTGTTACCCACCCGTTGAAGGTCGTTGCGAACGATGAGGTGGGTGACACCCAGCCTGGCGAAGGTATCGGCCAACCCCTCGGAGCCACGTCCGGAAGAGACCCGTTGGTCGATCTCGTGGGTGATGCGGGAGATACCCGAGGAGCCCCACGGGATGATCTGATGGTTGGTCCAAGCCCCGGAGAGCAGTGGTTGCATGGGTTCGTCGAGAGGGCGCCCCCACTCGTACTCACCACGTGCGGAACCGGGCAGAGCCATGGTCATACCGCGTTCGTCGGAGCGTTCCTCCAGCCATTCGACCGCTTCGTACCAGTGCTCGGGGATCTCCTCGAAACCGCCCTTGGGGGCGATGCCGACGGTGGCGATGGGGACGAGGGTGATCAGGAAGACCATGGCCGTGGCCCCCGCGACGGCGCGCCTGACCCCGTCGGCGACGGCGCCACCCCTGCGGTCGGACCAGTCCCTGGCGACCACCACGGGCAGGTGGGCCAAGCCCAGGACGATGGGCAACCGAATGAGCGCATCGAACTTGTGGACATTGCGGAAGGGAGCCAGGGCACCATCGAACATCTCCCGCATGAACGGGGCGAAAGGCCCGGTGAGAGCCCCGGTGAAGCCCGCGACCACGATGGCGGTCCCCACCAGGAGGCTGCTGATGAGGAAGAGGCGTTCGGGGGTGCGTCGGTTGATCAACCCGGCCAGACCGAGCCCGGCGACCAGGGCGGTGACCGCCACCAGCCAAGGGGTGAGGGAGAGTTCCGCGCCCGAGGGCAGGGCGGTGTTACCCATGTCGGGTAGGAAGCCCATCCAGTTGGAGGTGCCTCGTAGCGCGTTGAACAGCGAGGTGATGCCGGTGGTGACGGCGGCGTCCTCGGTGTAGGGCATGAACGAGTACACGTACCGCGACATGATGAGCAGCGGAACGATGTACCAGAAAGAGGCCAGCAGCAGAGCCAGAGACCACCACAGGATGAGCCGCCACTTACGCGGTCCGTTGGCCCGGGTGAGCAGATATAGTCCCGGAACCACCAGTACGGCCAGTTCGGAGGCCGCGTTGGTACCGCCGCACATCAAAAAGGCCAACCCCGACAGCAGGGCCATGCGCGCCGGCGGATATCCGCGTTTGGCGCCCAGGATGAGCGGCAGCAGGATCCACGGCATGAGCAGCATGGGCTGCAGTTCGGCCGAGTTGTACGACAGCAACGTGAGCACCCGGGGCGCCAGGGCGTAGGCGATCCCAGCGATGACGCGGGTGTTGACCGTACCCAACCCCAAGGCCTCGGCGACCTTGTAGACGCCGAGGAAGGCGGCGATGAGCAGTACCGCCATCCACAGTCGCTGGATGAGCCACTCGGGCATCCCGAGTACCTCGAACAGCAAGTGGAAGGGGCCATTGGGGAAGAAGTACCCATAGGCCTGGTTCTGGAGCTGCCCGAAGTAGGAGGCGTCCCACAGATGCAGGGCGCGCTCCATGAACCCCAAGGGGTTGATCGTCAGGTCGATCTTGGTGTCGCTGACGATCCGACCGGGGTCGATGCTCGCCGCCAGCACGCCCAGAAACACACACACCGCGAGGACCTTGAGGCGCGCCAGCAGCCTCTCGTCCATTCCGCCGATGGCGGCCGGTGCCGTGGAATCCTCCGGTTCGCGCCTGGCGGTGGATTCCGCCGAAGTCACATCTTCGCTTTCTTGCCTGCTGCCGGGTCAGGGGTGCCGTTGGGGGAGTCGATGCCGAGTTCCGCGGCGACGAGGTGGGCCATCCGCGCGCCGCCGGCTTCCCAAGTGAACTGGGAGGCCCAGGCACGGCAGGCTTGGCGGACCTCCTCGGCTCGTCGGGGGTCGGACAGTTCCTTCAGGGCCCGGGAAACGACGTCCTTCAAGGATTCGTCTTCATGGACGAGCCAACCGGTTTCTCCATCGCGGACCGAATCGCGTAGTCCGTCCACATCGTAGGCCACGGTGGGTACTCCAAGGCGTGCGGCCTCGATGACCGTCAGACCCCATCCCTCGAACTCGGAAGCGGTGACGTGCAGGTGGGCGGAGGACAGCACGTCGTTCTTGTCCTGCTCGGACAGGAACCCGTGCAGGTCGACGCTGCCCTGAAGCCCGTCACGTTCGATCTGGTCGGCGAGGTGTTCACCTTCGGGCCCGCGCCCGATGATGTGCACCCGCAGCCCTGGGTGGTCGTCGGCCAGGCTACGGGCCAGGTCGACCACACGGGACACACGCTTTTGCACCACCAGACGACCGAGGCTGACCAGGGCGGGCGCCGTGTCCGTCGCGGGTGCGGGCGGGAGGGGCTCCAGGGCGGGGCCTCCGTTGTGGATGATCTCGATGGGCGCACGCCAGCCGAGTTTGGAGCGCATGGCGGCCCGGGAGGACTCCGAAACGGTGACGGTGGTGCATCGGCGGTAGACCCAGGAGGCCACGGTGGACTCCATGAACCGCCCGAACCAGGCCACCGGAGCCGGGAAGTAGGCATTGAACTGTAGGTCGTGGACGTGATGCACGATACTGACGACCTTGGTGCGCCGACGCAGGACCAACCGGGACAGGAAAGGGATGCCGTTCATGCAATCGAAGGCCAGGTGGTACTCACGTCGCCATAGGGCGAGCCAGGCCATGACGCGCGGGTAGACGGTGAACTTTCCGCCCATCCGACGGATGACGATCCCATCCTTGGTCTCGACCCGGGCCTGGTGTGCTTCCCTGCTGGTCAAAAAAGTGACGATGGCGCCACGTTCGGCCAGATGGCGGCTGATCCGCCAGGCGTATTCCTCGGCGCCACCGGCCGTGGACTGCCAGGGGTCGCGCCAGTTGATCATGACGAGCCGGACCCCGTCGAGACGGGGCCCGAGATCGACGGGTGGTGTGGGTTCGGGTGCGCGGTGGGCCGCACCGGGCTCCGATGTCGCGGACTCTTCGACCTCCGCCAATGCTGGGACGGGGATGGCGGCCGGGGTCGTGGTGACCGTGGCGTGTCCGGGCTCCACCCGGTGGGGAACCTTCTGGAAGACCACACGCTCTCCTTCCGCGCGCTGTCCGACCGAAGCCTTTTCTCACGCTCCGAATGCAGGCGATCGCCTCGTGCGATCGTTCGGGGTAAGCGCTGAGCGCACGCCGAACAGGCCCATGAACCGGACGTCATTGGGGTGGGGCGGCCGTGTGGGACCGCGAGGGGATGGTGACGACTCTGGGGCACCGCCACCGAGATCTGAGGGCGTAGGGCGCCCCGCCGGCTGCGAGGCGCCCGCCGGACCTCGGTAACTCGATGACCTAGCGGTCGCCGTAGTTGTAGAGGGTTTCGTTCACCGGTTCCGCGGTCGCGGTCGACTCGGTGGCGAGGTTGGTGGCCACCACGGTGGCACCTCCCGCCAGAGCCGCGCCGATCACGCAGGCGGCGATTACCTTGATCACTGGGATCTCCTTCCGCACGCCCCGGTCCCACTTTGGGCAGGGACGCTGGGAACCGAGACTAGAACCTGATCTAGCTACAGACCAGATGATTGCCCCAACTGTAACTAACCCGCAGGTAACTTCCAACCCCACAATGTCGTCTTTATGAGCATTTATGCGCTGGTCATGGCCCGACCAAGAAACCAGGCCCGCTGGTGAGGCCATACCGGGAGCGCGGACCAGAACCGGTTACAGATATCGACATAGCGAACTTTCGCTCTTCATCGCATTCCGCTGTGCCCCATCGATGAGGACCCGATGCGGGCAACGATGATCAGGGACCAAAGGAACGTCCCGAGAGTGATCACGCTTGCGAGCACCACGAGTCCGTGTCCGCCCTCGGGTTCGGCGTCCACGTACCGGTCCGCGACCTCGACCAAGAGCATGTCCCGTCCTTCGACCAGCACGGACAGGCCATCCGCGGTGAACAGGGGTTCGCCCTCGACCGGCGCCGAAACGACCACGTATCGCACGCCCAGTGATCCCAGAACCTCCGGTGACTCTCCGGGATCGACCGTGGGCAGACCGGTCTTCGGAGCGGGTTCGAGCAGCGCGGCCACCTCACGCGCCCGCGTGTCCTCACCGGTCACCGATACGGCCCCACCATCAGGTGTGCCGATCCGCAGGTCATCGTTCCAAAGCGTGCGTCGGTCGAACAGCTTGGTCGCCGGGTCCAGCGTCACCACCGTCTCCCCGGACCACTCCAATCCTCGGTAAGCGCTCCAAGGCAACACCAGGACCGCACCCGGTCGCTCGTCGGCGGAGACCACGGCCTGCGCCTCCTGCCAGGCCGATGGATACTCCACGGGCTCCAACCTGCCACCCGCACCCCACAGCAGCCCCGGTAACACCATCACCGGCGCCAGCCCCAAGAACACCGCCGTCACTATCCGTCCCAGACCGGGGATCTCCCCAGAAGGCGCCCATTCAGTGCCACGAAGCACCCCGAGCGACCACAGGACGGCCGCGCTCAGCCCCAGGGCTTGGAGCAGAGCGAATGGAGCCACGTACAGCTGCCCGTCCCGCAAAGGACCGAATCCAGGCCACAGGTCGATGAGCGACACCAGCACGCCCGGAGCGAACGTACCCAGCAGGGCGATCGAGAGCCCCAACCCCGCCGACACCGACAACCCCACGGCCACCGCGTGGCGCGTTCGCCACGACCACCACACCCATCCCAGCAACGCCACTGCCACCACCAGCGACCGAGCTGCGGCGGTGACCGGCTCGCCGTACCCTGGCGGCACCGCACCCGAGTTCCACACACCTCCCAGCAACAACAACGAACCCACCGTGCCGAAGGGAGTGTCGGCTCGGGCCGCGAAGGCCTCCACGCCGGCCGGGTCGGTTTCGGCCCCGCCCGTGAGCGAGGGCAGCAGCCACGGTAGTGAGACCAGGGCCAACGCAAGGAGCACCAGGCCGGCGTCTCGCCATCGGCGCAGTGCCCGAGGGCCGGCGATCAGAGCGCTGAGCACCACCGATGAGAACCCGCCCACCGCGGCGGGCGCCAAGGCACCCACCAGCCCGGCCAGGCCTCGAGACGCGGGCAGAAAGGCCAAACGCACCACGGCCGCCAGAACCCAGGGAAGTCCGGCATACCCCAACAGGGCCGCCCACTGGCCCAACAACAGACGCTCGGCCACGAACGGGTTCCACGTGTAGGCCAAGCCGGCGACCGCACCGCCGGCCAGAGCGACCACGGGTACCGGACCCGTACCGTGAAGCAACCCGACGGCCAACCGGAAGGCCCCCGCCGCACCCAGGACGAACACGGCGGTCAGGAACAGACTCTGGACCACGTCGCCCGGCAAGAACATGGACAGAGCGGCGACCACCGCGTCGCTGGGGATGGCGCGAGGGAAACCGTCCGCACCGGCCACCACCGTGGTCAGGGACAGGCCGGGCACGAAGACCATGTCGTACCGGAGCACGTAACCGGGCCCCAAGGCCGGACCCAACGCCATCAACGCGATCAAAAGCCCCAACACCCACGGAAGCAGGCGAACGACCACGCCCATCAGTGACCGTCCAAGACGACGGCGGTGGAGTAGCCACCCTTCACGTAGTCACGGTAGGAGCGGATCACGACCTCGTAGGGTCCCGAAACGGTGACCCGCCATCGGGGGTCTCCCTCGACGGGGCCGAGCGAGTGCCAGTCCTCGCCGTCCCCGGGCCCACGGTCATCGCGGGGCGAGCAGGACGCGCCGGGTTCGGGATCCGGGGCCGGGGCCGGCGGCGGCGTCGAGGGCGCCGGCGTGGGAGTGGGTTCGGGCTCGGGACGAGGGGGGCGTGGTGGCTCCGAGGGAGTGGGGCGCGGGCCTTCCCCTCCCCCGTCGGCGTCGGAGGTGTCACTGGTGCTCGTATCCGTGTCCCGAGGGCTCCTGTCCACATCCCGGGGACGTTGGAAATGGTCGGTCGGGGCGCACTCCAACCGGCGAACCCACACTTCGTAGTGGCCGGCCTCCTCGACCTCGTCCCAAACGACCAGGTCCCCACCGTCACGAACCCGCACCCCGCTCGGACCCGGCGGCGGATCGTCGTCCCACACCAGTTTCAGGGGATCGGACTCCACACCCTCGTCCTTGCCCTTGTAGGGGCGCACGACGAACTCGTAGCCGGCCCCGCTGAGCAGTGACTCGATGGTGACCGAACGCCGGTCGTCGTCGCTCTCCACGTCCATCGGCAACACGAACGGATCGTCCGGGTCGGGATCGATGCGACGTTGCACCACCCGGTAGTCGGTGGCGCCGGGGACCGCCGGCCAGCTGAGCCGTAGGCCGCCCTCCGTCTCCTCGTACTCGGGTTCGGGTGCGGTCAACGGTCCCGTGGAGAACTCGGGAAGGGGCCGGGGAAAGGCGTCGCCCACCCCCAACGGTTCGGCGAGCGCGTCGGCGAAGGCCGCCGCGATCTTGAGTTCGCCTCGCACGTTGGGGTGGGTGGCGTCCCAGTTGTCGTAGGCGGGGGCGTAGTCTTGGGCGGTCTGGGCGACCACCATCGGAGAATCGCTGGAGGTGAGCTGTTCGGCCAGGTCCACCAACCCCATGTTGAACAGCTCGATCTCGCTGTTGACCCGACCATCGTCGCTCGTGCCGTCCACCTCGGGCAGTTCTCCGACCACGAAACGGGCGTCGCCGATCACCACCCTGACCGTGGAGACGATCTCGGCGATGCCTTCGAGGGCGTGATCGGCGCCTTCTCCGGCGATGATGTCCTCGGTACCGGCGAGCAGAAGCAGGTAGTGGGGCTCGTGTTCGGCGGCGGTCCGGGCGGCCTCGTCGGCCAGGTCCTGGGCCGTGCTGCCCCAGCGGGCGGCGTGGTCGGTGTCGAAGTCGGGAGCGGCGTAGTCGTGGTTCCCGAAGTCCTCTTCCTCCAACGAATAGAGGTCGTCGTGAGGTCCGACGAAATCGAACTCGACCTCCTGTTCCGTCAGGTGGGACCACAGGTGGTAGCGCCAGGTGTGGTCCCCATCGCTGCCCTGGGTGGCGGCTCCGCCCAACGGCATGATTCGCAACTCCCCTTCCGGAGGGTCGGGGATGGAGACCGGTTCATCGGCTCGGCCCGCACCGTCACCACCGACGCCTCCCGACCCGGTCTGCAGGAGGAGCATCGTGATCGCCATGGCCGCGAGCATGACACCGAGGAGACCGAGGGGACCGGGTTCGAAGCGTGATTCACCGCGCTGCCACAGACCGCGCAGGTGCCAGGCCGTCGCCGTGGAGCCGAGACCAGGAAGATCCCGCCAAGAGAGCTCGCGCCAGTACTCACGACTCGCCCAAGCGGAAAGGCGCTCTCGCCAGGAGCGCCCCTGCGAGCCGTCTGAACGGACCTTCCGGTCCTCTTCGGCTTTCTCATCCTCAGGGGCGGCGGCTGTGTCCGAAACGTCCTCGTCCTGGGGGGTGGCGTCCTTGCCCGGGTCCTGCACCATGCCCCATCTCTCGCGGCGGCGCCTTGCGGTAGTTACAGGTTCCTGTTCGACAGACGAGCATTATCTCCCCTGCTGAGGAAGCCAGAAGGAACACGCTCGCCATACCAGACTAGAACTGGTTATATGGAAGCCGTCAACTTTCGGGCCCCATGGGGTCTCGGAGCACCGAGCCGAAAGGCCCCTCCTCGTGGTCGGACTGCTGGTCGCGTTGTTCTCAGCGGTGGTCTACACGATCGGACTGACCGTGGAGCAGCGCGCGCTGCACGGCTCCGAATCGATCTCGATCAACCGCCCCCTGCACCTCGCCAGGGTACTGCTGGGTAACCCGCGATGGGTCTTCGGCTGCGTGTTCGCCGCGCTGGGCAGCGTGGGACTGATCGTCTCCCTGGGCCTGGCCCCGGTGTCGGTGGTCCAGCCGACCTTCGCCGCCGGTGTGGCCACGATGTTGCTGGTCATCACCCTGGTACGGGGTGATCGCATCACCCGGGGCGAATACGTGGCGCTCGGCCTGATGCCGGTGGCGTTGGGCTTGTTGAGCCTATCCACGGTGGACGGTGCCGAGACTGGGACCACGGCCGATACCCCTGTTCTGGTGATGGTCAGCGTGGTCACCATCGTGGCCTGCGTGGGCGTGATGGGTTTCGTGGGTGGGCGCGGCAAGTACGTCTCCGCCGCAGCGATGGGTGCCGCCGCCGGACTCGCGCAGGGCAGTGCCGGACTCCAGGGCAAAGGGTTGGGCGGGCTTTTGGCCGACCACGGGCTCTGGGCGGCGATCGGGCCCGCCCTGCTGTCCCCCTACCCGTACTTGTACGCGCTGGGCTGGGCGGTGGGCATCGTGCTCTTCCAGACCTCCCTCCAGCGCTCCCGCGTTTCCATCACCGCACCGGTCGCCAACGTGGTCGGCAACGTGTTCACCGTGGTGACGGGCACCCTGCTGTTCGGAGAGAGCCTGCCCGAGGACCCGCTCACGATGACGCTGCGCGTGTGCGGCTTCGCCCTGACCCTGGTCGTGGTGGTACTGGTACGCGGCAACGTGGCCCAGGCCGAGGCGGACACCAGTCGGTTGCGCGGCGAACCCGCCCGCATCGAATGACCCGGATGAGCGAGGCCTCGAAGTCGCGTGAGGGCAGGGGACCCGGTTGTGAGGGGCATGTTCGTGATGCTCGTACGACCAAGCCCCTCACCCGCGCAGAACCAACGAAAAACTCAGTAGGTCGTGTTCTCGGATCGTTCCGGGCTCGCGCCCACCAGGCCGCTCACCGATCCGGAAGCCTTCTAAAAAACACTCCCTAGACGGAGACGGAGACGGCCTGGTGCAAACCAGGCGCGGCCACGTCGGCCCAGGCCCGAACGACGTTCTCGGGTTCTCCTGCCTCACCGGAGGACAGGATCAGGCCGGGCTCGGCGACCCAGGCACCCAGGTCGGCCAGGAGGATGCGCAGGTCCTCCTCGATGCCGTGGCTGTTGCGCAGGTCTTCCACCACGGCCAGCGGGACGGCGACGGTATGGCCCAGTCCCAGTTCGGGCAATCGGTCCAGGAAGACCTTGAGCAGCCCGGTGTAGGTGCCGTGTACCTGGGGCGAGGCGACCAGCAGCACGTCACTCGCGCCGACCCGCTCCAGCGCGTCGATGACCGAGGGCGCGGAGTCGGTGAGCAGGTCCGGGCCGAGCTCGGCCAGGTCGATGACGTCGGGTCGGGCACTCACACCCACCCGGGCGGACACCTCGGAGGCGGCACGCAGGGCGGCGGTATGCACGTAGGAGTGGGACTGGGGAGCGGCGACGAGCACGGTGAAGCGAGTCATGCGGAGAACTCCTGGTTCGGTCTGAGCGAGCCGGGATCGACCGGAAGGAACGCGGGGGTCGGTGATCGAGAACGTGCGACACCGGCGAAGAGCCGTGTTCGGTGCGGGTACGCGCGCGGCGCGGGACCTCATCGTCCGACGTCGGTATCTCGCGCGATCCACACGAAGTGCTCACTCGAACCGTGAGGTCCGGGGCCCTGAGGTGGGGAGCCGAGCGTCCGGTGTCTGCGTAGGGGCACGGGGCACACCCGTGACGCGGGGCACGGCCCCGCGAAGGCGCTAGCTACAACAGAGCGCGCTCGCCTGCTGTCGGAGATCGACGTGCAGGCGCTGGACAAGCAGCTCACCGGCGGACATGTCTCCATCATGGATCGCGCCGTCGGTATCGTCAATGCGTGCCGCCGCCCCTCCTATGGGGGCGCCGGGGTCCGCGTGGTCCGGTCCACCTCGCGGACAGTCATCCCAAGGAACGGGATCACCCTGTATTCCCTGGGAATACGTGACCCGGAGGGGGCGCGCACACCCCCTTCCGAGCGGCCCGGTCAGACGTATGTAATTTACGACACACAGCGTCCACCGCCCGAAGGCGCGGTGGCCTCACACGCGAGGAGAGCCCCACCCATGGACCACACACCCCTGACCCTCACCAAGGCACGCGTGATGACGGCCGACGGTCTCCATGAAGGATGGATCCGTGTCCATGGCGGCCGGGTGAGCGAACTCGGCACCGGTGATCCCGGCCCGGGAGAACGCCACGACGTCGGTGGTCGGCTGATCGTGCCCGGGCTGGTCGACACCCACATCCACGGCGGCGCCGGGCGCTCCTTCCCCGACGCGGATCCCGAGGAGGCACGCGAGATCGTGGCGTTCAATCGCCGTGCGGGCGTGACCTCACTGCTGGCGGGCCTGGTCGCGGCCTCTCCGCAGGACACGCTCCGCCAGGTGTCGGTGTTGGCCGAACTATGCGAAGAGGGCGAGTTGTCCGGGATCTACCTGGAGGGCCCCTTCATCGCCGAGTCGAAGTGCGGTGCGCACGATCCCGCCCTACTGCGTGAACCCGACATCTGGGAGTTCGACGCCTGGTTGAAGGCAGGGCGTGGACACATCCGCATGATCACGGTCGCCCCGGAGTTGCCTGGAGCCTTGGAGTTGATCCGCGCGGCGGTCTCCTCCGGCGTGGTCGCCGCGGTGGGCCACACCGAGGCGACCTACGAGCAGACCTTGGCCGCGGTGGACGCGGGTGCCACGGTGGCGACCCACATCTACAATGCGATGCGGCCGCTCAACCACCGCGACCCGGGCCCGATCGCGGCGCTGCTGGGCGACGAACGGGTCACCGTGGAGTTGATCCTGGACAACGTGCACGTCCATCCGGGCGCCGCCGGACTGGTGTTCGAGGCGGCCGGCCCGGGTCGGGTGTCGCTGGTCACCGACGCGATGTCGGCGACCGGCCTGGGCGACGGTGAGTACACGCTGGGAGAGTTGCGTGTGCGGGTGCGCGAAGGGCGGGCGCACGTGGTGGAGACGGGGGCGATCGCCTCTAGCACGATCGTGCTACCCCAGGCAGTGCGCAACGCGGTCGCGATGGGGATTCCGGTGGAGGAGGCCCTACGTTCGGCCTCCTCGGTGCCGGCCGCGGCCTTGGGGCTGTCCGAGGCCGGTCGGATCGAGGTCGGAGGCCACGCCGACCTCTTGGTACTCAATGAGGATCTTTCGGTCTCGAAGGTGATGTACAGGGGCACGTGGGAGGTGTGACGGCGTGTCGATGGAACGATACGTATTAGTAACTTGCCTCTGGGTAACAATCTTGATGAGGGCATAGAGGTATGCACCCTGCTCGTCACGAAAGGATCCGCCATGGCCCAGTCGAGACAGGCGAACGGCCGGCAGCCGACCCAGGTGCCCTCCGAGGCACACGGACACCTCGGCAAGCTCGCCGGTGAACTCTCCCGGTACGAAGTCCGGGCCGAGGTGGTGGAAGAGCCGGGATTGTGCCTACGAGTGAGCAACCCGGCCTCTCACCACGCCATCGAGGACGTGATCTGTGAACGTCGTGAGCACGACTACGCGTTCCTGGCCTCGTTCGGGGTACACCTGGGCAACAGCGGAAGCGTCTCACTCACGGCTCACAAGGTCGCCTGGCTAGTGGGAGCGACCGAAGAGTAGCGCAGCCGATCCCGAGGGGGCGGAGCCTTGGGTTCCGCCCCCTCGGGATCGGCCGGGGAGTTGGTAGCTTCGATGTCCCCGGACGAAGAGGATGACCCGTGAGCGCTTTCCGCTACGAACTCGACCCCGTCGACGAGAGCTACTTCGACACCGCTCCCATGCGCTGGCGGGTCGGATTGGAACTGGCCGCCGAACCGGATGAGGTCTGGGCCGGGCTCACCTCGCCTCGCCCCCTGTCCTGGTGCCGGGCCTTGGGCGACGTGCACTACACCTCCGACGCCCCCTACGGCGTGGGCACCACCCGAGAGGCACGGGTTCTGGGGGCCTACCGCGTGCGCGAGTACTTTTTTCGCTGGGACGAGAACGAGCGCCGCAAGTCCTTTCACGCCACCGAGGGCACCCTGCCGCTGTTCGGTTCGTTCGCCGAGGACTACCACGTACTGCCCTTCGCCGGGGGAAGCAAGCTCGTGTGGTCGTTCGCCTTCACCCCGTGGCAGGGTCTGGACAGCGCCATGCAGCTGGGACGACCTCTCACCGAGAGCATGCTGGCCTCCCTGATCAAGGACACCCGTGCCCACTTCGGTCCGCTCACCGAGGTCCGCTGAAGCCCGGCCTACCTCGGGTCAGCGGTTGCGGAACCGGGCGATCGACCAGAACACGCCCAGGAACGCGCCCAGTCCGAAGAGCGCACCGACCCCGGCTCCCAACAGGGTGGCCACCCGGTCTGAGCCATCGCCCTCCCACAACATGCCGCCCAGGGTGTACAGGGAGGTCGCCAGGACCACCACACACAGTGCGACCACCGTCAGACCACGGCCACTCCAAAAGAAACGCTTGGCGGTGGGCTCGGGACGCTCGTCCAGCTCGGCGGCCGGTCCCACCAGCGCGGCCCTGGAGCGCTTGAAGTAGGCGAGGGTGGAGTAGTGGCCGCAGAGCTCCCAGCCCTCCGGGGCCAGCCGGGCCAGCAAGCGCTCCCGCTCACGACGCCCCGGAGCGATCTCCTGGCGATACTCCCAGACTTGTGGTTCCTCACCCCGACGGCTGACGAAGCGGCCGCGCCAGTCCACGTAGTCGACCTCCCAGCCCTGGGCGCCCATCTCGTTGAGACGCCCAGGAGCCACGAAGGAGTCGGCCGACCAGACCAAGCTCTCCGGGTCGGGTTCCATTCCCCGCTCCCCCATCAGGTCGTCGGCGAACTCGGTGAGGGGACCGAACTCCTCCTCCGGGTCGAGGTCACCCTCGGCCAGGAAGGCGGCCAGGTCGTCGCTGGTGCTTCGGACACGTTCCTCGGACAGACCGCGTTCCCGCAACAGTGTCGCCAACTCGTCGAGGTAGCTCATCGGACCCCGCCCTTTCTCAGTACCTCTCGCACGGATTCATCGAATGTCAGCCAGGCGGCGCCCTGTTCGGCGAGGACCTCATGCCCCTGGTCGGTCAGGTGGTAGTAGCGCCGTCCCGGGCCCTTCTCCGCCGCGCGGAACTCCGCGGCGACCAGCCCGGCCTCCTCCAGCCGGTTGAGCACCGGATAGAGGGTGCCGCCCTTGATCCGGCCGAACCCGGCCTCGTCCAGTCGGGCGGCCAGGGCGTAGCCGTAGCTCTCACCCTCGGTCAGTCCGGCCAGCACCAGGAGGTCGAGGACCCCCTTCAGCCAGCTCGATCGTCGATCCATCCGTCTCTCCTTCAGGCGGTGTGGGTGAGGCGCTGTGGCGCCTTGGTCTCGCTCTTGGGGGCGGGTGTGAGCAGCAGGGCACGCAGGTCGACCAGGATGTGCACGATGATCGGCATGAGCAGACTGCCGGTGCGCAGGTACAGGTAGGTCAAGGCGAAGCCGAGCAGGGCGACGAACAACATGTTCTTCTTGCCCTGGTACAGGTGCGCGAAGGTGAAGATGGCCAGCGCCGACCCGGCGGCCGCGTACAGGGGCAGCCCGAAGGAGACACCGACGGCGATCAGCAGGCCCCGGAAGACGATCTCCTCGCACACTCCGGCGGTGACCGAGGCGCCCACCGCGCACCAGCGCTCCCTGGTGGTGCGCGGCAGCATGGAGACCAGCTCCGAGGCCGGCGGCGTCTTCTTGCGACGCGCGAGCAGGGCGACCACCACGGCCGCGCCCGTGAACCCGACGAGCATTCCGGAGACGGTCCCCCAGTCGACGTCCGAGTCCAGGCCGAGGTGGGCCCATCGCACACCGGGCGAGAGAAGAACCGCGAGCGCCGTCAGG
This sequence comes from Nocardiopsis alkaliphila YIM 80379, assembly GCF_000341005.1. Lineage (GTDB taxonomy): Bacteria > Actinomycetota > Actinomycetes > Streptosporangiales > Streptosporangiaceae > Nocardiopsis > Nocardiopsis alkaliphila. Next base: position 18,893 of record NZ_ANBD01000076.1, on the reverse strand, counting down.
CCGGTCAGCCCCCAGGAGACCGCCATCCCGAGCCCGAAGAAGCGCACGTAGGTGTTCGGGTCGGTGTCGCGCTCGCGTTTGAATCCCTCGAACATGCGCCGGCCCCAGAAGGGTTCGACCACCAGTAGGTAGAGGACGATCGCGGTCACCAGCATCAGGGCCGGTCCGGTGAAGGTCGGAGCCGGGAGCTCGGGGGGCATCTGTGTCTCCTCGTTCGGTTCGACTTGGCTACCTAGAAGGTAAAGCAATCTAGTTAGGATCGCAACCTATATAGCCGCACCACTCTCGTCCAGGTGTGGATCGACGCCCTTGCGCGATCACCGATGGCGTCGAGGTGCTGATCCGGCCCTTGGGCGACGCTCCCATCGGCCGGCGCCTCTGCACAGGCGAAAGGCCCTCGAACCACGCCACAGCGTGGTTCGAGGGCCTTGAAGGGAAAAACGAAACGACCCCGCGCTCGCGCGCCGGGTCGTTTCGGAGAGGAGTGGAGGTGGCGGGAATCGAACCCGCGTCCTTCAGCACCGAACCAGGGCTTCTCCGGGTGCAGTCTGCGGTACCGTTCTACTCGGCCCCAGCGCTTGCACAGACACATCGCTGACGGGCCCAGCCACGTGAATGTCCCACTCAGGCCCCGTGGCCTGATCTGAGCGGTGAGTCATCTGAATGGTGCCGGATCCCGAGCCGATGACGAGCCCGGACCGACAGAGTCACAATCGCTTAGGCAGCGAGAGCGAACTCAGTGCGCTTAGAATTGGCACTTGAATTTATGCGAATGCAGGATTTACGAGGTCACAAACGCAACCCTCGACCCGCTTCCCCTGGCACGACTACCGAAGTCGAAACCGATCACCCCCTGTGCAGTTGTCAAAGCCATCGGAACTCGTGTGGATCCTGATGACCGACAGGCGAGTGGCGAACCGCTCGCGCGTTCGTCACTCTACCCGTTCAACGGTGTGGGGACCAAGCTGATTCCCGCCGGCCGAGATTTCTTCTCCGCAGGGGAAACCCCCGTGAGGCGGACTCAAGAGGTGGTCGACGCGGCTCACGGGGGCGGTCGGCAGGGTCGGGCCGACCTTTGGAACCGGCAGGGCCTCCCCCGAGACGAGGTCCTGCCCTTCTGGACCGGTCGCTTACCCCCTGATTCGCGAACCCGGTCACCAGGTAAGACGCCACCGAGGTCGCCCAAGGTTGCTTCGGCGACGGCTGTGTTCCCGTCCGATCAGTTCCCGTCGAGATCGGTCTCGGCGGCCACGTCGCCCAACGGCTCGGTGTCGGCGAGTGAATCGGTGTCAAAGGACGGTTCGGTCGCCTCCGCCATGGGCGGCTGTTGGCCTTCTGGGACGCTACCGACCGCCATACCGTTGAGGAAGCTCGCAGCCGCGGTGACGGCGTACTGCTGCCACATGTTCATCTCCGGGTCGATCTCGGCCAGCACGGCGAAGGCGACACCGTCCTGGTAGCCGATGAACCAGTGCAAGGCGGTCTCGCCCTGTTCGGTCCGGGCGGCCTGACCGTACACCGGTTCCTCACCGACGCCGACCTCGGGGAACCGGTTGACGACGGCTTCACGCATTCCCTCTCGGATCACCTCGAGGTGCGCGGCGTCGATTTCCTCGGAATCGTCCGTGGCCGAGTCGTCCTCACGAACGAGGGTGGGGCCGCGCCAAGTACCGTCGGCGATCGCGGCGGTGGCCATCGCCATGACGAGCGGGCTCACCTGGACCCCGTGCTCGCCGACCATGGCGGCGGCGACGTCGCTCTCCTGATCACCGATCTCGATGGCGCCGGAGGACGCGGGCAGAGCCAACTGCCAATCCACTCCCAGTCCCAGACGGGCGGCGGAGTCGGTGATTCCGTCCGCGCCGACCTCGGAGGCGACGTCGACGAAACCGACGTTGCACAGGAAGGCCAGGTTGCGGGTCAGGTCAGGCTCCCCGGCGAGAAAACCACCGCTGGGGTTGGTGAAGGTCCGGTCGCCGATGTCGGACTGGTAACCGCAGGGCATGGGGCTACCAGGGGCGACGGCTCCGGTTTCCAGAGCGGCCAAGGCGGAGACAGGGGTGAAGGCACCACCCGGACTGTAGCTCCCGGTGAAGGCCCCGTCGTCGGAGGCCCGGCCGGAGGCGTTGGCGGCGGCCAGTACCTCACCGCTACCGGTGTCGACGGCCACGAGGTAACCGTCACCGGGCAGGTTCTCCAAGGCGCTTTCGGCGGCGCTCTGCACACCGTAGTCCAGGGTGGTTTCGATGCCGCCGCTGCGAACGCCTTCCCAGGACTCCAGGACCGCGTTCTGCTCACCGTTCTCCCCGAGGGTGACCACCTGGGTGGTGGCGGTCCCGGCGAGTTCGTTCTGGAAGATGTTCTGCAATCCGCTCAGACCAACGGTGTCACCGGCCTGGTAGGCACCGGGAACCCGGGAGGAGACCCGGTGCTCGGCGGTCCCCGCGACATCACCCAGGAGAAAGGGCGCCACCCGTGGTGAAAGGTTGATCTCGACCTCTTCGGTCCGTACCCCGGAGATCTTGCCCGCCTCACGAAGCAGAGCGGAGTCCACACTGTCCTCACGCATCAGCACGAGTGGCTGGAACTGCTCGGGCGGAGCGGAACGAACCCGGTTGAGCAGCGGGTCGGGGTCCTCATCGAGGAGTTCGGCGAGTTCGGTGACGCCGGCGTCCTTGTCGTCCATCTCCGCGGGCAGCACACCGAAGGCCGTAACGCTGTCCGCCGAGACCAGGGGCTCGCCCTCCCGGTCGAGGATCTGCCCGCGTTCCTCGATCTCGTAACTGACGGCGAGTCGTTCGCCCTCATCGAGATCGGGATGGATGACACTGAGCGACCAGTCGATCCGCCAGCCTTCGGGCCCGTTCGTGAGCGGCATTCGCCCGGTGTAGCTCCACATCGGGTCCCCGATGCCCAGGTCGGCGTTGACCTCGAACTCGGCGGTGGCCCGGTCACCCTCATGGGAGATGGGCCCCAGGTCGAACCGGAGCGAGGCCAGGTCGAGTTGTTCGTGTACGTCCGTGAGCGCCGCCTCGACCTGTGCCGGATCACCGTTGGTGAAGCGGGCGGCCTCGGCGTGGTTCCCGTCCTGCCAGGAGAGCAGGAAGGACCTGACGGCCACCTCCGGGCTGGGGTGGGTCGTACACGCCGCGAGGGTCAGGGCGACGATCAGGCCGCTGCTGGCGGCCGCGATCCTGCGGCCGAGGGGACGGGGGGACACCTTGTGTGTTCCTTTCAGGCGCCTCAACGGAAAAATTGCTACCGCCGACGGCGAAGCGCGCGCTCCATGTCACGCTTGGCCTCACGCTCGGCGATGGCGTGGCGCTTGTCGTACTCACGCTTACCACGCGCCAGGGCGATCTCGACCTTGGCCCGACCATCACTGAAGTACAGGGACAACGGGACCAGCGTGCGCCCTGGCTCCCGGGTCTTACCGATGAGCCGGGAGATCTGTTCGCGGTGCAGGAGTAGCTTACGTGATCTACGAGCAGAGTGGTTGGTCCAGGTGCCCTGCGAGTACTCGGGGATGTGCACACCTTCGAGCCACACCTCGTTGTCGTGGACGTGCGCGAAGCCATCGACGAGGGAGGCACGCCCCTCACGCAGCGACTTGACTTCGGTTCCGGTCAAGACCAGGCCCGCCTCATAGGTCTCGTCGATGTGGTAGTCGTGCCGCGCCCGACGGTTCTGGGCGATCTGCTTGCGCCCGGTTTCCTTGGCCACGGAGTTATCCCTTCGTACGTCCGGGGGGCCAGTCGCCCCCCGGTGCCCCGCGCCCGTCCTTTCGACGGTGGAGCCGTCAGACCTTCAGGTAACGGCGCAGGGTGAGGAACGAGGTCACGGTGCACAGAAGCACACCAAGGATCATCGAGACACCGATGACGTACATCAACGAACCCGCGCCCAAGGCCACGTCGAACTGGAACCAGTCCTCGATCTGGGTGAGCAGCGTGAACCTGGTGGCCACGATGAACCCGGAGGCGATCACGCCACCGAGGAAACCGGCGATGGCGCCCTCAAGGAGGAAGGGCAGCTGGATGTAGAAGTTCGACGCACCGACCAGTCGCATGATGCCCGTCTCTCGACGGCGGCTGTAGGCCGACAGGCGGATGGTGTTTCCGATGAGCAGGGCGGCCGCGCCCAACTGCACGAGCGCGACCATCAGGGCGGCCCACTTGAGACCGTCCAACAGTCCGAAGAACTGTTCGAGCACGCGCTGATCGTTGGAGACGGAGTCGACGCCGTCGGCCCCGTCCACGGCCGCGCGCACCGCGTCGTAGTGGTCCGGGTCGGTGAGCTGCACCCGGTAGTTGTCCGGGATGTCACCTTCCTGGGCCGCCTCGGCGAGCGCCTCGTTGGAGGAACCGATGCGCTCCTGGAAATCCTGCCAGGCCTCGGCGGCGGTCAAGTAACGATAGCTGTCGACCTCGGCGAGCGAGTCCAACTGCTGCTCCAGGGCGGCGCGGTCCTCCGGAGTCGCGGCGCCGTTCTCCTGGCAGGCCGTGGTCGGCGAGATCTCGTTGCACATGTAGATGGTCAGCGTGATCCGCTGATCCCAGTAATTGCGCATCTCGGAGACCTGCTGGTTGACCAGCAGACCGGCACCGAACAAGGCGAGAGAGATGGCCACCGTCGTGATGACGGCGATGGTCATCGTCAGGTTGCGACGCAGGCCGATCCACGTCTCGGAGAGAACGAATTGTGCTCGCATGATCTGTTAAAGGTCCATCCTTCGGGGCTTCACCGTGCCGGTGCTCTCGCGGTCGCGCCGGCCGAGACGTGGCGACGAAAGTACCAGGAGTCAGTAGGCCTGGCCGTAAACGCCGCTCATCTGGTCGCGGACCACCACGCCCTCTTCAAGCTCGATCACACGCTTGCGCATCGAGTCGACGATGGCGGCGTCGTGCGTCGCCATGACGACGGTCGTTCCCGTGCGGTTGATTCGGTCCAGCACCTTCATGATGCCGATGGAGGTCGCCGGGTCGATGTTTCCGGTGGGTTCGTCGGCCAGCAGGATCTGCGGGCGGTTGACGAAGGCGCGAGCGATGGCCACGCGCTGCTGCTCACCACCGGAGAGCTCTCCGGGCATCCGCCCGGCCTTGCCTTCGAGACCGACCAGCTCGACGACCTCGGGCACGACCTTCTTGATGAACCGCCGGGGCTTACCGATGACCTCCAAGGCGAAGGCGACGTTCTCGAAGACGTTCTTGTTCGGCAGCAGGCGGAAGTCCTGGAACACACAGCCGATACGACGGCGAAGGTGGGGGACCTTCCAATTGGACAGCTTGGCCAGGTCCTTGCCGGCGACGTGCACGCGACCCTGGTCGGGCTTCTCCTCCTTGAGCACCAAGCGCAGGAAGGTCGACTTTCCAGAACCGGACGGGCCGACCAGGAAGACGAACTCGCTCTTGTCCACGTCGATGGAAACACCGTCGAGCGCGGGGCGCTTCTGAGTCGGGTACTGCTTGGTGACGTTATCGAAGTGGATCACAGGCACATCACAAGGCTCTCGAAGGTATGGGTGCCCGGCGGAGGCACTCCGCACGGGATCGTACCGGCCGCATGGCCAACCGACAGTTTAGAGGGGACGGCGGCCCGGATTGTCCAGGTCCTGTCGCGCCCAGAAGATCCATGGAGATCAGTGCACCGTCGGACAACAGCCACGAGCATATCGGAGGTGTCAACCAACGATAACGTTCACATATAGCAGTTTCGGTAAAACTGCGGAGTCGTGGGCATCACCTTTGGGACACATCACCCCGGGATCGCCCACGTTCGCGACCCGGGGTGAAGAGGCCACCACCGAACGCGCCCCCACCTCGAAATGAGGGCCCGCCGGCTCTCTGCTACTCGGCTTTCTCCTTGCTGCGCATCCAGCGGATCTCCGCGTCGATGAACGCTTCGATCTCACCGTCGAGCACAGCGCTGGGATTGCCGCTCTCCAGACCGGTGCGCACGTCCTTGACGCTCTGGTACGGGTGCAGGACGTAGTTGCGCATCTGGGTGCCCCAACTGCTCACCGAGTCACCGCGGATCTCGTCCAGGGCCGCCTGCTCCTCCTCGCGTTTGCGCGCCAACAACTTGGCCTGGAGCATCGACATCGCGGTCGCCTTGTTCTGCAACTGGGACCGCTCGTTCTGACAGGACACCACGATGCCGGTCGGCAGGTGGGTGATACGCACCGCGGAGTCGGTGGTGTTCACGCCCTGGCCACCGGGGCCGCTGGAGCGGTACACGTCCACCCGCAGCTCACTGTCATCGATGTCGATGTGGTCGCTCTGCTCCACCATCGGCACCACGTCCACACCCGCGAACGAGGTCTGGCGCCGGTTCTGGTTGTCGAACGGCGAGATGCGCACCAAACGATGGGTGCCGTGTTCACCGCGCAGGGTGCCGTAGGCGAAGGGTGCCTTCACCGCGAACGAGGTCGACTTGATGCCGGCCTCCTCCGCGTAGGAGGTTTCGTAGACCTCCGTGGGATAGCCCTGGCGCTCGGCCCAGCGCAGGTACATGCGCTGCAACATCTGAGCCCAGTCGGCGGCGTCCACGCCACCCGCCTGGGAGTTGATGGTGACGATGGCCTCGCTCTCGTCGTGCGGACCGTTGAGGAGGGTGCGTACCTCCAGTTCACCGATGTCCTTGCGGAGCTGTTCGAGCTCACGGTCGGCCTCGGCCCTGGTATCGGGGTCGTCCTCGCCCTCGGCGAGCTCGTAGAGGACTCCGAGGTCCTCCAAACGCTGCTCGATACCATTGACCTTGTTGACCATGGACTCCAGGGTTGAGAGCCGACGCGTCACCTTCTGCGCGTTGTCCTGGTCCGACCACAGGTCGGGGTCGGCGGACTGCTCGCGCAGTTCGGCGATCTGCGTCCGCATCGCCTCCAGGTCCAACACGGCGGTCACACTCGCCAGGGTCGCCGCGAGTTCCTTGATCTTCTCTGCTGGGTCCAGTTCTGCCACGGACCCAGTGTAGGACCCAGGAAAAGGGCGAGGGGCGCACGGAATGCTTCGTGCGCCCCTCCTCTTCCACGTCCTCGCCCAGCACTCGGCCCCACGGGGCGCCCGTTCCGGCACCGTCGGGCCGGGTTCGTTTCAACACCNAGACGAGTAAAGCCGCGAACGAGGAACGAGCGGCGGGCGTACACGAGGACGCCGTGTTCGCTACAGCCCGACTCCCTGGCTCCCAGGCCCCCGAACACGCTTCGAAGCCAAGCCAAGGAGGGGAACGAACACCGCCTAGTCGACCAGGGAGCGGAACGACCGCAGGGCCACGGACAGGGTGGCCAGGTCGAAGCGCTCGTTCTCCTGGATCTCGGACAGGGTGATGCCGGCCCGTTCGACGGCCGCCTCGTTCTCCTCGGTCCACCGGTCGATGAGCTCGGTGTCGGAGCCGCTCCCTCCGGACTCCAGGACCCGCCCGGTCAGGTCCGCGTGCGCGGCGTACAGGTCGTCGCGCAACGCGGAACGGGCCATGGTCGCCCAGCGGTCGTCACGGGGCAGGTCGATGATCCGCTCCCGCCACCAGCTGATGTTGAATCGATCGGCCAGTGCGAAGTAGAGCGAGGCCACCTCGCCCACCGGTCGGCCGGTGCGATGGGCGATCTCCACCAGGTCCAGGGTGGAGTAGGCGGGCACCATGACGGCGACCCGTTCGGCGAGTTCGGCGGGTACCCCCTGGGAGACGTACCGATCACGGCGTTCCTCGAAGGCTTCCCGGTCCCGACCGTGCAGCAGGTCGACGAGCTGTGGCAACACCTCACCCACCCCGGCCGCGAAGAATCCGATCTCGGTGCTGAGGTCGAAGGGGAAGGTGCGGTTGCGCAGCAGCCAGCGCGCGGAACGCTCGGCGAGTTTGCGGGCCTCCAACAACAGGACGAGTTGGCTGTCCACGGAGATCTCGTGCTCGAGCGCCTCGATCTGCCCCCACAGCTCTCGTAGGCCGAGCACCTCCTGGGTCACCAGGTAGGCGCGGGCGATGTCGGCGGCACCGGAGCCCAACTCCTCGTTGAGACGGAACGCGTAGGTGATCCCGGACCGGTTGACCATCTGGTTGGTCACCTGGTTGACGATGATCTCCCTGCGCAACGGGTGTGAGGCCACCTCGTCCGCGAAACGCTCCGAGCGCAGCGGCGTCGGGAAGTAGTCGATCAGGGCCGACGACAGGTAGGGGTCCTCGGCCAGGTCCGATAGCGCGATCTGGTCCTTGAGGCTGATCTTGGTGTAGGAGAGCAGTGTGGCGAACTCGGGGCTGGTCAGCCCCTTGCCCGCGGCGCGGCGCTCGGCGATCGCCTTGTCGGAGGGCAGGTCCTCCAACTTGCGCTTGAGGAGCTTGCTGCGCTCCAGATGACGCATGTAACGGCCGTGGACGTGCAGCATCTCGTGGCTCTGCTTGCGTGCGGCGGCCAGCACCGTGTTCTGGGCGTAGTTGTTGTCCAAGACCAACGAAGCGACCTCGTCGGTCATGTCGATGAACAATCGGTCGCGTTCGTCCTTGCCCAGCTTGCCCGCCCGCACCTCACGGTCGAGCATGATCTTGATGTTGACCTCGTGGTCGGAGGTGTCCACACCGGCGGAGTTGTCGATGAAGTCGGCGTTGTTGCGACCACCGTTGCGCGCGAACTCGATGCGGGCGGGTTGGGTCATGCCCAGATTTCCGCCCTCGCCGATCACCTTCACCCGCAACTCCGTGGCGTCCACACGCACCTGATCGTTGGCCTTGTCTCCGACCTCGGCGTGGCTCTGGGCGCTGCCCTTGACGTAGGTACCGATACCGCCATTCCAGAGCAGGTCCACCGGGGCGGTCAGGACGTGTCGGATGAGTGCGTCCGGGGTGAGTTCGGTGACGTCGTCGTCGATACCGAGGACTTCACGGACCTGCGGGCTGATCGGGACCGACTTCGCCGAGCGCGAGTGCACACCGCCGCCCTTGGAGAGAAGGTCGACGGAGTAGTCCTCCCAGGTGCTACGGGGCAGTCGGAACAGGCGCTCACGCTCCTCCCAGGAGGTCTGCGGGTCGGGGTCCGGGTCGAGGAAGACGTGGCGGTGGTCGAAGGCCGCCACCAGCTTGATCCGCTTCGACAACAGCATCCCGTTACCGAACACGTCACCGGACATGTCACCGATACCGACGGTGGTGAAGGGCTCTTCTTGGACGTTCACGCCCATCTCACGGAAGTGATACTTGACCGACTCCCACGCGCCCCGAGCGGTGATGCCCATGCCCTTGTGGTCGTAGCCGACCGACCCACCACTGGCGAAGGCGTCGCCGAGCCAGAAGTCGCGTTCGGCGGAGATGCCGTTGGCGATGTCGGAGAAGGTCGCGGTGCCCTTGTCGGCCGCCACGACCAGGTAGTAGTCGTCGTCATCGTGCAGGACGGTGCGTTCGGGGTGGACGACCCGATTCTCGACGAGGTTGTCGGTGACGTCCAGCAGGCCACTGATGAACTGCTTGTAGCAGGAGACGACCTCGGCCATCATCTCTTCACGACCACCCTCGGCGGGCAGGCGCTTGCAGACGAATCCGCCCTTGGCACCGCTGGGCACGATGACGGAGTTCTTGACCATCTGGGCCTTGACCAGGCCGAGGATCTCGGTGCGAAAGTCCTCGAACCGGTCGGACCAGCGCAGGCCACCGCGGGCGACGGAACCGAAGCGCAGGTGGACGCCCTCCACGCGCGGTGAGTAGACGTACATCTCGAACCGGGGCCGCGGCTGCGGCAGGTCCGGGATCCGCTGCGGGTTGAGCTTGAAGGTCAACCGCTCTTCGGAGCCGTGCTGATAGTGGTTGGTGCGCAAGGTGGCCTGGACGACGGCGAGGAACGAGCGCAGGATGCGGTCGTGGTCCAGACTGGCCACGCCCTCCAGCTCGGTCTCGATCTTGTCGGCCAACGCGTCGACCCGATCGGTGCGTCCCTCGTCGGGCTGGTCGGGGTCGAAACGGGCCTCGAAGAGCTCCATCAGCAAGTTGGTGATCCCGACATTGGTGACCAGAACGTCGGCCAGGTAGTCCGGGGTGAAGGCGGACCCGGTCTGACGCAGGTACTTGCCGTAGGCGCGCAGGACGGTCAGTCGACGCCAGTCGAGGCCGGCCCGGACCACCAGGGCGTTGATCCGGTCGGACTCGGTCCGGCCACGCCAGGAGGCGTCGAAGGCCTCCTCGAAGAGAAACCTCATACGGGTGTGCGGCAGGTCGGACGGGGGGAACTCACCCAGGCCGAAGTCGTAGATCCAGACCTTGCCCACGTGCTCGATGTCGAGGGAGTAGGGACGTTCGTCCACCACCTCGACGCCGAGGTGCTCCAAGACCGGCAGGACCTGGGAGAGGGAGAGGGGCTCGTCGAGACGAACCAGACGGAAGCGCCAGGCCGAGACCTGGTTCTCCTCGGCCCGGTAGAGCGCGGCGGAGAACTCACCGCTGCGTTCGTCGACCGGGAGGCGCTTCACCAGCTCTTCGATGCGCGCGACGTCCTTGGCCGCCGTGGTGGGGCTGTTGTCGACCTTGTAGGTCTCGGTGAGGCCGGAACCGTAGCGTTCCTTGAGCGTGGTGGCACGGGTGGGACCGAACTCCTCCACGAGCGCGTCGTCGAAGTCCAGGTCCCAGGAGCGGGCGACCTGGCGGACCTTCTCCTCCAGGGCGACCTGGTCGATGTCGGGCAGGGTCTGTCCGTGCCGGGCTCGGGCGACCAGGTACAGGCGTGCCAACGGGGCGGCGCCGATCAGCACGTTGTGGTCCATCGTGGCGTCCTGGAAGGCGTCGGCGAGAACCTTCTGGATGTCCAGACGCACCCGGGTGCTGTACTGATCGCGCGGCATGTACACGAAGCAGGACATGTAGCGGCCCCCGTAGGGGTCCCGGCGCATGAACAGTTTGGTGCCGCGGCGTTCGCGCAGGCGCAGGACCCCGCGGACGATGCCGTAGAGCTCACCGACGGGGATTTGGAGGAGTTCTTCTCGGGGGAAGGTCTCCAAGAGTTCGATGAGGTCCTTGCCATCGTAGCTGTCTGCTTCGAAACCCGCTTGGGCGAGCACGTCGGCCTGCTTGCGGCGCAAGATGGGCACCTCACCGATGCTGGTGGTGCCGGCCCGGGAAGTGAACAGGCCGAGGAAACGGCGTTCGCCGACGATGTTGCCCTGGGCGTCGAACTTCTTGACGCCGATGTAGTCCAGGTACTCGGGGCGGTGGACGGTGGATCGAGAGTTGGCCTTGGTGAGCACCAAGACGTAGGGCTCTCGGGCCTTGGCACGGATCTCCGGGGGCAACGCCGCGAAACTGGTGGAGGCGGAGGAGTCCATGCGCAGGATGCCCAGGCCGGTACCGGGCTCGGGACGCAGGGTGTCGTTGCCGTCGGCGTCGGTGGTCAGGGCGTACTCGCGATACCCCATGAAGGTGAAGTGGCGATCGGCGATCCAGCCCAAGAAGTCCACGCTCTCACCGAGCTCGCGGGGGTCGACACCACCGGAGACCACGTGGTCGGTGTGGGTGGAGAGGTCCTTGGCGATCCTGAGGACCTGCTCGCTCATCTTGGCCGAGTCCTCGTGCACCTGACGGACGTCGCCGAGGACCGTCTCCAAGCGGTGGGTGATCTCCTTGACCCGCTCGGGGTCGCTCTGTCGGTCGATCTCGATGTGCATCCATGACTCGTCGAGCGGCAGCAGGCCATCGCCCCCGATCTCCGGGTCGATCTCGGTCAGCCGTCCCGACAGGTCACGTCCTACGCTCATCTGCGGGTGGATGACGAGTCGCACCCCGGCGTGGAGGTCGGCCAGGGCCATGGTCACGGACGAGACCAGGAAGGGTGCGTTGTCGGTGACGATCTCGACGATGCTGGTCTGTTGTTCCCAGCCGTCCCGTTCGAGGTCGGGGGTGTGGACCCGAACCTTGGCCCGGCCCGGAGTCCGCTCGGCACCGAAGGAACGGTGCGCCTCTGCGATGCCGCAGATCTGTTCTGGGCTGCGGTCGCTGATCTCTTCTGGGTCCGTGTGGCGGTAGTAGAGGGGGAGGAAGCCGCGAATCGCGTCGGCGGATTCGGGACTCAACCGCGTCCCGGGATTCCACCGGGAGGCTGCGTCATTGAGCAGCTTCTGGAGAATGACGTCGGACTGCCCGGACATAGGGATCTCTCACTCCTTTGTGAGCAACGTCGCACGAGCGCTTCGAAGAACACCCGGTCATGTGACGTGTCGACGGGTGGGCCGATGGACTCGTCTGACTCGTGAACTTCTGTGCTGGGTTGTGATTTCCCGTGAAGCCCTTGGGCCGCAAGGGACTCACGATTGGCGATGGTCGGGTTGTACCTGTGCGCACAGGTGACATGAAGCGAGGCCGTGGAACTCCTTTGTTCCCACCTCGAAGGCACCCGCGCACGGGACGCCCCGGCCCCCACCGCAGTGGGAGTCGCGACCAGGCTACTGGTTTTCGCGTTCAGAGACAGGACCAACACCGTTACAAGGTGATTACCCACCGTTGAGAACGGATTGCGACGGTCCGCTACCAGACGCACGGGAACACGACCCTCTCGTCGACGAAACTCACTTTCGCTATCGAGAAGTTACCTTTTGGGCGTTCGGGTTGATGGTTACCAAGACGGTAGACCCATCTTCCGCAGCACGATGCGGACTGCGGTCGAACCATCGGCTACCCGCGAGGGCCTCGTCATAAGCGTCTGTCGGGGGTCTGTGGCGAACAAGGCGAGGGCATCGAGTGCCCGGCGTCACGCCCCGCTCAGTCGGTCGCCTGGTGGACGGCGGTCATCACGGCCCTGGGGTCGCTCAGGTCCGGAAGAACGATCCGCGCCCCCGCGTCACGGAGTTGGCCCTCGGTGGCCGAGTCGTTGAGCACCGCGATCGGGGTCGCCCCACCGATCAGGGCGGCACGCACGTCCGGAACCGAGCTGGAGATGAACACCGTCTCCTGCTCGGCGTAGGCCCGGCCACCCTCCCCCGCAGCATGTAGTCGGATCGACTGGATCAGGCTCGCCTTGGGGTAGTTCACCGAGCCGAACCCGCCCACGGCCAGGTTGAGGTGCGTATCCAGTCCGAAGGCCACCAGCTTGGCGGTGGCGGTGGCACGGGTGCTACCGCTGACCACGGTCTGGACGGTACCCGGCATGGAGGCCACCGCGGCCAGCGAGGCGGCGGCGCCGGACATGAGCCTCCCCTTGGCGGGCAACTGATCGCTCCGAGCCACGAAGGCCTTCTCCAGGGCGGCCAGGAACTCGGCCAGGGTGTCGGTGTCCGCTTCGAAGTCGACGTAGTTGCGAGCGCAGAACTCGAAGAACATCTCCGAGTCAGTGCGCCCCGCTGCGGACGTCAGGTAGACCAGCGGTTCACCGGTGACCTTCTCGAAGGCCTCGGCGTAGGCGGCCCGCATGACCTGACCGACGTCGAGGAGGGTGAGGTCGACGTTCCATAGCACCAGGCGGCTGATGGCTGACTCCTCGGCGTTAGCGGCTTTTGGGACGTCTCCATTGTGCCGGATGGGCGTTTGAAGCGGGAAATGGAGTCCGAAGCCGGCCAAGCCCTCGGCGGCCGTACGTCAACGGCGGGCCTCCTCGACGAGGTAACGCAGTTCCTGGACCGCGAACCACATGAGTTCGTGCCCCTCCACCGCCTCGGAAGCGGGGTCCTCGACCGCCTCGGCGACGTCCTCCGCGGCGTCGACGTCGTCCACGTGGACCGATTTGAGCTTCTTGTAGGGAATGGCCCCCAGAACGCTCACCCGGGCCACGCCTTCGCCTTGGTGGGCCCGGTGCTCGATGATCCGGTCGGGCATCTCCGCGGCCAGGACCACACGACGGCGGGGCGCCTCGGGGTCCGCCGCCAGCATCCGCAGCGACTCCTCCGCCGCCGCGTACATGGCCGCGTACTCGGCCTCCTCGGAGTCCCCCTCGACCCCCGGGTCGGCCACGAAGGCGGTCAGGGGAGTACCCTCCACGCGGCCCTCCTCCAGGAGGGCCGCCAGGGCGGGAACGGTACTGGGCAAGAAGACGTACATCGAAGGCTCCAAGGCACGGTCGGGTTCCCTAGGAGTCTGGCAAAGGACCCGAGGCGACCGGACCCGAGCCTCGATGGAGGTCAGGCCGGTTGACGTTCGTCGGAGGGGGCCAGCAAGAGGGAGAGCGCCTCCCTGGTGCTGTCGACGTCGGTGTGCAGGATACCGGACATGCCGAGGGATTCGGCGGTGGCGACGTTGTGTTCGAGGTCGTCGATGAACACGCAGTCCTCGGGGTCCAGGCCCAGGCTCCGACAGGTGTACAGGTAGATGCGTTCCTCGGGTTTGCGCATACCCACTTCACCGGAGATGACCAGGGTGTCGAAGGTGGACTCCAGGTGCTCGCGCGGGTAGCCGTTGCCCCAGGAGTTGGACAGCAGCGCCGTGGCGTGTCCGGCGTTCCTCGCCGCGCGCAGGGTCTCGTACATGCCGTGGACCGGCTCGAAGCTCGCGAACATGCGCTGGATGAGCCCTTCGGCTCGGATCGGACCTCCGTGGGTGGAACGCAACAGAGCGGCCAGGTCACGCTCGAACTCGGCGGTGTCGACCTCACCGCGTTCCAGGGCGTGTACGGGGTTGTCGGGCAGGCTGCCATCGAAGTAGGGCCGCATGACCTCGTAGTAGTGCTCGATGTCGATCCGATCGGCTTGGAGCCAGGCCTGGATACCGTCGACCAGCGGCGGAGTGAGCACGCCGCCCCAGTCGGAGATGACCCCTCGTCGAGTGGGCTTCATTCGATCGCCTCCTTCGGTGATCGCCATGGGGACCACCGCCCGGCCCGTCGGTGATCCGACGGGCCGGGCGGGGAACGGTTCTTCCCATTCCCCGCCCGCCTCAATCTTCGCCGGACGCGCGCACCATCAGTAGCCCAGACCGGTTCCGGCGCTCACGTCGACCCCGGGAATGTCCACCGGCAGGGTTCCGGAAGGCTCCACCTGCCCGGAGATCACCCTGGCCGCCGCCACACGAGAGACCTCCACGGCGGAATACAGGGCGAGGTAGCCCTCGACCTCCGGGAACGCTTCCAGGTCGTAAGGGCCGCCCTGGGCGACCGCCACTACCGGGGTGCCCGCGCTCCGGCCACCGGCGACCAGGGCCTGCTGTTCGGTGGAACCACGAGCATCCTCCGTGCCCACCACGAGCACGTCCTCCCCGCTGTCCACCACGTTCAGGCCGACGTCGGTCAGGGCCCGGGCCAGGCTTTCGGAGCCCACCCCGACCACACGCACGTTCGTGCCCTCGTCGAGTGGCAGGAGGCCGTTCTCATTGCGCACGAGGGTGACCGAGGCGTCGGCCACCCGTTGGGCGGCTTCGGCGTGCTCGGGGTCGTCCATGGTCTGAGCGGCCGCCGCCGGGTCGATGCCCTCGCGTTCCAGGATGCCCCGCTTCTCCTTGAGCGTCAGTACCCTGAGTACCGACTCGTCGATGCGTTCCTCATCGATTCGTCCGCTTTCGACCGCCTCTCGGATGGCGGATACCGCACCGGCCGGGTCCGGTGGCATGAGGAGCTGGTCCACGCCCGCTTCGATCACTCGGACGGCGATCTCTCCATCGGAGTGGCGTTGACGCACGCCCTCCATGTTGAGGGCGTCGGTGGTGACCACCCCGTCGTAACCGAGTTCCCCACGAAGGATGCCATCGATGATCGCCGGGGAGAGCGTGGCCGGATCCGGGTCCGCGTCATCGTCCAGCCCCGGCATGAGCACGTGCGCGGTCATGATCGAGTCCACACCCGCTTCGACCGCGGCTCGGAAGGGCGGTAGGTGTTCGGCCTCCCACGTCCGCCGGTCCAGGTCGATGACGGGCAGGCCGGTGTGGCTGTCCACGTCGGTGTCCCCGTGTCCGGGGAAGTGCTTGGCCACCGGCACCACACCGTTCTCGGAGTAGGCGGCGGCCTCGGCCAGCACCATCTCCGACACCCGTTCAGGGTCCGAACCGAAGGAACGGATCCCGATCACCGGGTTGTTCGGGTCGGTGTTGACGTCGGCGTCGGGCGCGTAGTTCAGGTTGATACCCACCGAGGTCAGTTCGGCGGCGGTGGTGGCGGCGCGCAATGCGGCCAGGTCGGTGTCACCGGTGGCGCCGACCGCCATGGCGTCGGGGAAGTGTGTCCCCACCGGCATCCGCACGACCCGGCCCTGTTCCTGGTCGATGCCGAGGAACAGGGGGACCCCTTGACCCTGCTCCGAGGCCAGGTCCTGGACCCCCGACGACAACTCGGCGATCTGCTCGGCGTCGTCGAGATTGGCGTCGAAGTAGATGAGTCCGCCAGGGCGGTGGGCCTCGATCAACGAGGCGTTGTCGGCGGCCACCGTACCCTGGGCGGTGAGTACGAGGAGTTGACCGATCTTGTCGTCCAGGTCCATCTCGGCCAGCAGGCGTGGGGCCAGGACCGGTTCGAAGGGCTCGGCCGAGGCGCCCGGTGTCCGTTCGTCTTCTCCAGGCGAAGTGTCCACCTCCTCGGGGGACGTATTGCATGCGGCGATCAGCAGGGCCATGCCTGCGCAGACCGGGACCAGGGCGTGCGGTTTCATGTGGGCTTCGTCTTCCGGCGGGACACTGGGTGCGTCCGGAGACTATCCCGCCCCGAGGTCAGGCGGGTTCACTACGAAGGAAACACCCCGCTCGGTTTCGGGCTCAGGGAAGCCCGGTCACGTCCGGATTCCACACGAAGAGTTCATCACCGGTATCGACCGCGCCCCGTGTGTGTCCGCTCAGGGCCTCGGGGGTGGTGTCCAGAGCCACCACCGGCACCACGGAGGGTCTACCGAGGGAGGCGACCATCCCCGGCGACCAGTCGATCAAGGGAGTGCCCGCGACGACCTCGGCGCCTTCTTCGACGAGAAGGGTGAACCCCTCCCCCGCGAGTTGGACGGTGTCGATGCCCAGGTGGACGAGGACACCACGCCGATTGTCGGGTGCCATCACCACGTATGCGTGGGGGTGGAGCTTGACCAGGGTCCCGGAGATGGGGGCGACCGCCTCCTGTCGGGCCTCCTGGCCGCCCTCCTGACCGGGTTCGGGGTGAACGGCCAGTCCGGGGCCGACCATGCCCTGGGAGAACACCGGATCTGGCACGGAGTCCAGGGACATGGCCGTTCCGGTGACAGGGGAGAGTACGCGTAGCGCACCGTTGGCATCTGGCATGTGGGAGATCTTCCCTCCGGGCAGGAGTTAATCCGGGTTCACGTCGACCAAAAGGGGCGAAAGGCCCGGTTTCTCCTTCCGCCCGGCTCCCCTCATCACTCCAGCAGGTCCTGGATGTCGTCGGTGAGACTGTCCGCCTCCGGTCCGACCACGACCTGGACGACTCGTCCGGAGACCAGTACACCGTGGGCGCCCGCCGCCCGAAGGGCCTTCTCCTGAACCAGGCCGGGATCGGCCACTTCCGTGCGCAGCCGGGTGATGCAGGCTTCGATGTCCTCGATGTTGGCCGCGCCGCCCAGTCCCGCGACGATCGCCTCAGCCTTGTCCGCCATGAACCCTCCGAGCCCTCGAGTCTGGCGTGCCTCACACAGGCACGCTCACGAATCTGAGCCGAGCTTAGGAGGTGACGCACCACACACGCCAGGGTCGACGCCGAACGGGTGCCCCGGAGGCCGTTCGGGGCACCCTGGACGACCGATCAGTCGGAGCGATCGGGCGCCTCGCCACTTCCCTTCTTCGCCTCCGGTGGCCCGTCCCCGGTGCCGTCCTCGTGGGCGGCCGAGGTGGTGTGCGCGGCCACGTTCTCCTCCGGATCGCTCTCTCGACCCGGGGTCGGGATGTTCAACCTGGTGATGAGCAGGTAGAAGATCCCGAAGTAGACCACGAAGTACAACAGGCCGAAGAGGAGCAGGATCCCCAACCCTTGGGTGTTGTCCTTGGTGGCGTTGAGCAACAGGTCGATCAGACCGGCCGAGAAGCCGAAGCCCAACTGCACGTCGAGAGCGTTCAGTACGGCCATGGAGACACCGGTGAGCACGATGTGCACACCGAACAGCAGCGGGGCCACGAAGATGAACGCGAACTCCACCGGCTCGGTGATGCCCGTGGCGAAAGCGGTCAACGCGGCCGGGATCATGATCGAACCGATCTGGGCTCGGCGCGCCGGAGAGGCCGCCAACCACATCGCCAGGGCCGCCCCGGGCAGGCCGAACATCAAAACCGGGAAGAAACCGGACAACATGCCGCCGGCGTCCGGGTCACCCGCGAAGTAGCGGGTGATCTCTCCGTGCGTGACGCTTCCGTCCTCCGCCGTGTGGCTGCCGGAAACGAACCAGATGAACGAGTTCACCACGTGGTGCAGGCCCATGGGCAACAGGACGCGGTTGACGACCCCATAGACCCCGGCGCCCAGCGCGCCCGCGCCGATGATGGCCTCTCCCAGGTTCTGGATCCACATACCGACGATCGGCCAGATCAGGCCCTGGGCCACACCCATGAGCAGGCCGACCACCGCGGTGACGATCGGCACGAAGCGTCGACCGCCGAAGAACCCCAGCCAGGTGGGCAGTTCGATGCGGTGGTAGCGCTGCCACAGCACGGCGGCGAGCAGACCCATGGCGATACCACCGAGCACGTCGGTTGGATTCTTGACCGCGTGGTCGATGACCGGGGCGACCGCGTTGACCGACTCGGGGTCGGTGAGCGGTTCGCGGGTCACCGGATCGACCGCCAACGGATAGGCGGTGACCTGGGAGCCCAGATCACCCTGGGGGCCATCGAAGGTGGCCATCGTCCAGGTGGCGACCCGGTCGAAGACCAGGTAGCCGACGACCGCCGCCAAGGCGGTGGAGCCGTCGGCCCGCCGGGCGAAGCCGATGGCCACTCCGATGGCGAAGAGCAGCGGAAGCGCCTGGAAGATCGCCTCGCCCGCGGTGCCCACGGCACCGGAGACTGGGTCCATCCAGGCCATGCCCGGC